>PLTC01000268.1 GCA_003165295.1 Rhodospirillales bacterium | reverse complement strand
GACATGTCGTTGTCGTTGAGGATGACGATCAGCCGGCTGTTCATGGAACCGGCGTTGTTCATGGCCTCGAACGCCATGCCGGCGCTCATGGCGCCGTCGCCGATCACGCATACCACCTGATTGCCGCCGCCCGCGAGATCACGGCCCACCGCCATGCCCAACCCGGAGGAAATCGAGGTCGAGCTGTGCCCGGCGCCGAATGGATCGTAGACGCTCTCGCAGCGCCGGGTGAAACCCGAAAGGCCGGCCGCCTGTCGCAGCGTGCGGATGCGCTCGCGCCGACCGGTCAGAATCTTGTGGGGATAGGCCTGGTGGCCGACATCCCAGATCACCCGATCGGCCGGCGTGTTGAACACATAATGCAAGGCCACCGTCAGCTCGACCACGCCGAGACCAGCCCCCAGGTGACCACCCGTGACCGAAACGGCATCAATGGTTTCGCTCCGCAGTTCCTGCGCCAGTTGCGGTAACTGCTCGGGTGAGAGGCGGCGAATGTCGGCCGGTTCCCGAATGCGATCAAGAAGTGGGGTCTTGCTGGTTGCGCTCAATTCTCTCTCCCCATTCTCAGGCTTGCCGAATCCTCAGCGCCTGTCAACTATGCCGGCCTGTCGGGACAGGGTCCTGACCGTGCGGGCTCTTTCGCACTCGCGCCGCAGCGGGCGCCAAGGGTCGCCGGGCCTTGCGGCCGGCACGCCGTTCAGGCGTTACGATGCACGATAAAATGAGCGACGCCCTGGAGGTTGGCGGCGCGGGTGCCGAACAGATCAAGATGTCGCGCGGCACGATCGGCCAGCCGCAAGGCCTCGGCCCGTGCGCCCTCGACACCCAGCAGCGAAACGAAGGTGGCCTTGCCGGCGGCGGCGTCGACGCCGACCGGCTTGCCCACCGCATCGGCCGAGCCTTCCACGTCAAGAATGTCGTCGGCGATCTGGAAGGCAAGACCGATATCCCGGGCATAGTTTTCCAGCGCCCTGCGCTCCTCGGGGCCGGCGCCGCCGAGAATGGCGCCGGCTTCGGCCGAGAACCGGATCAGCGCCCCTGTCTTGGCCTCCTGCAACCGGGTGGTCTCGACCAGGTCGAAGGACGTGGTCTCTGCCACCAGGTCCAGCATCTGGCCGCCGACCATGCCCGACGGCCCGGCCGCCACCGCCAGCGCCATGACCAGGGCCGAGCGCACCGACGGGTCCGGGTGGGTTGCGGCATCCGCCAGCACCTCGAAGGCCAGCGTCAGCAGCCCGTCGCCGGCCAGAACCGCCACCGCCTCATTGAACTGCCGGTGAACCGTGGGCCGGCCCCGGCGCAGGTCGCTGTTGTCCATGGCCGGCAGATCGTCGTGAATCAGCGAATAGCAGTGGATCAGCTCCACCGCCATCCCGGTCCGCAGGGCGTGATCGGGGGCGACGTTGAACAACCCCGAACTCTCCAGCACCAGGAACGGCCGCAGCCGCTTGCCGCCGCCCAGCGCGCCGTAACGCATCGCGTCCCACAAGGGAGCCTCGGGGCGCACGGTCGGTATCAGCAAACGGTCAATCGCCGCCTCAACCGACGCCGCCGCCCGCGCCATCGCCTGTTCCAACTGAGAAGCCACCACCGCCTCGCGCGCCGTTGACACTGACCACCGGGACCGCAAGCCAGATACTACGGCTTTCCTGGCAGCGCCAGCCCCGCCGCATTATCGCCCTATCGTCATGCGACCATCACCACGACCAGATGCGGCGCAAACGGCCGACCTGAACGAAGGGGTATCAAAAACCACGCAAGGCGCGATGCCGTCAAGGCATCATGTGCCGGACATGGGCTCTCGCAAACGAAGTGATCTTTCCGCCACGCCCCCAAACCGGCAACGATGATACCGGACCACCGGCGACGGACCGCCGCCCTTCCGATGGCCCGCCGCAGCCCCCCTGACCCCGACGTGCCCATGGCATCGCCCCGGCGGCTGTGATACCAGTCGGCCACAGTTCGGGAACAACCGTGACCACCCGGCGCGCGGTTTCCGCCACCTGCCCCAAATGGCTTTCCGGCGGCACCGGGGGATGCAACCGTTACCCTTGCGACCTATTCTTATCTTGCGACCTCTATGGTGATTTGAGGAGTCTCCAGCCCATGGACCCCACCAGCCAACCGCCCTTGCGCGTCATCCTGGCGCAACCACGAGGTTTTTGCGCGGGCGTCGAACGGGCGATCGAGATCGTCGAGCGTGCCCTGCGGACCTACGGCCAGCCGGTTTATGTCCGCCACGAGATTGTCCATAACAAACGGGTGGTCGAGGGGTTGAAGGCCCGGGGGGCGCGGTTCGTCGAGACGGTGGACGACATCCCGGCGGGCGCCGTGACCATCTTCAGCGCCCATGGCGTCGCCCGGACCGTCGAGACCGAAGCCACCCTTCGCCAGTTGCATGTGATCGACGCCACCTGTCCATTGGTTACCAAGGTTCACAAGGAAGGCCAGCGTTACGCCGGCAGCGGTTACGACGTGGTGCTGATCGGCCATCCCGGACACCCGGAGGTCGAAGGCACCATGGGCCAGATCGACGGCACGGTTCATCTGGTGTCGTCGGTGGCCGATGTCAGTACGATCACGCCCTCCCGCCCCGGCCGGCTGGCTTACGTGACCCAGACCACGCTCAGCGTCGACGACACGCGCGAGATCATCGCCGCCCTCAGGCGGCGCTTCCCGACCATCGTCGGTCCCGATGTCAAGGACATCTGCTACGCCACCCAGAATCGCCAGAGCGCGGTCCGGCAACTGGTCAATCAGGTGGACCTGATCCTGGTCGTCGGCGCGCACAACAGCTCCAACTCCAACCGGTTGCGGGAAATCGGGACCGAGATGAACAAACCCAGTCATCTGGTCGAAGACGCCACCGCGCTGCAACCGGAATGGCTGGACGGCGTCGCCACCCTCGGTATCACCGCCGGCGCGTCGGCCCCGGAGGCGCTGGTCCGGGAACTGGTGCAGCGGATCGCCGAGATCCGACCGATCCAGGTTGAGTTGCTGGACGGCATCGCGGAAAACGTCCATTTCAAGCTCCCCGCCGAGTTGGAGAGCACCGAAGCAGCGTAACCGCTCCGCCCCCGCGCGGGGGTGGCCAGGGCCGGACCGGCACGAGCAGGACCGGCGACGGCGGGCCGGATTTTCCGGCGACAGCGATCAGAGGAGGACGGCGTGGGCGTTCCGTTACGGCAGCAACTCGCCATCGGCGCGTATATCATCAGGCAGAGATTGGCCGGTCGCAAGCGGTACCCGCTGGTACTGATGCTGGAGCCGCTGTTCCGCTGCAATCTCGCCTGTGCCGGTTGCGGCAAGATCGACTATCCCGATGCGGTGCTGAACCGGCGACTGAGCGTCCGGGAGTGCCTGGAGGCCGCCGACGAATGCGGCGCGCCGGTGGTGTCGATCCCCGGCGGGGAACCGTTGCTCCACAAGGAGATCGGCGAGATCGTGGCCGGTCTGGTGGCGCAGCGCCGCTACGTGTACCTTTGCACCAACGCCCTGCTGCTGGAGAAAAAACTCCCTCTGTTCACCCCCAGCCCCTATCTGTCGTTTTCGGTCCATCTCGACGGCCTGAGCGAACACCATGACCGCTCGGTCTGTCAGGACGGCGTGTTCGACCGCGCCGTGGCGGGCATCCGGGCGGCGCTCGGGCGTGGCTTCCGGGTCAATTGCGCCGCCACCTTCTATGACGGGGTGCCGGCCGCGGACATTGCCGCGTTCCTCGACTTCGTGCGTGACCTGGGCGTCGAAGGCGTGACCATCGCCCCGGGTTACGCCTACGAACGCGCCCCCGACCAGCAACACTTTCTCAACCGCCGCAAGACCAAAGAATTGTTCCGCGAAGTATTCCGCATGGGGCGCGGTCGCAAGTGGCGGATCACCCATTCCGGCCTGTACCTGGACTTCCTGGCCGGCAACCAGGACTATCGTTGCACCCCCTGGGGCAACCCGACCCGCAATGTCTTTGGCTGGCAGCGCCCCTGCTACCTGCTGAACGAGGGTGTCAGCGCGAGTTTCCACGAGTTGATGGCCGACACCGCGTGGGACGACTACGGCACCGGCCGCTATGAAAAGTGCGCCAACTGCATGGCCCATTGCGGCTATGAGCCGACCGCCGCCGCCGACGCCACCGCCCATCCGCTGAAGGCCGCCTGGGTGGCGCTCCGCGGGGTGCGCACCGCGGGGCCGATGGCCCCGGAAATTCCGCTGTCGGACCAGCGCCCGGCGCAGCACCTGTTCGAGCAGGTGGTCGCGCAGGCGACGGACGGGTTGCCGCCGGGAGGCTCAGTCGAGCCGAAACGCCGCCGGGCCTAGCCGCCGGACCGCCTGGCCAAGGGCCGCCAGCCCCGCCTGGCTGTCCGCGGCCAGCCGGATCAGCGCCGGCAGCGTCCACGGCGCGGTCAGCAAGCGCAGCGCCACCGCGAGCGGGCGGGCCTCTCCTTCGGGGCCGAGCCCAACCAGCGCCGGAGCCGGAATCGCCCGCTCCGCCGGATCGGCGATGGCCCGCAGCACCAACAGCGGCAACCGGTGTTCCCGCGCCACCGCCGCAACCATATGGCTTTCCATATCCACCGCCGCCGCCCCGGTGGCGAGGGCCAGCGCCGCCTTGGCGGCAACCGTGGTCACCGCGAGGTCGGACCCGGCCAGCCGCGCCGTCGTCACCAGCGGCTGGCCCGAACGCGCCGCGGCCAGAGCCACCCGGGCGTGCCAGGCCGCATCCACCGTGAACATCTCCCCAGACGGCCCGACCACCGCCGGCGGCAGCAGCAGCGTCGCCGGAGCCAGCCCGGGCACCAGCGCCCCGGCGATGCCGAAGCTGACCAGCGCCGTCGCCCCGTCGGCCACCAGCCGTTCGGCCCGTTCCCGCGCCACGTCCGGCCTTCCGCCGGAGCAGGCAATCCGCACCGGCGGCAGGCCGTCCAGACACCCGGCCTCGACCGCCATCCCAACCACCACCGCGACCCGGTTCACCGGCACAGTCCGCCGCGCGCCAGTCAATGCGGCGCCAGGAAGCGGTCGTTTTCCCAGCGCGACGGCAATATCCAGTCAAAAACCTCCAACTGTCCCTGCTCCTCGTCATAGGCCATCACCAGATCGCCGTTGCGGTAGATCGCCGAGCACTGGGCCGGTCCAACCCCGGGGCAGGAGCGGCACAGCAGGTCCTCGTCGACCTCGTATCGGCAAAGGGTGCTGTAGCCCTTGATGCCGCCATGAAAGTTGAGCCAACGGGCGCGGCCGTCGGCATCAAAGGCCAGCAGACGCTGGTATTCCTTGCCGAACGGTCCGGTCAGCACGGCGCTGGTCCAGGATTTGCCGCGCAGCAGGGCGTCGATATCGGCACTGCTCAGGCGCACCAGCGACGCCGGCAGCGTCTGGTTGTCGGTCAGGTACTGGAGCACCTCGGCGGCCTGCTTCATCAGCGGCGCCGACACTGCCGAACAACCGGCGCAGGCAACGAACGCCTCATCGCTGCGCCCGGCCATATCCCCAGGTTCGTCCCCAGAGGGCAGACTGAAACTCTTGCCCTGCCCCATGGTGCCCATGGTCCGGTTGCCCCCGGGGCGCGACGTGGGCGCCGGGGTCTCTTCGAGAGATGGCGCCGGCTGGGTTGCACCGGCAGGCGGAGCCGTCACGGCCGCCGCCAACCCGTCGGTTTGCGCCCCGGAAGACGAGGCGCCAAGCAGAACCAGCCCCGCCACGCCGGCCACAGTCACTATCCTACGCATCGCCAAGCCTCTGTCCTGGAAAGACTCTGTCGGGGCGCACGGTGGCCGCCGGCAGCGGTGGCTGTCAACCGGAAAGCGTCGGAAAGCGCCCGGCGCAAGACTTCAGGAAAGACCCGGCACCGCGATGGCCGCGCCGGTGACGGCCCACGCCCGGTCCGACAGCAGGAACCGGCCGTTACCGGTCCGGCCACGACTCCGATTCGCCGGTTCCGGCACGCCGGCTCAATTCAAGCGGCCGCGCGGCGGGGTCAGCGCCTCTTCCAACTGTTCGGCAATTGCCGCCGCCACCGGACTGGCCTGGTGGTTGACCAGCCGCCAGGCACCGTCTTCCCGGATGAAGGAATTGGTCGCAGCCAGCAAGGCACCGTTGACCACCTCCAGGCAGATCACCAGCCCGAAGCCGCCGAAGACCAGCGGGTATTCCTCGTGGCAGCGAATCGAGGGCGCCTGGGCACTGCGCAGAATCTCATTCCAGCTTTGCAGGACCCGCTCGCGGCCGACCAGCGGCGGCCAGCCCGGATGGATGCACGCCACCGGCGCCGACCGCGCCCACAGCGTCCCCATGGCCCGAATGTCCCGTTCCACGACGATCCGATAGAAATCCCGATTGGCCGCAAGCAAATCCCGTGCTTCGGCCACTGACGATTTCCGGCTGCCTTCACCCTCGACCACCCGTGCGGTCTCCCCTTCCCTGGTTCCCCGGAGCCCTGGTTCCCCGAAGGGACGGAGTCCCTGCCGTCTTCACCATCCTATCACGATCGGGAACACTCTCGACAGGGGCGATCGTTGCTGTAGAATGAACCAGGAACGGCATTTCGATCCCCACCCCGATCACAGCCGGTCACGGCCCCTAACAGTCCCCCGTAACAGCCCCCGTAACAGCCAAGGAGCCCTGTCATGGTGACGTCCGAGCCGCCCCCGGACCGCCAGCCCTGTCTGTTCGAGACGCTGCCCGAGACCGAACCGCGCCGCCGCCGGGGCCGGCGGTCGTCCAAGCCGCCGGCCGCGGCCCCCGGGCCGGAGGCTCCGGCCGAAGCGAACCCCGCCGGGCCGGTCCCCGTGCCGGTCCCGATCAAAGCGACGCCGCCGGCCGAACCACTCCGCGCCGAACCGGTCCGCCTTGATGCCGCCGCCTTGAGCAATCCCGAGCTTGCGGATCTGGTCACGGGGTTGACCGACTCGAGTCTGGGCTTCCTGCTGATCGAGGTGGTGCATGAGGTCAAGCGGCGCCTGATGCCCACCGAACTGTCCGAGGACGACGACGATTCCACCCCGCGCCGGCCAAACCCGCAATTGCTGCGTGCGGTGCGGACGGCGACGCTGGAACTGACCGAAGGCGAGTGATCCCGGTACGCCTTGTCGGGGGACATATGGCGGGGCTCACCCTCTTGCCCCGACCGGGGCTTTGCCCTGGACCCACCAAGGGCAGTGGCCCTTGGAACCCGGGACTTTGTTACCGGAAAAAGTCGGACCAGCCCTTGCTGCCCTCGGGGCGCGCCGGGATTGCGCCGTGGTCGGGAAACCGCCGCCGGATTCGTTCGGCCAGGCCATCGCGGACCTGCCGGTAGCCGTCCAACTTGGTGTCCCGGCTGCCTTCCACCAGCGCCGGGTCAAAGGTCTGCCAGTATTCCACGTCGCAGGCCATGGTGCGGACCATCTCGACGGCGCGGTGATGAGCCTCGGGAGACAGCGAAATCACCAGATCGAACGAGTTGTCGTCCAACTCGTCAAAGATCTTGGCCCGATGCCGGGCCAGGTCGACGCCCAGTTCGGCCATCACCGTGACCATGAACGGGTCGGGCTCGCCCTCGCGCACGCCCACCGAATCGACATACAGCCGCCGGCCAAGGTGACGCTTCAGCAGGGCTTCGGCCATCGGCGAACGGACGGCGTTGAACGTGCAGGCGAACAACACGCTGGTAATGGCCGGAGGGGGGAAGGCATCCATGCGCGACCCGGCGTGGTGGAAGGTGGTGCGGTCAGCCTCGAATATGCAGGACGCAGACCAGGGTGAACAGCCGCCGGGAGGTCGGGTGGTCAATGGCAATCTTGCCGGCCAGACGCTCCTGAAGCAACTCGGAACCCTCGTTGTGCAAACCGCGCCGGCCCATATCGAACGCCTCGATCTGCGCCGGAGTCGCCTTCTTGATAGCGTTATAGTAGCTCTCGCACACCATGAAATAGTCGCGGACGATCTTGCGGAACGGACTGAGCGGCAGCGCCACCCGGGTCAGTTCAAGCCCATCCTCGGTGCGGATGTCAAAGTTGAGCCGTCCCTCCTCGGCGCTGAGGTGGAGGTTGAAGGGACCCCGATCGGCAAAGCCGTCCGGCTCGAAGACATTTTCCTCCAACAGATCAAAGATGGCAACTGCCCGCTCATGCTCAACCTCCGGCTTGCGTCGGACCACGGTGCGCTCGTCGAGTTTGACGTGGACGATGCGGTTCCGTCTTTCGGTCATGGCGGCGTCCCGGCATCGGCGCCGGCTTCGGCACCCATGGCGTCCAGCCGCAGGGCCAGAGAGAGCCGGTGGGCATCGAGACCTTCGGCCGCGGCCAGGGTCAGGGCGGCGGGACCGATGGCGGCGAGGCCGGCCGGGCTCGCCTCGATGAAGGTGGTGCGCTTGAGGAAGTCGAGGACGCTCAGTCCCGAGGAGAAGCGGGCGCTGCGCGAGGTCGGCAGCACATGGTTGGGGCCGGCGACATAATCGCCCAGCGCCTCCGGGGTGTGGCGGCCGAGAAACACCGAGCCGGCATGGCGGACGCGGGCGAACAGCCGGTCCGGCTCGGACACCGCCAGTTCCAGGTGCTCGGGCGCGATCCGGTTGACCAGGGGCGGCACCTCGTCAAGGTGGTTGACGACGATCACCAGCCCGTGTTCGCGCCAGCTGGCCCCGGCGATGGCGGCGCGCGGCAGCGTGGCCAGCCGGGCCTCGACCGCGGCCATCACCTGTTCGGCAAAGCCCGGGTCGTCGGTGACCAGGATGGCGCGGGCGGCGGTGTCGTGTTCGGCCTGGGACAGCAGATCGGCGGCGATCCAGTCGGGCGGGTTGGCGGCGTCGGCAACCACCAGAATTTCCGACGGCCCGGCGATCATGTCGATGCCGACGGTGCCGAACACCTGACGCTTGGCCTCGGCGACATAGGCGTNNCGTTGATGCCGGCCAGACGCGCCGCCGCCAGCACCAGGGCGTTGACGCGGCCGATGGGGGTGGGCACCACCATGACGATCCGGCCGACACCGGCGACCTTGGCCGGGATCGCGTTCATCAGCACCGAACTGGGATAAGAAGCGGTGCCGCCCGGGACGTAAAGCCCGACCGCATCCACCGCGGTCCAGCGCGAGCCCAGGCGCATGCCCTCGCCATCATGGTAGTCCAGCCCTTCGGGGTGCTGGCGGGCGTGGAAGGCGGTGATGCGCCGGGCGGCGGTTTCGAGGGCGGCGCTTTGCTCCGGCGAACACGCGGCCACCGCCGAGTCGATTTCCGCCTCCCGGATGCGCAGGGTGGTGGCGGTCAGTTCCAGCCGGTCGAAATGCTTGGTGTGGGCAATCACCGCGGCGTCGCCGTGGACCCGGACATCGGCCAGGATGGCCGCCACCGACTGACGGACATCGTCGCAGCCGGCACGCGGGGCGTCGATCAGCGCGGCAAAACGGGCCTCGAAATCGGACTCGGTCCGGTGCAGCTTATGGGGCATGGGTGGCCTCGCGGAAACGCTCGATCCAGCCGTGCATCTCCTCCGGCCGGGTCTTGAGGGCGGCACGATTGACGATCAGCCGGGAGGTGATATCGGCGATGGTCTCGACTTCTGCCAGTCCGTTGGCGCGCAGGGTCGCGCCCGACGACACCAGATCCACAATCCGCCGGCTGAGGCCCAGCGCCGGGGCCAGCTCCATGGCGCCGTTGAGCTTGATGCATTCGGCCTGGACGCCCCGGGCGGCGAAGTGGCGGCGGGTGATCTCCGGGTACTTGGTGGCCACGCGGACGTGACTCCAACGGGCCGGGTCGTCGGTTTCCGAGAGCGCCACCGGCTCGGCGACGCTGAGCCGGCAGCGGCCGATCCCCAGGTCCAGCGGCGCATAGAGTTCGGAATAGTCGAACTCCATGATCACGTCGTTGCCGGCGACCCCAAGATGCGCGGCGCCAAAGGCCACGAAGGTGGCCACGTCAAAAGACCGGACCCGGATCAGGCTGAGATGGGGCAGGTTGGTTCGAAAGCGCAGGTGTCGGCTGTTGTCGTTGTCGAACTCCGGTTCCGGGATGATTCCGACCCGGTCCAGCAGCGGACGCACCTCGTCCAGAATCCGGCCCTTGGGCAGGGCCAGCACCAAGTCTTCCCGAACAGGCTCGGACTTTGCCGTCACCGCGCACTCCCTGACACGTCAATCCCGGGCGATAGATACCACAAAGGGGCGCCGCGTCACCGGTTTCCGCGCAAGGGCGGTCGGCGCCCCGGTGCTGTTCACAGAGTCCCGTTCATGTTAGAGTAATATCCAAAGATGGGAAGCGGCGCCTTGCCGGGCCTCGGGGAATACGGGATGACCCGGCCGGGGCCGTGGGCGATCGTGTCGCGATATCGTATGGGGCATCAGCCATGAAATTCCGTCGCGGCTCGATCCGTGGAGGTTCGCTCCTGTTGGGGAGCCTGGTGCTGGCTGCGGGTGTGGTCGGCGCACCGCCGCCGGCGACGGCCCGGGTGGTGGTGGGCATCGGTGTGCCGTTGGACTGGTACGGTCCGCCCGTGGTTTATGGGCCGCCGGCCTACTATCCACCGGCCTATATCGCGCCGCCGCCGCCGGTTTACGTGGCGCCGCCGGTGCAATATGTCCCGCCGCCGGTCCAGTCGGCTCCGCCCGCGCCACAGTACTGGTATTATTGCAATAGGCCGCAGGGGTACTACCCTTATGTCGCAGCCTGTCCGGAGGGATGGCGTCAGGTTCAGCCGACGCCGACCCAGTGATGCCGGCGCGCCGTGGGGCGCGGAAGTCCTGACCCGGGTTGGGATTTCAACAAGAAGGTCTGAGGGGGTTTTGATGATGCAAGGTAAGTTCGCTCCGGTGGCGCTTTCAGCAGTGGTGCTGCTGGGCGCCTGTGCCACCCCGCCGATGGGGCCGACGGTGCAGGTGATGCCCGCGCCGAGCAAGTCATTCGAGGCGTTCCAGGCGGATCAGATGACCTGCCAGCAATTTGCCAACCAGCAGGTGGCGGGCCAGGCCGAGGCCGTCAACCAGCAGGCGGTGGGGGGTGCGATCCTGGGAACCGCGCTGGGCGCCGGCCTGGGCGCCGCCGTCGGCGGCGGGCGGGGTGCCGCGGTCGGCGCCGCGGCGGGTAGCGTCATCGGTGCCGGCCAGGGCGTGGGGGCGTCGCAGGCCGGGCAGTACGGCATTCAGCGGCGTTACGACGTCGCCTATTCGCAGTGCATGTATTCCCGGGGCAATCAGGTTCCGGGCTATCAACCGGCGGGCGCGCCGCCCCCGCCGCCGCCGGGCTATGCCCCGCCCCCTGGTTATGCGCCGCCCTCGGGCTACGCGCCGCCGCCCTCCAATTACCCGCCGCCGCCCCCGCCCAACTATCCGCCGCCGGGATATTAAGGTCTGATCCGACGGGGGGCTGCGATCCGGCGGCTCCCTCCGGGGTTGGCGGCTACGGAGCCGGGGCGGCGGGGCTGAGCAATGACAGGATACCAAAGCCCACGGCGCCGCCAAGATAAGCGCCGGCGATGGTGTCGCTCAACCAATGGTAGTCAGCCCCCAGCAGGCCGATTGCCACCAGTCCGACCATGGTGGCCCACAGCCAGCGCCAGCGGGGCAGGGTATGCCACAGCACCGCCATCGGTGCCGCGATGGCGGTGGTGTGACCCGACGGGAAAGAGGTCCAGCCCGGGCCGCCGTGGAACGGCTCGAAGCCGAACACGCCGTTGCCGATCCAGGACGGATTGTCGTGGGTCCAGGTTTCGGGCCAGGTCCGGCCGAAGGCGAATTTGAGTTGTTCTTTGATGGCGAGAGCGGCGACCGTGGCAAGGCCGCAGGCGATCAGCACCCGGCCCCAGCGGCCCGGGCGCCAGCCGCAGACGGCGGCCACGCCGACGCCGATCAGGACGATGGCGGCAAGCGGCGCCGGGACCTCGGCGATCCAGGTCAGCCAGACAAATCCGACGACGTCATGAAAATGCTCATGAGACCAGGATGACAGCGGCCGGTCAAGGAAAGCAATCGACAGGTCGATCAGGATCAGGCAGAATAACCCTGCGGGCAGGAAGCGATTCGCAAAGGGGTGAAGACCGGTGGGCATGAGCGGCTCCGGCGCTTGGCGCAAAAGGGTCCGGGAAATCCCCGGAAGGGGTGTTGATTTGACGCAGGGGCGGCAATCATCAGGCGGTTTAGCCAGGACTCGGGGTCAGGCATGAGGATCAATCGTCGCGATTTCAGCGTGCTGACCGGGGGTCTGGTCGTCGGTCTGGGGGGGCTGCTGGCGTCTCCGGTACGGGCTCTTGCCCATCCGACCCCATTCTATACGGATCACGTCTATCCGGGAAGCCCGATCACGCTTTCTGAGCGGGCCTTGCGCGCCTTTGGCGAGACGGTTGTTGCGCTGACCTTTGACGACGGCCCGGACCCGGCCAATGACCCCGAGATTCTGCGGCTGCTGGCCCATTACAAGGCGGTGGCCACCTTTTTCGTGATCGGCAGCAAGGCGGTCAATCATCTGGAACTGCTGAAGTCGATGGTCGAGGCGGGATGCGAGATCGGCAATCACAGCTGGACCCATCCGATGTTGACCCGCCTGAACGCCGACGCCCAGCAGGCCGAGATGCGCCAGACCAACGACCTGCTGGCCGGGGCGGGAATCGACGTGAACTGGATGCGGCCGCCCTACGGCGACTATGATCGGGTGACCCGGACCATTGCCCAAAGCGAATCGCTGGAGACCATTCTTTGGAGCGTCGACCCCAGCGACTGGAAGAGCCCTCCGCCGGAAACCATCGTAAAACGCATTACCGGGGACCTGGCACCGGGCTCGGTGGTCCTGATGCACAGTACCCGGGCGCATTCGGTCGCGGCGCTGCCCCAGATTCTCGAGTTTGCCACGGCTAACCACTATCGCTTCGTGACGCTGTCGGAGTGGAAGCAAATCATGCTCCGGGTGAGTCTGCTGTCTTCATGAGGCGCCGACGGCGTAAGGCGCGCCCGTTCAGCCGACCACCGCGGGGCGCGGCGGCGCCCGGGGAAAGCTCAGCAGGACGGTGGTGCCGGAGCCTTTGAGGCTTTGGATGACCAGGGTACCGCCCTGACTTTCCACCAGACGTTTCGTCAGGGGCAGGCCGAGGCCGGTGCCGCCGTAGGACTTGGCGTGTCCCGAACTCACCTGCGCGAATGGGATCATGGCGATTTCCACCTCGTCGGCGCTCATGCCGATGCCGGTGTCGGCAATCGACAGCACCGCCAGCGCCGGCTCCTCGTGACCGACGGTGACCCGCAGGCTTTGCCCGTCCCCGGAAAACTTGATGGCATTCGACAGGATGTTGAGGATGGCCTGTCGCGTGCGCGCCGGGTCGCACAGGGTCCGGCATTCCGGCACCCGGTCGAAGGTCAGGGACAGCCCCTTCTCTTCCCTCAGGACCGCGGTGATGTCCAGGCAATCGGCGGTCAGGTCGCAAAGGTCGGCGATCTCGGTTTGAAATTCGAAGGTGCCGCTTTCCAGCTTCGCCATTTCCAGGACCCCCGTCACCAGATCCAGCAGATGGCGCCCGGCGGTGTTGATGCGCTCCAGGCTCTCCCGTGACCGCTCGGGGCTGGTGTGGTGTCCGGCTTCCAGCAACAAGGCCGAAAATCCGATGATGGCGTTGAGCGGGGTCCGCAATTCATGGCTCATATTGGCGATGAACTCGCCTTTGAGCTTGTCGGACTCTTCGGCCTTGCTCATCGCGAGGGACAGGGCGTGGGACTGCCGCTGCAACGTCTGGTTTCGCTCTTCCAGAGAGTGCGCCTGCCGCTGGATAATCGACAGTTGCCGTTGACTGATGATGGTCGCGATGATCATAACAATGCTGAACAGGAATGCCGAGATCGCCACAATCCAGGTTTCGGGATAGTAGCCCGAGAGAATTTCGTCTTCGGCCAGACCGACATTGATGATCAAAGGGTAAGTCGGAAAAGCCCGGTAACTGTAGTACTTGGCAGTATGGTCAAAGGAATCGTCGGGTCCGACATAGGCGTTGCCGGTCGCCTGGGTCTTCGAGACGATAATCGTACTCTTCAGGCCGGGGGTGGTGATCGGCAGACCGTAACTGACACTGTTCGCGGTGACCCGGACGTAAATCACGCCGTCGGTGCCGATCAGATTGATCACCCCGTGCCGGCCCATGGGCAGGCGCTTGAAAAACTGTCCGAAATATTCGGGGTTGATGGACATTCCAACCATGCCCTGGAATTGTCCGTCGGCCTGCCGGACGCCCCGGGCCAGGATGATCGCCAACTGATGGGTGACGCGATTGACGATGGGGGGGCCGACGAACAGGCGGTCGTCGTCGCGGTCACGGAACCGTTGGAACCAGCTGCGATCGGCGACACTGGTTTTCGTGTCGGCATTGTCCGCGATGGATGAAGCGAGAGTGCCCGCGGCATCGTAAAGGCTCAGGCTGTAGATGGCCTCGGCAAGGCCGCTGATTTCCATTAACCGGCGGATCAGGCCGCGGCTGGTCGGGGTAAGGCCGTTGAAGCGCGCGGCGACCAGTATTTCATCGAAGCTGTTCAACGACTGGGTCATGTAGCCTTCGATGGCCATGGCAAAATTCATGGTCTGGTGCGTGGCGTCGGCAATCAGCCGCTTCCGCTCCTTGACCCGGTCAATGACCACAAAAGACCAGGTGAAGGTCAGAACCAACAGGCACGAGGCGACGCTCAGATGCCTTCCGATCTGGCGGTTGAGACGGAGAAGGAAGGCGGCTGCGGCCTTGAGCATGGTCTTGAATGCCTGCCTCGGGATGAAAACCCCCGGAGACGGGCCAAGGGGGGCTCGATAAAGTTTAGCCAATATTTGAGGAACCGGGAAGCCGGTTACGTCGCTTCATGGCCGGCGAGAATCCGCCCGGCCAGAGCGAGCGAGCCGCAGATCAACGCCCGGCACGGGCCGGGGGCGGCGGCGACCAGGGCGTCCAGCCCGGCCTCGGGGGTGTCTGCGGCGGCGGCATCCGGGACG
>PLTC01000003.1:3298-3923 GCA_003165295.1 Rhodospirillales bacterium | reverse complement strand
TCCCATCCCCGCTCATCAAACCGGACGTGCGGATTTCCCGCATCCGGCTTTCCGACTGGTTTCATGTCAGGCTCACGACAGGACACCTTGGCGTCTGCAATGGCGCAGTCTGGGTACGCCGAGCGTGCCGAAGACCGCGTCTTTGGTGAACGGCCCGATTGCCCGCGCGGACATCTTGTGTCGTCGAGCCAGGAAGCTGCGGACACGGTCATAGATGTGCGCTTCGATCACCCGGTCCGTGACGTAATGCGACCCTGGACTGAAGTAGCCGCCCCAGCCCCGCATCAGGCGGGTCAGTTGCGCACACACATCCTCCCATCGTCCCATGTTGCCTGGAACCAGGATAGCGCCCACCTTGTCCTTCAGTCTCTGCACGCTTTTGGCCGAGGGACTGGCGCCGATGTAGCGGCGTCCGTCCTGTCGGATGCGATCCAGACCGAAGCTGTAACCCAGAAAGTCGAACCGGTCCGTCCGTGCATCGCACAGCCGGGTTTTCGTCCGGTTGAGCGTCAGCCCCAGGCGCGCCATCGTGCGATCCGTCCACGCCAGAGCCTCCGCCGCGTGACCGCGGCTGAGGATGACGAAGTCGTCCGCGTAGTTGATGACATGCGCCTGCCAGGCCTCG
>PLTC01000003.1:0-3248 GCA_003165295.1 Rhodospirillales bacterium | reverse complement strand
TCGACCACGTCGGTGTAGCCCTGCCGCAGCAGGGTCAGCACCGTCTGGATCGCCTGACCCGCGCCGCGCCCTGGCCGATAACCATGGGCGGCGGGGTCAAGATCAGCTTCGAATATCGGTTCCACTACCAGCTTCACTGCGGTCTGGACCACCCGGTCCCGTATCGTTGGGATGCCGAGTGGCCGCTCTCCGCCGCCGGCCTTCGGGATCATCACCCGTCGTACCGGTTGGCACCGATAAGTCTTCGTTCGCAGCTCTTGGCCCAGACCGGTCAGCCAGTCCTCCACCCCTGCCGCCTCGATCCGGTCGAATGTCACCCCGTCCACCCCTGGCGCACCCTTGTTGGCGCGCGCCAAGTCGTAAGCATGGGCCAGGATGTCCGTCCGCCAGACCTTGTCGTAGAGAATGTAGAACCGGAACCCCGGCTCGGCCTTCGCCTTCACATAGAGTTTCCTCTGCAAAGTCCGGATCGCATCTGGTGTTTCCAGGCTCATCGCCAATCACCTCACCTCGTTCGCTTCGAAAACACACCAAAAGTCAGGGTCCTTCCCTCCACCGGCGTTACCCGGCTTCGGCGGTACTACGACCCTGTCCGACTTCCGTTCGGACCGATGCCTTGCAGCACCGTCGAGGCCGCTACCCTCGTCCAAAACGGATCTCCCCTGCTTGCGCGATCCCCTGTCTCGACGTGCCGTGCCCACTACCCCGGTGGACCGATCCAGGTGCATCCGTCGGCTGCTTCCCCAGATCGTGCTGCCTTCCCCGTTCTCCGGGTGGGTCGGCGTCCACAACTTCCCTTTCGAGGCCTGCTCGGGCTTCACACACGTTACGGCCCGTCGATTTGCTCCGCCGCCAAAAGCGGCGTTCGTCTCAGGGCTCCGACCAGGACGGTCACCCGTCCAAGCCGCCTGATAGCTACCGGGCCAACCGACCATTGCCCGGGCGGGACTTCCACCCGCAAGGTGATCGCACCCTTCAGGGCGCACCGGAGGGCGCGGAGTGGATGAGAACACTCTCAATGAAGCGGTCCTGGCTTGCGCGATCAAGGTCCATCCGGCGCTCGGGCCGGGACATGGCCTCCGCGGACTCCGCGTTAAGTCTTCATCTTTTCCATTGGAGAGCCCCATGTCCGACCAGCCGTTCCGCATCGTCGAAATCCTCTATCCCGGCCTGACCCAGCTCGATTTCACCGGTCCGCATACGGTGTTCAGCCGGCTGCCGAACACCGAGGTGATCGTCGCTTCCGAACCAGGCGGCGCGATCGCGTCCGACGGCGGCCTGATCTTTGCGGGAACGCGGCGGCTGGGGGAGATCGGCGGCTGCGACCTGATCTGCGTGCCCGGCGGCATGAGCGCCACCGACGCCGCCAACAACGCGCCCCTCATCGCCGAAATTCGCCGGCTGGCAGCGAGCGCACGCTATCTGACCTCGGTGTGCACTGGCTCCCTGATCCTGGGCGCGGCCGGGCTGCTGGTGGGCAAGCGTGCCGCATGCCACTGGGCCTGGCGTCACCTGTTGCCGCTGTTCGGCGCCATTCCCGACCCGGCGCGGGTGGTGCGCGACGGCAACATCATCACCGGCGGCGGCGTCACCGCCGGCATCGATTTCGCGCTCACGGTCGCGGCCGAACTGGCCGGCGCGGATTTTGCCCAGTCGGTTCAGCTCAGCCTGGAATACGCTCCGGCGCCGCCGTTCAACGCCGGCACGCCCGAAACGGCGCCGGCCGAAATTCTGGCCCAGGTTCAAAGCCGCATGGCAGAGCTCCTGATCAAGCGGCAGGCGGATGCCGAAGCGGCCGCGGCACGGATGTCGAGTTTTGTAATTTAGATTGATGCAGTCACCCTCACCCAACCCTCTCCCTCAAGGGACCTTTGCATAATCCTTGACGCAGGTTTTGAGGGATGCAGAGCCCGTTAGATGATAGTTTGCCGAGGTACACTTTAGGATTTGAGAGTGTTTTTGAATAGGTATTTTGGCGGCGCGCCTGGGCTCTTTGAGGGGTTTTTGCCGATATCCTTGTCTATTACCGGTGGGCGAGGGCTGCAGTTTTGAGGTTGAAGGCCAGAACGACGAGATCACATTCGAGTGTTACCTTGACGAGGCCGAGATAACGCGCCCGGTACAAACCTAATCTTTGTTTCATTTCGCCGAAAACCCCCTCGACCGCAGCCCGGATCGGCGTGAACAGCCGGTTGCGCCGCCGCTGGGCCGGGCTGAGCGGGTGATGCCGGTTGGGCCGGTCCATGATGCCGTTGCCCAAGCCGTGCTCGGCCAACTTTTCGTCCATGCGGGCGCTGTCATAGCCCTTGTCGCCATAATGGTCGCCGCCATCGGGACAGACCAGATCGGGGCCGATCTCGCAGTCGTTGACGTTGGCGGTCGTCACATGGTGACGGCGCACGATGCGATGGTCGGCATCGACGGCGATGTGGAGCTTGTAACCGAACCGGGCGCGCCGGCCCTTTCCGCCCCACCGCGCATCCTTGTCAACCCGCGAGAGCTTGCCCTGGATATAAGGATCATCTTTGTCGTCGGCCTTCCTGTCGTCAGCCTTCTTGTCGGGGGGCTTTTCGGCGGGGGGCTTTTCAGCAGGAGCCGTCTCTGCCATGTCCGCGGCTTCATCCGTGTCGTCGCCCTTGTTTTTCTTCTTTTTCCGGGGCGCCGATGGTGGGCGCGCCGCGCTGGGTATCAGCGATGCGTCGACCAGGGTTCCCTCTTTGACGATCAGGCCGGCGGTTTCGATCTGGTTGAGCAGCGTGTCCAGCAGCTTTTGCATCAGGTCGTGTTTGATGAGTTGCTGGCGGAAGCGGCAGATCGAGGAATGGTCGGGGGCTGCCACATCGATCGGCAAGCCGACGAAACGGGCGAAGGACTTGCGATCATTGAGCGCATCCTCGACGGCGGGGTCCGACAGGTCGTACCAGCGCTGTAACAGCATAATCTTGAAGTGCATCAGTGGCGTATAGCTTGGTCTCCCGACCGGAGCGCCGTAGACGACAGACAGAACCCGCTCGATCGGCTCCCAGTCGATTGCACGGCTAACCAAAGTAAAGAAGCCATCACTCCGAGACCTTCCCGAACCCACCAGATGGTCCGCAAAACCCAATTGTTCAAAAGACCGATGCATGAGCCTTTACCTCTTGCGTTTCATTCATTGAATCACAAGAAAAAGATTATGCAAAGGTCCCTTAAGGGGCGAGGTAAAATCTGTGGGGTCTCGAATGATGGTCGGGTAGGCCGGATTTGAA
>PLTC01000284.1 GCA_003165295.1 Rhodospirillales bacterium | reverse complement strand
ACATCCATGTTCAACCAAATCATGTGCAAAAGGCTGTCCGTGAAGAAGGCCCCCATTATCCTGACAGAGCACCAGCCATCGCAGACGGACGGCGAGCGCCAGCCATGCACGGCCACCTGTCCATGCCCCTCCCATCCAAGGCGCTGCCACGATGCCCTGGTGACGAACACGTTGGAATGCTGACTGGTCAGTTCGCGAAACAATGGCTGCACCACTTTGATCAGATCGTCGGCGCCCGGATTGCGAGCCCAATGCTGGACCTGACTCCGCTTCTCCGGCCGGGCGGTCAGTTTCAGCATGGCGTTCAGGCCGCACTCGTTCGCTTGTAGCACGGATTGCAGGGCAAAGTCAGCGGTATCTGGCAGATTCAAATGATACTCGAAATCCACATCCGGGATTTCGTCGATAATCAAGTTCCACTTTGACCGGTTCGGAAACCACGGCATTTCCCACAAGCATTTGTGGGTGATGAATACGATACATCCGCCATCATCATCGATATCCCATTCGGTCATAAACTCGTGAAGATCGGAAAATACTGAACCAGCGCAGACACTGCTATCAAATCGTTTTGCAACGACTTTCGACGACATCTTATTGACGACATCGACACTCTGGGTTATCAACATGGTGGTTGGTTGCACGAACAGGATGGGCTGGCGTATTTTGGTTGCGGCTTTAACCGCGAATTCAAGGGCGTGGGTTGTTTTATAACTCCCGCATACGCCGTCAACATAGTGAATAATCATAGAAATAACTCCCTGCTAAGAAGGAGCCGCCACATACCTCAAAATATATTGAAAATACTTACTGCGACTCTTTCTGCGACAATTGATATAAAGTGGGGAGCACAGCGGTCGCAGAATACTGATATCATTGAGAGCCACCTCAATAACGCTCCCCACATATCTATTTATACTAGATTGGTAGCGCTGGATCACTATTTATAGTTGCCAAATCATGATTATTCAATTCAACTGTCGGCAGCTTCGAGGCTTTTGATTAAGGCGGATAAATACCAGGGACACACGGGTAGCGGGGTTGCGGAATGGAATTGGACAAAAACATGAGCATCTCGATATTTTATCGGGAATTGAAAGCCGAATTTGATCGCATCCAGCAATCTATTAGCCAAAAGAAACGACAAAAGTTCCATGACCTAAAACCGGTTGTATCAAGGGGATTGAGTGGCGATGAGATGCAGGCGATCAAGGATGAGGTTGCGAGCGAAGAAACCCATAGCTGGTCCCTCCCAAAACAATATTATTTGAGGTGCAAATAAATGAAGATGAATGAGATATTTCCACAATTTGAAGAGGTCTTGAGCAGCGGCGCTGATGCCATTGCCAAGCGCGCTGACGATACCATGAAGGCGGCCAAAATCCAGAAAAAACAGGTAGGAGTTGATAAGGCCCGTGATCAGATGGTGAAGCGCCAGAAGGACTTGGCAGACATCAAAGCCGGGAGGTGATAACCATGAAGGACTTGAACGAACTGCTCTACGAAATCTATGACGAGTTGAAAATTCATGGCTTGGTCGAGTCTGGTAATGAATTTTCCAGAGAATGGCTTGGCAGATCGGATCGACTATATTCTTGGATTAAATCATCAGGTCATGAACCAAATTTGGCGGTGATGATGGGCCTATACACTCGATTGGACCTAAAATGCTGGGAAGCAATCAGGGCAAAGGAACACCTGCATTCCGCCCTTTACGAGGAACTGGCTGATCGATTGTGGGAGGCGATCAGGGCCGTAAGCATCAGAAAAGGACCGAACAGGAGGAAGAAGCCGGTTTCGGATGATGCGCAAGCCGGTGCATGACGCTCGCGTTCACGGTAGCGCCTGCCGTGCCCGTCCAGCGTCGAGACCGTTTCCGGCATGTTGGCAGCGGTGCCGCACATGGGGAACATGGGCGGGCATCCTTGGGGATCATAATGATGCCCGCGCTGATCCCTACGGTCAGGACGTCCAACGACATGCCGAGCATGCCCTATACGTTTTCCGCAAAGGGAAGGAACATTATGGCGCCGAGGGCACCCAACAATCTGAAACGGTGGTCGATCTTCTGTTGACCGCCATCCACCCATCCATAGGCTCACGATATCAAGAACCTATGGAGAACATCGCCATGAGCATCCTCGAATCTCTCACGCTGTCGGACAGCACCAAGCGTACCGAAAACGCCGACCCGAAGATCGCGCTTCGACGCAAGATGGTCGCCGCCCTTGATCACCAGATCAACGCCGCCACCGCCGAGATCAAGGGCGAAACCTACACCATCACCGTCGAGAAGTGGGTCGAGACCGACAAGGCGACCGGTACCAAGGAGCGGCGGAAAGTGGCGAAGGCGCTGCGGCGCATGTGGTACGTTGCCGGTGCCGACAGGGTGATGGTCGAACTCCGCTTCGCCAACAAGCCGATCTCGGTCGGAGGCAAGGCCAGCATCGTGGTCGGCACCATGGACAAGTTGGTTCCGACCCTCCAGACCGTTCGGAAGGCGGTGATGGCGGGTGAGTTGGATGTCGCGTTGAAGGCTGCCAGCGATGGCCGGAAGCGGTCGCTGAAACTGATCACCGCGGCCGCCAACAAGGCGCCGAAGTCCCTGAAATGATCCCTCAACACTGACCGACCGGCCGACTCGAAGCGGCCGGTCGTTCTGCGACCATAGCCCCGAACACGGTCAAGCCATGTTCTCTTTGGTGAGTTCGGCTGCCGCCATCTCCGGCTTCAAGTGGCCGTAATGGCGCTCAATCATGGCGACACTGGTTCCCATATTTTCCGCCAGCGTATACACGGAAACCCCAGCCAACAGGCGTTCCGTGGCATAATAGTGGCGCAAGCAATAGGAATCTCGGGGCTTTCCAGTCTCAGGGTCGATATAGAGGCCAGCTTCTTCCAGCAAGTTTCTAAATCCAGCTGCCAAACTCTTGATTGTATTTCCGTCGAGATCACAGAAGATCATTCGATCATCTGTATCGAGCTGCCATTTGAACCCAGGCTCTCGCTTCTTCAGTAGGTCAACGGTATAGCCTGTCAGCAGGTATAATATCCCACTGAAGCCTTCAAGCGGTATGAGCCAGCGCGCTTTGTTTTTCCCGCTGACATAAACTTTGGCATAACTATCCATTGCGGATCCCTCTCTTGAGGTGACATCAATATCCTTCCATCTCAAATTCATACACTCAAATGGCCGCATTCCGCCAAAGGCCATCATTCCCACAAAGCAATAAAGCAAAAACCGCTGATGTTTGAGGCGTTCATCTGGGGCCTCTTGATATCGCGCTACGGCAATTGCCAGAAGTTTTTTCACCTCTTTACGATCAAGCCCAGGCCGACGGTGCGCATCTCTGGACTTTTTGGCCGCAGGTGTCTTCAACTCGATGACAGGGATTTGCGCTTTTGTAATCCAGTCATTGGCGGCAGCATAGTTGAACACCGCGCGCAACAGGACATTCTCGCTGTTGCTGGTACTGAGTGCAGGTTCTTTGGCTGGCGGTTTTTTCGATACGACGGTTTTTCCCTGTCGCTGGTAGGTATATTCCTGGACTTTGCTGCCGGGGCCTGTCGTCCAGTATTTTCGACGCCACTCTCGAAACTTATTGATATCGGCAGAAGTGATGGTATCGATTGGCCGACCCTTGAAATATTCCAAGCAATACCGGCTCATGATGCGGTTGGTGGTTAGCCGTTCGGGCTTGGTGATGCCACGGCTGACCTCATCTTCGAGGTGGACGAAGTATGCCGCCGCCACTTCCTCGAACGAAACCCGTTTGAGCGGGAGACCTCGTTCGTAGCGGTAGAGCAGATCGCGGTATAGTTTTTCCGCCATTCGTTCCGCTTCTTTTTCATTGGTGGTCAGAAGCGATTGGCGGATGTGTGGCTGTTTTGGAAAGGCTATTCGACAATGCCAAGTGGCTTTTTGGACATCTGTCCGCTGATAAAGCGTGACACGCCCATCACAGATTTTCCGTTCTTTATCGATATGGGAGCCCATTTTGCGAACCGCGCGTGTCCATTATGTGTCGGATCGCTTACTTCCGATAGCGTGGAGACTATGTGGAATAACACCAAAACCGTTGAGGATCAAGGGGTTAGTTTCTGCGCACACGTAAAAGCAGCATTGCCCGCTGGGGCGGGTTGTGCTGCTAACTCGTTGATTTTGCAAGGAAAGTTTGGTGATCCCGCTGGGATTCGAACCCAGGGCCACTTGATTAAAAGTCAAGTGCTCTACCGGCTGAGCTACGGGATCACGGAAGCAAGCAACCACACACGCACAAATCCGCGGTGAAGGCTGGCGCCGCCGTCGGACGCACCATAAGGCGGACGGGCGTCGCGGTCAATCGCCCCGTTTGCCAGCGTTGGAGTCTCTGGGGACAAACAGTTCCGGGTGGTCCGCCACCACCCCGAGGCGCTGCTCAGTGAAATGCGGTTGCAACTGGTCAGCCGCGACGATTTCCGGCGACTGCGCGCGGCACACCCCAACGACCTAACCGATATCCAGAGGACCGCGCGATTTGTCGCCGTGCAGCGCATGGCGTATGGCGGCAAGCCGGACTGCTCATCGTTCCCGGTTCGCCCGTCCCACCCGAAAACGTTCGACGCGGGCGTCCTGCGGTCACTGACCCTGCCGTGATCAGCGATCACGGGGTCGCTCGGGGCCTCGAGACTCGAGTTTGTGCGCCGTCGGCGCTGCCAGACCAAGTGCGTTTTACTGCCAAACCAGTTGCCGCGCTACACGACCGTCACCGCCGGCGTTCGGCTCGGGGAGCGAACTCTTCCCGGCCCCCCGAACCCGCCCCGCCCGCCGGTATCCTCGCCGCCGTCAGCCGTCGCGGGGATCGGCTGACGGACCCCGGGAAATCAACCCTTGGTTTTAACCGCGTAGCCGGCAACCCGCTGTCCGAACAGGTTTGCGGTTTCCAGGTCTCCCGGCAGCGGTCCCTCGTCGGGCGAGGCGTCGGACGGCGACTGCGCCATCGCCCCCGAGAATGATGCCAAATAGTTCACATCGTTGCGCTGCGCCGCCTTCCGGTTGGACGGCATCAGGCCGGTGCCGATCCAGATCATGCTATGCTGCATGGCCAGAGTGAAAAAGTAATGGAGCGTTGCCAGCTTGTCGCCGTTCAGCGAAGCCGAGTTGGTGAAGCCCGCGCCAATCTTGTCCTTCCAGGCCTGGCTGAACCACGGTTTGGAACTGGCATCGGCAAATTTTTTAAACTGCCACGACGGCCCGCCCATGTAGGTGGGGGCGCCGAACACGATGGCGTCGGCAGCCGCCAGGGCTTCCCAGCCGCCCTCGGGCAGGTTGCCCTCGGCATCGACGGCAATCAGCACCGTCTCCGCCCCTGGGACCGAGCCGGCGCCGGCCCGTACCGCTTCGGCTTGCTTCAGGGTATGTCCATAACCGCTGTGATACACGATCGTTATCCTGGCCATTTCCCACTCCTTGGTTGAGAAAACCGGGGTTGAAGACACCGGCCCGGCTTCGCTGTCTCTGCCGGACCCGCCGGTTTCCAGCATGACACGGGCCGGCCGGTCGGCACCATCGGCAAACCCGACCGGCAAACCCGATTCGCCGGTCCGGACATTGTCAGGCTTCGCCACGGAAAACTGAAGCAGTCCCGGCCCGACCGGCCGAAGACCCGACGTCGGAAACAACCGCCGGCAATTGAGGTAAAAAGGCACGGAACGTTGCCTTTATGACCCGTCATCGGGGCGGGCTGCGGCGTAACCCTTGACGCCATCGGCGCAACGTCTAAATGTCCCTGAACTATAGCTGCATGCTCACCCTTTACCGCCGCTCCCTCTCGCGTTCCGGAGCGACACAGACCTTCAGATTTCGCCCCCCGCTGGGACGTGTTGCCAATGAACTCCGAGAGCGCCACGCGCCCCCAAATTCTGATCGTCGACGACCAACCAGCCAATTTGCTGGCCTTGCGCCGATTGCTCGAACACCACGACGCCGACGTGTTCGAGGCCACCTCGGGGAACGCCGCCCTCGGGCTGGCCCTTGATCATGATTTCGCCCTGGCCCTGGTCGATGTCAACATGCCGGTCATGAATGGCTACGAAGTCGCGGAGTTGATGCGGGGGGCACCGCTGACCCGCAATGTCCCGGTCATCTTTCTGACCGCCGCGTATGCTGACGAGACCCACCGCCGCCGGGGCTACCTGGCCGGCGCGGTCGACTACATTGAAAAGCCGATCGAGCCGGTTATCCTGAACACCAAAGTTCATATTTTTCTTGAGCTTTATAACTATCGCCATCAATTCCAACGCGCCACCGTCAGCCTCACCACCGATATCAAACGAAGCGAGGAGGCGATCAAGGAATCGGAACAATACCTGAAAACCATCATCGATCTACTGCCCGAAGCAACCATGGTGATCGACCAGCGGGGACGGGTTCAGCATTGGAACCGGGCGATGGAGCAAATGACCGGAGTCCCGGCGGCAGACATGATCGGCAAGGGAAATTTTGAATATGCCCTGCCGTTCTATGGCAATCGTCGCCCGATTCTGGCTGACCTGATGCTAAGACCGGATGATTTTGTCGTCGAATATTACCCGGATATTGAAGTGCACGGCGACACCATCGTCGCCGAAGAGCCGGTGCCACGTTCGGACGGCAACCCGGTTTTTCTGCGCGGAGCGGCCTCGGTGGTCTGCGACTCCAAGGGGCTGATCGTCGGCGCCATCGAAACCATCTTTGACCTGACCGACCGCAAACGTCTGGAAGAGGCCCTGACGGACGCCAAGGAAGCGGCCGACCGGGCCAACAACGCCAAATCGCGTTTCCTCGCGGCGATGAGCCATGAGTTGCGCACGCCCTTGAACTCGATCCTGGCCTTTTCCGAGGTGATCCAATCCCAGATGTTCGGCCCCACCGGCCATCCTCATTACTCCGAGTATGCCGGATACATCCATCGCAGCGGGCAGCATTTGTTGAATTTGATTAATGATATTCTTGATATTTCGAAAATCGAAGCCGGTAAGATGGAGCTGGAATTCCGCTCACTGCCGGTCTCCTGTATTTTTCGGGACGTGACCCGCCTGATTCAGGAAACCGCACAAAAGCACCGCCTGGGTCTGGCCATCGAGCCGATCGCCGACTCGCTGGTGCTGTGGGCCGACGAACGGGCGATCAAACAAATTCTGTTCAATCTTTCTTCCAATGCCATCAAATTCACGCCCGCCGGCGGGCGGATTGCCCTCGCCGCCCTGGCCATGAAAGACGGTGTCAACATCCAGGTTTCCGACACCGGCATCGGCATTCCCGAAGACCAGATCGCCCGGGTGGCCAAGCCGTTCGAACAGATCGACAACCGCTACACCCGCACCAAGGGCGGCACCGGCCTTGGCCTGTCGCTGGTCCAGGGGCTGGTCAATCTTCACGGCGGTTCCCTCAACATCGAAAGCAGGCTCGGAGTCGGAACCACCGTCACGGTCTGGTTGCCGAGCGCGCCGCCGGCAACGCCGGCGCCCGTGGAAACGCCCTGCACGCTTCAATAGCGGCCCCGGAATCCCCGCGATCCCGGCCCTTCGATCAGACCTCGGCCATGCGGATCTGATTGCGCCCCTGCCCCCTGGCCAGGGCCAGCGCCTGTTCGGCGGCGCCGATCAACTCGGCCGAAACCGTGCCGCTTTCCGGGTAGCAGGCAATGCCGAGGCAGGCGCTGAGCGGCAGCAACCCGGAACCGGTTTCGACTCGAGTGCCGGAAATCGCCCGCCGCAGGCGTTCCGCCACATCCCGGGCCAACATGCCACCCACCCGCTGGACCACCAGGATGAAACCGTCCCCGCCATTGCGTACCGCCAGATCGCCCAACCGGAGTTGATGCTGAAGGCTGTCGGCCACCGCCAGCGCCACCTTGTCGGCGATGCCGCGCTCTTTGGTCTCCAGGAGCAGCCGATAGTCATCAAGGGCGACGATCATCACCGCCAGCGGCAGGCCGGCCTCCCGAACATGGGCCAGTTCCCTGGCCAGCAGCGACTCCAGGGCACTCCGGTTATAAAGGCCGGTCAGGCCGTCGCGCATCGAGACCAGTTCCATGTCGTGCCTCTGCCGGCCGCTCAGTCCCAGCGACGGTTGAACCCGGTAGAGCAGCACATGGCAGGCGACCACCGCCAGTCCGGCCGCCGCCAGCACCGCGCCGACGAAGGTCGCCAGAGCGATCCAGCCCATCCGCCGACGCCCGCCGTCGTCCAGAATCCCGTCGAGCCGCCCGATCGGCCGCCCGCCGGCCTCGGCAACCGGCACCGACACCACCGTCAACGACCGTTCCCCCCGGGTCATGCGATCCGCCGGTCCCGGCACCAGCCCCTCGGCCAGACCGGGCCGCGACTCGGCGGCCACCACCAGATCGGCGAACCGGTCCCAGCCGGCCGGCCGCCAGGGTGGGCGAACCGCCCCCGGAGCCGCCCCCGGAGCCGCCCGGAAATCGGCCAGCCCCTTGTCAACAAGCAACACGAAATCCGCCTCAACCGCCGTTCCCAATTCCCCGAGCACGGCGTCAAGGTCGGCCCCGAGATCGAGAAAGCCGGTGATCGCCCCTCCTTGCAGCAACGGCACCACCAGCTCGAACCCGACCCCGCCGGCCCCCGCCACCAGTCCGGAACTGGCCACATGGCTGCGTTCGGCCGCCAGCAGCGGCGCACCGTCAACCACATCCCCAAAGTCCTCTGGCGCCTCCATCCGCAGCAGCACCCGCCGGTCGGCCTGAATGAAATCCAGCCGGGTCAGTTGCCGGGTGTTCCGCAGAGTCTGGAACCAGGGCGCCATCACCGCCGCCAACCGCTCCCGCTGGCCGGCGGCAAACAGGGGCAGCACCTGATCCTCAATCCCGGCCAGCCGGGCCAAGGCCCACAGCCGCGTGGCGGTCGCGGTCTTCGCCAGTTCCCAGGCATTGGCGCAGGTTCGAAGCTGTTCGCGATCGAACGCCGCCTCCGAAAGGTCATGCCAGTACACCAGACCAAAGGTCATGATCCCGGTCAGCGCCGCGGTCAACGTGACAAAGATCAAAAACAACGGATGCCGGCTGCCACGGGCCAGACGGTCTTTCTGAAAACGCTGCATCCGGTCTGGAGTCATCTTTACCTTGCTCGGGTTACCGCGCCTCTGTCCCGGCCGGGTCCGGGCCAACGACCCTTCTCAGCCGCGGCACTCACGGCTCAATGGTCCGGGCGATCCGAAAGCCCAGGAATGCGCTGCGCAGTTGCGGGATGTCGCGGTCACGCTGGGCCGACCGGATGACCCGTGGCGGATCCATCCAGGAACCCCCACGAAACACACGGAATTCGCACTCGCCGCCGGTCCACGAAGAGCCGTCCCGGGGTGCGCCCTGATAGCTTTCGTGCCAGCAGTCGTCGACCCATTCCGCAACATTGCCCAGCATATCGTAAAGGCCGAAGCGGTTCACCGAAAACGAACCGGTCGGCGCCGGCCGCTGGCTGTCCCAACGGCTGCCGCAACCGGCGCAGCTGGTAAAGTTGCGGCCGATGGCCGCCCCCCACGGCCGGGCGGTGGTGGTGCCGGTCCGGGCCACGAACTCCCATTCCGCCTCCGACAGCAGCCGGTACTGCTGCTTCATGGCGCCGCTCAGCCAGTCGACATAGGCCCTGGCATCCTCCCACGACACACAAACCGCCGGGTCGCGATCGGTCTGGCCATAGCCGGGCAACCGCCAGTCGCGGTCTTCCAGCAATTTCCAGTCGCCATTAACCGACACCCAACAGCCGTCCATCCGGCGCCCGGTGGCGGTAACAAAACGTGCGAACTCGCCCACCGTAATTTCGTAGCGGCTGACCGCGAACGCATCCGAGATGATCACCTTGTGCTGGGGCATGGCGCGTCCACGCAGCCGCACCGGCACCCCTTCCTGCTCCTCCTCGCCGGGCGGCGCCCCCATGACATAAGTCCCTTGGGGCATCACCACCATTTCGGGACAGTCGCTGCAATCCTGAAACACGGTGCCGACCACCATCAGCGGGCTGCTCTGGGGCAGTATGCCCATGGCCACCTGCACGGGTGGCGGAACAGCCCTCGCCGGCCCACAACCGAAGGTGATCAACACGGCGATCATCAAGGAGGTGAACAGCCCCAGCCGGACCTTCATCGCGCCCTCACCCTTCCTGTCCTGATTGCTTCCCGAGTTTCCCGCCGCCCGCCGGCACCACCGCGGTCGACGCTTTGATACACCAAACCGCCGGCCAGCGCCAACCGCAGCTCAGACCCCGAATTCCGGTTCTCAATCCGGCCGGTCAGGGACACGACCCTGCGGCCCTCGGCGCCGAGCGCCCCGGCGACGCCCAGGCATAGAGATAACAGCCTGATTTTTTTCGCTTTCCAATTCAACCGCAAAGCGTCGGGGGGTCCGGGCGCGGTATTTGCGCCGCACCGGCTCATGATCAGAATCGCTGACGACAGGGTTTCCTTGGCCAGACTTTCGTGGCACAATACCGAAAGTCAGGAATGTTGGCCCTGCGGATCGACGTCTTGAACGAGCCGGCGGCCAGGGAAGAGCAGTGCCTGTGCCTTTTCGTCGCAAGACGATCACCTGAAGCTGACATGCGATACATCTGGTATCGTGCAGCTTGTAACATTTGGAGAATAGGATGCCGTCTGGCACCGTGAAGTGGTTCAATAGCACCAAGGGTTTCGGCTTCATCGCCCCCGATGAAGGCGGTGCCGACGTTTTCGTACATATTTCGGCCGTAGAGCGGGCTGGCATCCGGACCTTGAATGAAGGCCAACGGGTTTCCTACGAACTCCGGCATGACCCGAAGAAGGGCAAGTCGTCCGCCGATGATCTGAGAGCCATCTGATCAAGACCTGACGCCCCCAGGGTCCAGGGAGCAACACTCCCTGGACCCTGGGGTTCGCCTTCAGTCCCGGTACCTGACGTGCAGCGGACCCGGGATTTACTGGCCGGGTGATCGGGTGATTGACTTGATCGGTCCGCGCCGCATTCCTGACATCTCTGCGATCTTGTGATCCTGCTCTTCGATAACGTCGCGGGCGGGAGCATCTCCGTCCAGCCCCCCCAGAAGCTGGCTGGGCACTTTCCGGTTCGAGGTGCGGGCGCCGTCTTCATAGACAACATCGAACAACACGAACGCACTGTCGGTCGGCTTCTTTCGGGCCACGTCGCGTCTCCATAAAAAATCAGGGCGAAAAAAGAGGTCATCGACGGGACCCCGTCCGAAGGCCGGCATCGGCCGCGACCCCGACCACCGCACTGTTGGCAATCCCGATCGGCACCCGCTTGGTCCCGCGGTTGGTACACGGGACGATACCGGGGCGTCAACCCGCTTGCCGGCCCCGGGCCGAAAGGTGGTTGCGACCTTCGGCGCGGGGAACCGGAAAAAAAATACACCGGCGCCGGTGGACCGACGACTTTCCACCTCTTCGCGCCCGGCTCTTTTCTGCTCTATAGTGCGGTGCGGTAGTGCGGTGCGGCCTGAACCGGCGGGCGCGTCGGGTCTTCGCCGCGAGATCGGATCGCAGCATCAACACGAGAAGGCGCGCGGGGGGAACCAGCCGCCAACGGGGTTCGGGTCATGGCGGACGACACGCTCGAACGGAAAGGAAACCGGCCCCGGCTTGTGGCGTACAGCATCCTGATCCTGCTGGGCGTCGATGTTTTCCTTGGGTTGAACCTGTGGCGCGGTCAACAGGATTACCGGGTCGGCCAGATTCTGGCGGCATTGGTGACCAATGCCGCGATGATCGCGTTCGCCATCGCCGTCGCGCGCCACCTCGCGCGCCTGGAGGCGGCCGCCCGGGCTCTTCAGGCCAACGAAGCGGCAGCCATCGCCGCCCGTCACCAGCTGGCTAACGCCATCGAAAGCATGACCGAAGGCTTCGTGCTGTTCGCCCCGGACGAACGTGTCGTGCTGTTCAACAACCGCTACCGCAAGTTGCTTGGGCCGGTGGGCGATCTGGTGGCCCCGGGCCTGCCCTACCGGACCCTGCTGTCGGCGGCGGTGAACAGCGGTTTCGTCAAGGCCGCCCGGGATGACCCGGAAGGCTGGATCAGGACCCGACTCGATCAGCACCGCCATCCGACCACCGACGCGGTGGAGCAGGAGTTATCCACCGGCGGATGGGTGCTGACCCGGGCGTTTCCCACCAACGACGGTGGCCGGGTCCATATCCGCACCGACATCACCTACCTCAAGCAACAGCAGTTCGAGGTCGCCCGTCAGGCGCTGGTGCTGCGCACCACGGTCGAAAACATCGTCCAGGGCCTGTGCGTGTTTGACGCCGACCAGCGGCTGGTGCTGTGGAACCGGAACTGGCTGGCGCTCCTGGACCTGCCGCCGGTGTTCGGGCGGGTCGGCGTGCCGCTCGCGGACATTCTGGCGTGGCGGGCGGCCCGGGGCGACTACGGTTCCGAAGGCATTTCCGAAACCGTCGCCCACCACCTGGCCACGCGATCGGCCCTCGACGACCATGTGGGAGAGCGGGTGCTGCCCAACGGCACCGCCCTCGAGGTGCTGGGGGTCCAAATGCCCGATGGCAGCCGTCTGACCACCTATACCGACATCACGGTGCGACGGAACGCCGAACTGGCGTTGAGACAAAAGACCGATGTGCTTGAGGCGACGCTCCAGAGCGTCGACCACGGCATTGCCATGTTCGACCATAATTTCCGCCTGATTGCCGCCAACCGCAGCTATTATCAGTTGCTCGACATCCCGGAGGCCGAGTTCCCGCTGGGTACGTCCTTCGAGGCGTTCCTGCGCCACGTCGCCGAGCGCGGCGAATTCGGCCTCGGCTGCGTCGAGGAACAGGTGGTCGAGCGGCTCCAGGTCGCCCAGCGGCTCCAGCCCTATCATTTCGAACGCACCCGCGCCGACGGCACCGTGATCGAGGCGCGGCGGATGCCCACCGCCCACGGTGGTTTCGTCACCACCTACGCCGACATCACCGAACGCAAGGCGCGGGAAAATGAACTGAAGGCGGCCAAGGCCGCGGCGGAGCGCACCAGCGAAATCAAGTCGCTGTTCCTGGCCAAGATGAGTCACGAACTGCGCACCCCGTTCAACGCGATCATCGGCTTCGCCGAAATCATCGCCAACCAGTCGTTCGGCGAGGACCGTCAGGCGATCGAAGCCTATGCCGGCTATGCCGGGGAAATCCGCGAGAGCGGCCAGCACCTGCTGGATCTGGTCAACAACATCCTTGACCTTTCGAAAATCGAGGCCGGACGGATGGCGGTGATGATCGACCGCTTCGACCTGCGCCAGACGCTCCATTCCAGCCTGAGCATGATGCGCGAACTCAGTCGCAGCCAGGGGGTCAGCATCACTCTCTCGGCTCCCGATCCGCTGCCCGAGACCCGGGCGGACGAGCGCGCGGTCAAGCAGATCATCACCAACCTGCTGTCAAACGCCCTCAAATTCACCCCTGAAGGCGGCAGCATCGCCCTGTCCGCCCACCCGACCGGCTGCGGCGGCTTCGAGATCGCGGTCAGCGATACCGGGGTCGGAATCCCGTCCGACCAGATCGACCGTGTCTTGCTGCCTTTCGAGCAGATTGATAACAGGTACTCGCGATCCACCGGCGGAACCGGGCTTGGCCTCGCTTTGGTCAAGGGCCTGGTCGAGTTGCACGGCGGAAGCCTCCGGGTTGACAGCACGGTCGGTCACGGCACCACCGTCACCGCCAGTTTCCCGGCAGCCCCACCTGACGCCGCAAATCCCGGGTCGCCGCCCGGAAGCGGCGCCGGTTAGTGCCTGTTCAATTGACACCCCGGCAGATTGACCGGTTGCCCGCGGCAGACTGCAATGCATTATCGGAGCCGATGAAGTATTCTCCGCCTGGGAGCAGGGTGGTTCTGGCCCTGCCCCCGCTGCCCCGTCCCCGGAGACTGCCCGATGCTGCCGAGATCCGCCGCCGCCGCCGAACCGACGCGCCGCGTCGCCCCGAGAGCGAACCCGGCGTCGTCCGAGGCCGGCTTCCCGGCATTGCCCGACCTTGGCCATGGTCCGCGCCACCCCTTCGTGCTGCCCGCCCTGCCCTACGCCGAGGGGGCGCTGGCGCCGGCAATTTCGGCGCGGACGGTGTATTTCCACTATCGCCGCCACCATGCCGGCTATGTCGCCGCCCTCAACCGGCTGTTGGCCGCCCGGCCCCCCGGCGCCGAACCGCTGGTCACGATCATCCGCAACAGCGCCGGCGACCCCGCCCGCGCCGGCCTGTTCAACAACGCCGCGCAGGTCTGGAACCACAGCTTTTACTGGCGCAACCTGACGCCCGGCGGCGGCGGCCGACCGGGCGGCATCATCGCCGCGGCCATCGACCGGAGTTTCGGCGGCTACCCCGCCTTCCGCGAGCGCCTGATCGCCGCCGCCATCAGCCAGTTCGGCAGCGGCTGGGTCTGGCTGTGCGCCGAGGGTGACGGCACCGGCTTGACCATCCGCCGGACCGCCAACGCCGAAACCCCGATCCAGGTCCCCGGGGTGACGCCGCTGCTGACCATCGATGTCTGGGAGCACGCCTACTATCTTGACACCCAGAACCGGCGGGCCGACCACGTCACCCAGCTCGTCGACCGGCTGCTCAACTGGTCGTTCGCCAACCGTATCCTGGAGACACTCCGGCGGCCCGCCAACCCGACCCCCAATCCGCCCGGGACGGCCGCTGCCGCGCCACCGCAACCGGAACGACCGGCGCGGCAACCGCCGGCCACTCTGCAACGTGCCTCCGCCCCGGCCGACACCCGGGCTGCGTCCCTGGCCCGCCTGGCCCGTCGCCGCTGAGCCACCCGGGCCTGGCACCGGCCTCGGCACCCAACCGAAATTATGACTTGGCCGCAGCCGCGGCCAAGTCTATGGTCGGGGGTATCCAAGCACTTCCATCCTGTCCTCTTGACGACCTCCGACCGGCACCGGTCGGAGGTCGTCACTTTTCCCGGAAATCCCCGGATGGCCGGGCAACCGTTCCGGTTTCCGGCAAGTCCGGCGGGACCGTCACGGAACATCGGATCACCATGCCCGATTATGACCTGCCGCTGTGGCGACCGCCTTCCGAGGGCGATAACCTGATCATTCAGGCGACGTTGGGCTGCCGGTTCAACCGTTGCACTTTTTGTTCGATGTACAAGACCAAGGTCTATACCGAACGTCCGCTGGACGCGGTGTTCGCCGACATCGATCGGGCGGCACGGGTCTGGCCGCAGGCGCATCGGGTGTTCCTGGCCGATGGCGACGCCTATGGCCTGCCCACTGAAACGCTGCTCGCGCTTTCGGCACGGCTGAAGGACCGTTTCGCCGGGCTCCAGCGCATCACCGCCTACGCCACGCCGTTCAACCTGCTGGCTCGGAGCGCGGACGAGATCGGGACTCTTCGTCGTGCCGGTTTCACGCTGGTTTATCTCGGGATCGAGACCGGCCTGGACCGCCTGTTGCAGGCGGTGGGCAAGGGTCCGGCGCGGCAGATGGAGGCGGCACTCGCCCGCTCCCGGGAGAGCGGGCTCAAGGTATCCGCAACGGTCATCCTGGGTCTCGGCGGGCGCGCCCACGGGCAGGAGCATATCGAGGCCACCGCCGCGCTGATCAACCGGCAGCCGCCCACCTATCTGTCGACCCTGCACCTGATGCTGGCTCCCGAGGTCGCAGCCGGCTTCTTCGACCGCCACGCCCAACGGATGGGGCAACCGTTCGAGCCGGCCTGCGACCGCGACACCCTCCAGGAGCTGCGGCGGCTGGTCGAATGCCTCGCGCCACCGACCCCGGTGATCTTTCGCTCCAACCATGCCAGCAACGCCCTGCCGCTGGCCGGCACCCTGCCCAAGGACCGCGCCCGGCTGCTGACCGTGATTGATGCCGCCATCGCGGCAAACGCCGAGACGCTGCGACCGCGCTGGTTGCGTGGCCTGTAGCTGAAACGGGAGTGCCGGGAAAAGGAACCCCCGGTGGTTATCCGAGGCCCTGGACACCGCCCTGTCGCTCCTGATGGCCAGGCAACGGATGGCCAGGCAACGGATGGCCAGGCAACGGCGCCGCCAGGCCTCCGTGGCTTTGTGGTGCGGGTTGTTTCCGGTGAACCGCGATCCGACCACGCTCCCGCCACGGCCGTTGCGCCGCTCCGGGACGGTGGCTAGGATGCCGGGCCGTTTTGCCCTGTCCCCGAACCGCCACGGGAGTCCCGCCATGAACCTCAAGGACCACATCCGTAATATCCCCGATTTTCCCAAGCCGGGCATCCTGTTCTATGACATCTGTCCGTTGCTGGCGCATACCGGTGCCTGGCGGGAGGCGGTGCGTCAGTTGGCCGATGCCCTGGGCGAACACAAACCGGATCTGCTGGTGGGGATCGAATCCCGCGGCTTTCTGGTGGCAGCACCGCTGGCGCTGGCGTTGGGGTGCGGCTTTGTCATGGTGCGCAAGCGCGGCAAGCTGCCCGGCGCAACCATCGGCCACACTTATGACCTGGAATATGGCTCTGACACCATCGAGATTCAGGCGGATGCGGTCAAGCCGGGACAGCGGGTGGTGGTTCTTGATGATCTGCTGGCAACCGGCGGCACGCTCAGCGCCGCAATCAAGCTGCTGCGCGACGTTGGCGCCGACGTCCGGGCGGTCGGGGTGCTGATCGAACTGACCTTCCTCAAAGGGCGGGAGCGGTTGGACGTTCCCTGCGCGTCGCTGTTGAGCTACGACGAGTAATCCCGGCGGGCGTGGAGCGTGACCTGTTGGGGGGCTTGGCCCCACAGGCGCCAGGTTACAATGGCTCGTTGAAATGGAAGGGTTTTGTGGNNCGGCCCTTTGAACCCATGATGTCATGAGGTCAGGATTTGGCGGGCTGACACAGGCCGAGCACCCCGGCCCGGGTCAGTCCGCCGTGGCCGGCATCGAGTCTGGCGAAGGTTACGGCCGACTGGATCAGAAAGGCGTCGAGGGTGACCTTGAAGTCGAGTCCGGTGTCGGCGGACATCACTGGATCGGGCTGGGCCGCGTTACGGGCACGAGGGGTCCGGGCAACAGGCGTGGCGTCGGACGTGATTTCACCGGCACCGGCATCTCCCGGGGCGTGGTGCCGGTGGTGGGACGGGGAACCCTCGTTATCGGTGGTCTCGGCGGCATCCTGGTGATGCCGGGCGGCCGGCAGCGGCTGGCGGTAAGGCAGACGAAACCGCTCCAGTTCCTCGGGAACCAGATAGCCGTTGCCGTCGATGTCCATCCGCCGGAACTGGGTCCGGGCGTCGGCCAGGAACACCGCCCGGGTGATGACGCCATCGGCGGAGCCGGCGAGGCGCTCGAACCAACGGCTCAGGGCCTCGTTACAGGTCGGCCGCCCCAGCGGCCCGCCGTTGAGCGGTTCGCCGTTGGGGCTGTAAAGCAGGGTGACGGGCGGCGCGTTGGGATCGGGCGCGGCCTCCTCGTCGTGTCCGGCACATCCCGGTAACACCGGCAACAGCAGAAGGACGGCCAGTAAAACGGTGGCCGGCCGGGGGGGCAGTCCGGGGGGGTGGCGTCGCCTCATGGTTCGGTCCTGATCCTGGCCCACAGCCGGGCGCGGGCGGTTTCGGCGGCTTCGCTGATGGCCGTAACGGTGAAGAACTTGGTGCTGATTTCGGGAGGCGGGTAGACCGCCGGGTCGTCCCGCACCGAAGGCTCCAGCAGCGGCAGCGACGCCGACACCGCATTGGCATAATGGACGGTATTGCTGATGCCGGCCATGACCTCGGGTTGCAGAACGTAGTTGATGAAGGCGTGAGCCCCCGCGGGGTTGGCGGCGTCGGCCGGGATCGCCAGGGTGTCGAACCAAACCTCCGCGCCTTCCTTCGGAATGACATAGGTGACGGAACCGGCGGCACCGGTGGCCTGGGCGCGCTCCCGGGCCTGAAGGACGTCACCGCTGTAGGCAAAGGCGAGGCAGGCCTCGCCATGGGCCAGCATGTCGATGGTCTGGTCGGTGACGAAGGTCTTGACGAAGGGCCGCAACGCCTGCAACAGCAACTCGGCCCGCTCCAGGTCCCCGGGCTTCTCGGAATTGGGATCAAGGCCGAGATAGTGCAGCACGGTAGGAATGACATCGATCTCGGAATCGAGAATGGTGATGCCGCAGGCCGCCAGCTTCGCGGCGTTCTCCGGTTTGAACAGCAGGTCCCAGCTTTCCAGGGGCGCATCGGGCAGCAGCGCCTTGATCCGGGCCGGGTTGATGCCGAGGCCGATGGTGCCCCACTGGTAAATGACGCCGTAGTCGTTGCCCGGGTCGGCGCCGGCGACCAGCCGCATCAGCGCCGGATCCAGGTTCTTGAGGTTGGGAAGCCGGCTCTTGTCGAGCTTTTGCACCGCTTGCGCCCTGATCAGGCGTGAAAGCGTCGGCTCGGCGGTCGGGACCACCACGTCGTAGCCTGAATGTTCGACCAGAAGTTTCTGTTCCAGGGTCTCCAGGCTGTCGTAGACATCGTAGGTCGTCTCGAACCCGGTGGCCTTGGTGAAGGAGTCCAGGGTATCGGTGCCGATATAGTCGTTCCAGTTGTAGATCGCGACTTTCGGCGCCTCGGCCCACGCGGGAACGATGCCAGGCATCAGCGTGAGGACCCCCAGGAGACAGGCGACACGTCGTTTGGTCACGGACGGCTCCCCCGAATCTGACGCGCATGATGGCGGCCGGCACGCCGGCTCCGCCTCCGGCGACATTGCAGCCGGGGCCGGGGTGATTGTCAACGGCTACCGGAACAAAGGGCGGCACCGTCGGGCAGACCCGGCGGTATCCAAAACCCGGTCGGAGGACCCGGCAAACCGACACAGGTTGAAAATTTGCCGTTGACCGGCCGGCGCGACAACCGGTACAAAAGGTCAACGTCGCGAGACGAGGGACCACAGCCCGGGCAGGAAACTGCTCCGGGCTTTTTTCGTGGCCACACCACGCCCACGGGTTCCCGCTCGCCGGCCTCCCCATCGAAAGGAACCCGGGCCATGGCCATCGACTCCCTGCCGCCACCCCTTCAACCGCTCGTTCAAGACCATTGTCTCGATCGCCTCTTCGAGGACAGTCTTCACTCCAGGCTGGGCTTCCGGGCCGTCGCCGACCGGGAGCCGGTGGCGATCGGCATCGGCGAAACCATCACCAGGACCCGGACCGGTTTGCTGGTTCCGGCCATCACGCCGCGCGATCCCGCCACCAATCTGGCACTCGACAACGGCCTGACCGCCGAGACCTGGTCCATCGAGCAATATACCCTGGACCTCAACACCTACGGCACGACCATGGACCTCAACATCGAGACCAGCCGGGTCGCGGTCGGCAACCTGTTCCTGGCCAATGCCACCCGGCTGGGGCTTCATGCCCTCCAGTCGCTGGACCGGCTGGCGCGTAATGCCCTGTTTTCCGTCTATCTGGGCGGCAACAGCTTCGTCACCGCCCGCCCGGACGCGCCCGCCACCACGCTGCGGGTGGATACGGTGGTCGGGTTCGAGAGTGTCGCGGTGAATGGTGCCCTGACCGCGGTCTCGGCGGACAATCCGATGACCGTGACCGTGGGTGCCAACCCTTACGCCCTGATCGGCAGCGTCCGCGATACCGCCAATGTCTCGTCTTTGGCGGCGTTGGGCGGGGTTTCGGGAACCCTGACCTTCTCGTCGGAGGTCTCGGTCGCCGACGCCACCCTGGGCGCCGCCGTGGTCTCGGCGGTGGCGCCGACCATCCTGCGCCCCCGGGGGCGGGCCGCCACCTCGCAGTTGGTGACCGGGGACCGGCTGACGCTGCAACTGGTGCTGGCCGCCGTCGCCCGGTTGCGCGACAACAACGTCCCCGACTTCGACGGCTTTTATCACTGCGATCTCGACAACGCGACCCTGGTCGAACTGTTCCAGGACCCGGACTTCCTGCATCTTTACAGCGGCGGTGCGAACTCCGACGTCTGGCGGGACGGCCA
>PLTC01000199.1 GCA_003165295.1 Rhodospirillales bacterium | reverse complement strand
TTCTCCGGGTGGAACCTCCCTCCACTGGATACACGCGCCATCGGGGCGCACCACAAAATCCTTTCATTTCAACGATTCATCGTAACCTGGCGCACATGGGGCCTTGCCCTCGACCCCGCTGGGGCCGGTGGTTGGGCCGGCGGCCCCAGCCTCCCTTCCTGCTTTCAACGACTCCGGCGGCCGACCTCGAAGTCGCTGCCGCGGGAAAAGACCGTCGGATACTGCTCCATGTTGGTGTATTTGAAGGCGATCACCGGCACATTATCCGCGGCATAGCTCAACACGCTCCTGGCCCTGATCACGCTGTCGGGAGAGGCCCGCCCGGCCAAACCCTGGAGCACAGTGTAGGTAAAGGCGCCGTGGCCCAGTTCCTCCAGTTCCACCGCCAGTTGATCCTTATCGGTGGCGGCCAGCACATGAATGCCGGCGCTGCGGCTGACCAGTTGCAGGTTCTTGCGGTCGGCGTCGGCCGAGAACGCCCGACCCAGCGTCCCCGACTTGCAGGCGTCAATCAGCAGCAGCACCCGCTCGGCACCCATCTTGAGAATCCCGTCTTCGAACATCTGAGAGGACACGCCCTCTCCGGCCACCGCCGCCAGCGTCATGGTCCGGCCGAATTCGGTGGGCAAAAAGTCCCAACTGCCGTTGGCGTTCTCGCCATGTCCGGCCACGTAGACCACCACCACATCCTCGGGTTGGGTGTTCTGAAGCGCGCGGAAGGTCTCGAGAATCGCCGACCGGGTTGCCGCATGGTCGAACAACGGATGAACCTCGACGCTGGCAAAATCGCCATTGACCTGCTTGTGCGCCCAGTCCACGAAACCCTGGGCGTCGGCCACCGCATAGTTCAGGGTCATTTGCGGATTGGCGTACTGGTTGATCCCGATGGCCACCAGATGCAAGATCGGTTTGCGCTCGGGCGCCGCCACCCGAACGGTCAGCAGCGCCGGCTGACCCTCGATATGCTGACCGCTGCTGGCGGTTGCGCGAAAGCTGTTGGTGCCGCCGATCAGCGAAACTCTCCAGGTCACGCTCCGGGTCCGGCCCGGTCCCGAATCGCTGCTGATATGGGACGGATCCACGGCCTTGTCATTCTGGAACAGCCGGACCTGATCGATACCCGCGCCCTGGTCGGCGGCGGTCACCGTCGCCGTGGTCGGCCCGGCGGCGGCGCTCTGGCCGGCCGGAGACGACAGCGTCACCGAAGGCGGAACCCCGACCCCCGCCTCCACCGGTGTCGCGCTGCCGGTGAGCAGGGCACCGGGGGCCCGCAGGGTCTTGGCCAGCAGCCCGGGCTCGTAATAGGGCTCGGAAAAGTTGGAGATATCGAACACGCCCTGCTCCGCCGCCCACGAAACATCGCCCAGTCCGCCTTCGGAACCATCGAAGCGACCGGAGGCGTCGATCACCGCCCAGCCGGTGCTGGTCAGGATCAGTTGCGCCTGATACCGGCCGCTGCCGCCCTCCCAGACTCTGGCCGCGCCGCTGTCACCGCCGGTGATCACCCGGCCGCCGTCGGAAGAAAACGCCACCACGGCAATCCGGTTGCCGGGATCGGCAATCCGGCCGGTGCTGCCGCCGCCGGCAGTCCATAACCGGGCCTCGCCGCCGGCCGCGGTTACCACACCGCCGCTGCGGTTGACCGCAAGGCTGCCGACCGGCCCGCTCCCGGCCTGCCACGAACCCTGGGGCGCACCGCCCGCCGACCACACCCGGACCGAACCGTCGCCGCCCCCGGCCGCCACCCGATCGTCGCCGCCAAAGGCCAGTGCCGTCACCGGAACGCCGGCGGCCAGCGTCCCCGCCGCCCCGCCGCCGGGCAGAGACCACAACCGGACCGTGCCGTCGGCGCTGCCGCTGGCCAGCAGTCGTCCCGATGCGGCCACGGCCAGCGCCGTGACCGCGTCGCCGTGGCCGTTCAGAACCGACAATTGCCGGCCCGACAGCACATCCCACAGCCGCACCGTGTGATCGGCCCCGCCGGTGGCCAGCAACGCCCCGCCCGGCGCCAGACGCACCGCCAACACCGGCCCCTGATGACCGCGGAACTGGCGCAGAGGGGTGCCACTGACGGCATCCCACAGGGTCGCCGAACCATCGGCGCCGCCGGTCACCACCACCGGCATGCCGTCACCGCCCACGCCCCGCGACCGGGCCGGGGCCAATGCCGGCACCATGCCGATATCCAGTGTCCGCGCCCCGCCCGCCGCCAGCCGGCGCGTTTGCCGGCCGCTTTCCAGGTCCCAGACCCGGATGCCGCCATCGGCCGACGCGACGGCGAGCAGATGCCCATCCGCGGCCACACCCAGTCCCGAGATCGGGCCGGCACCGTTGCGAATCTGCAAGTGCGGCCGCATCGCCTGCTGAATCTGGCGGCCGATGGCGCCAGTGACGGTCTGTGTCTGGATGCGCAGCCCCTGCACCCCCTGGGCGCCGGCGGAGCCGCCACCCCAGAGCACAGCCACCGCCACCACCGCAATAACGGCACGGCCCCACCGGCCAGGCCGACCCTGCCCCCCCATCATCGGCACCGAGCCGGGAAGCCCGAAGCACCCATCTGTCCCATCCATGGCTGCCATCCCTGTTGTTGTCGCAAACGGGAAGACTCTGACGGCGATGCGACGCGGCGCACCGCGACTCTTCCACGGTCCTGCCCAAGACCGCTTCCTCACGCGCTGCCTCTATGGCATTATGACAATGGTGTTCGCGTGGCCATTTGGCGACGCGCAGGAATATGTCAATCGATGGAAAGTGACGTCCGGCCGGCGGGCGAAGGAATGCCGTTTCCACGACTGGCACACTCGTTTTCGAGTGGCACCTTACCACCTTGGCGTCCATTGCCGCGGCAAAAAAGCAGCCCGGATGACCGGGCGAAGTCGAGGGTGGCCGGCGTCGGCGATTGCGAGCCCAATGGCGGGTTCATCCTCAGCACCCACCCGGCAATCCGGTAAGGACGGTGCCCATGATCAGGAACGCGATCATTCCCGCAGTTCTTCTTCTTTCAGGAGACTATGCAACCGCTCTTGCCGAGGAAACCCAGGCCGGCATCCAGGGTGATGATGCCTGGGCGCGAAACGACTTCGCCGCCGCCGCCCGCTGGTATGCAGAAGCCGCAGAGGCTGGCGACGTCGCCGCCGAAACCCGACTGGGCTGGCTCTATCGCACCGGCCGGGGTGTCGCCCGGGATTACAACACCGCGCTGCACTGGTTCTCCCTGGCGGCACACCAGGGCAGTCCCGCCGGCGAGTACAGCCTGGCCTTGCTCTATCAGGAAGGCCAGGGCGTCACTCGGGACTATGCCGAAGCGGCACGTTGGTACCGGCTGGCGGCAACCCAGGGCAATGCCAAGGCCCAAAACAATTTGGGCTGGGCCTATCAGACCGGTCGCGGCGTCCCCCAGGATTATGCCGAGGCCGCCCACTGGTACCGGCTGGCAGCCGACCAGGGCCAGCGCGATGCCCTGGGCAATCTCGGCCTGCTCACCCTCGACGGCCGGGGCGTACCCCGCGACCGGGCCGAAGGGGAGCGGCTGCTGCGCCGCGCCGCCGCCGAGGGCGACCGGGACGCGGCGGCGGCGGTGGCACGGCTGCCCCCCGAACCGCCGGCCTCGGACACCGCACGACCGCGGACGGTCTTCGGTCTGTGGCGCTCGACCCAGGCGATCCGCGACGACGGATTGCGCCAGATGTACCTGACCCTGGAGGTCAGACCCGACGCCGTCACCTTCACCTATGACTGCCGTTTCCTGGACGGCAGCATCGTCAGCGGCAGCTTCGCCACCCGGGCCGCGATCACCGCCGACACCATCCGCATCCTTGACGGCGGCAACAGCGAGGCGTCCGCCGGCGGAAACCAGTGTGCCGCCGCGATCAAGCCGGTGACACTGCCCTACCGGCTGAGCGACGGGGCGCTGGCGGTCACCTTTAACGAGATGGTGGTGACGCTGGCCCGTACCGAGTGAGTCGGGCGTGCCCGGCGGGGCACGCTTATATCACCTTGCTGATGGCGGTCAGCATCGCCTTCATCGACTGGTAACGGTCGCGGCGACTGAGCGCGAGACCGGTCATCAACACCTTTTCCAACTCGGCGGGCAGCGTGACGCCCAACGCCGAAGGCGGCGCCAAAGTGTCCTGTTCGACGCGCTTGGTCGAATCCAAGGGGGGCCGACCGGTAATCGCACAATAAAAGGTCGCGGACAAGGCGTAGACATCGGTCCAGGGACCTTGCCGGCTGTCCGAGAAATACTGTTCGGGCGGGGCATAGCCGGGCTTGAGGATAACGGTCAGGCCGGCGCCGGCGTCGCCCGCCGATTCGCGCGCGGCGCCGAAATCCAGCAATTTGGCGCCACCGCTGTTGACCATGAAAATGTTATCGGGGCTGATATCCCGATGTACCAACCCCAGGTCATGAACGCTGTGCAGGGCCTTCATGATCGGCATCAGGATCGACAGCGCCCGGCGATAGTCGATCCGGCCATTCTGATCGGCAATGTACTTCTTCATGGTATGGCCCTGGAGCAGTTCCATGACCAGATAAGCGGTGCCGTTGTCCTCGAAATAGTCCTGAACCCCGACGATTTCCTTGACCTCGCGCAGCCGCGCCAGCGTCCGTGCCTCATCCAGAAACTTGTGGATGCCTTCGGCGAAAGCCTCGGAGCGTTCCGCGGTGTAGAGTTGCATCGCATTGCCGTTGGGCACCCGCGCGACCAGACTCACCGGAAAGTATTCCTTCACCGCCACCCGGACCTGAAGCCGGTCGTCCCAGCCGAGATAGGTTGCCCCAAAACCGCCCTGCCCCAGCAGCTTACCGGTACGATAGCGGTCGACCAGCCAGGTTCCGGGCGCCAGATGCAGCGGTGACCGGGCGGTGACACCTTCCTGATAGCCGCATTCCGGGCAACCACCGGCGCCGGTCCTGACGGCGTAGCAGTTGATGCAGCGGCTTTCACCGGCCGGTGACGCAGCGGACGGCGGCGGAACCGCGGCGCGACGAAGGGTCGGCGGCTCCGCGGCACGGGTCCGGTCGATCTCGGTCATCAGGGTCGCGGCGGTCGACGACGACGGGAAACCGGCGGCATCGTGGCCCCGTGCCGCCGGCATTGCCGTCCGCGTCACCTCCACGGTCGGCACCGGTATCCCGATCGCGGTCCTGGTCGGTTCGTCGGCCGTCGCCCCAAAGCCATGCGTCGCCACCGGTGCCGGTCGCGCCACCGTCAGGGTCAACTCTCCCGCCATCTGCCTCGCACCAACGGAGGCATCGACGGTCAGGGCGCCGGAGTCGTCCGGCAGTTGCCGCAATTGATCGATCACCCCGTAAAACCGTTGCAACTCGTTGCTCCGGCCCCCGATTCCTTCCTTGACCGCCAGCAACTCGGTCTCAAGCCCCGGTTGACGCACCAGCTCGAACAGGCGCTGACGCACCATCACCAGCGCACGCGGATCGGCGATCATGCCCGACGAGACCAGTTCGGCCAGCCGCAGCGCCTGACGCGCCATGGTCGGCAGGACCACCCCCAACCGCGGCAACAGTGAGCCGGACATCAGGTAATCCTCTGCCACCCGATCGATCCGCCGGACCAGCCGGTTGCGGGTTTCCGCAGGCAAGGCGCCCGCCGCCACCGCCTCCGCCGCCCGCCCCAAGGCCGCCCGCGTCGCCACCAGGTCCACCGAGCGGAGCACCACCGCTTCCAACAGCGACTCATTGCCGAGGCAGGCGTCAAGGCTGCTGGTCACCTCTGCGCACACCGCCGGCGCCTGCTCCGAATTCACCACCGCGGCGAGGTAATGCACCCGGGCCAGCAGGTCGCCCAGCCCCTCGCTGATGGCGGTGACGGCCCGGCGCAGCCCGTGGCTGCCGCCCTGATCGAACCGCCGGGCATAACGGGTGGTCAGGACCTCGGCCATCGCCTGATCACCAATCACCCCCTCGGGAGCGATCAGGCCGGCAATCAGCGTCCGCAACACATCATTTTCCCGGTCGGGCTGGCCCGGCTGCAACGCCTCCCGTCCCTTCAACTGGCGCCACATCCGCCTGATCACCGCCACCCGGGCCTCGGGTAACCGGTCCTGCCGGAACAACTGGCTGAGAGTCGCCAAGCGGTCAGCGTGGGTGGCATCGGTGGGAATGCGCCCGAGAATCATATCGAGCAGTCGACACAGGGTCGCGCCCAGGGTCGCCCGTGGCCCGATCAATTCCCGTTCGGCGGCCGCCGCAGCCAGCAGGTCGCCGACCACCTCGTCAACGGCGGCATGCAGCGTCTGATCGGTCTGCTGCCGGAGCAACCCGAGCAGGTGATCCAGCTTGGCCATCCAGCCGGCCAACCCGGCCAGATCACGCGCGAGCGCAGCCCGCAGCAACGCCGGCCCGACCGCCGCGCCCTCGATGGCACCGCCGAGACAAGCCGCCACCGCGGTCAGATGTTTGGGCGCCCGGGCAAGCACCGCTTCGGCGCCGCGCGACCGCTTGACCACGGCATCCACCGCCGCCTGGAGCGCCGTGCGCCGTAACCACGCATCCTGCCCCAGCAGCCGCCCCTGAAGCATCGCAATGCGCGCCAGCGCCGCCTCAACGACCGGAGGCTGATCCATAATCTGCCGCAACTGCCGGCTGCCGTAAAGAATTTCACTCGCGGTCAGGCACTGGGGCTCAAGATGAGGCCGCAACACCTGGGCAATCACCGCCCGGCTGCCCGACCCATCGTAATCCCCCGGCGCTTCGCAAAGAACCGCTTCGTCAATGGTGCCGATGCCGACGACACGTAGCTGGTTCGGTCCTTTCGACAGGACTCGTGGCTCCTCTATCCGCATGACCAGGGCGACCCGTTGCCGAGCGCGAGCTCTGAACGTTTCAGAACGCGCCGCCGCGGACGGGCCGGAAATCGGTCCACCCTTCGGCGAATACAGTTTAAATATGGGAGTTCCCAGCGGTCGCCGTCAAATCAATCCCGAGGCGCGAACGTACTTTTGTCCGCTCTCCCCGCCATCCGGTTCCATTCTCCCGACACCTCAGACCGGTTCCGGCCGCCACTGCCACCGCCTGCCCTTCAGACGACAGGCCGATCCTGGAACGTCGCTAACAACGCCTTGACGCGGGCCATATACTCGGCATCCTCGAGATAACGCCGTTTGAGACTCCGGTCGCGTCGGAAAAGGTACAAGACCTCGTGCCGAGGCGGTAATCGACGAAGAACAGGCATCTCATGCATGGTGCCATCCCATTCAAGTCGCGCCAACGTTCTGACAACCTGACAATACATTAGGAACATTCGGCCGTCATTGACTGTCCTCTCCCGTGACAGCAAGGAAAATAGATAGTAATTCCTGCCATGATAGCAACTGTCGTGCAAAATCTGAAGCATGTTGAGACGCTCGTTCGGGTCCGTAACCATCTTTGCGTCGTGTTCGAGACGGACGCCCCGAATCAGGAATTCGCGGGCCTCGGCATCGAAGCTGAAATGGGGATGGCTGGTGCGAATCATGTCGGTCCGGTACTGCCGCAGCACCAGCGCCAGCACCACCTCCAGGAATCGCCGTTCCTTCATCGCGTCGAGCGGCATGGCGTCGGGCAAATGCAGCAGCAGCCGGAAGGCGTCCATCAGGTCATAGGGGTGTGTAACCTCCGTGACCCGGAAACGCCCCAGATCGCGGTGGCGGGTCAGCCAGCCGTTGGCCGCCAGTTCGCTGGCGAAGGGTGGAGACACCGAGGCCAGAATGGTCGCGACGGTGGTCTGGAGCCGCCGTAGACGACGTAACGCCTCGGCCGGCCGGGTCCAGCCGAGTTGACCCAGCAGCATGGTCACCCGGGAGCCGACGGTTTCCTTGGGCAGGACATAGCCCGGCATCCGCGCCAGCCTCAGCGGTTCGCCCAGCACATCCTCGACCGGCGGCGCCGGCTCGAGGATCAACGAGCGCCCGAGCATTATGCCCGGCGCCGGCTGGCTGGCCTGGACGGCGTGAGAGGCACCGGAATGGCCGGATGGATGGGGGGTCGCTGTCCGCATGGCTCCTGTCACCGGTTGAACCGCGGGCATGGCGACGGGTTGCGCCCCTGGTCACCAGCCCGTGATGCCCGCCCGTCATGATAGACATCCCTCCTGACCACAACAAGTTCGTGGCGGTTGCCATGTCGTAACGGCTGTCGACGGACGATCAGCACCGCCCGGCTTCGAAAGCAGACCCGCTAAAGCGGCGGACATCACAAGGAGCGGCGCCCGGTCGCCCGTGATAAGGACTGTTACAAATATCGTTATCTGTGACATAAAAAACCGCAAATAAGCCACAATCCCGAAATGGCGCCCTGCTAGGGTGGCACATTGATGAAGCGTAGATGGTGGTTTGGTGCAATAGAATGTTGTGGATGAAAAAAGATCAGATATTATTTATACATAATCCTAAATGCGCGGGAACTGCCGTCCACAATGCGGTCCTGCTATCGTACCCAAACGCCAAGAAATATTGGGGCCGCTTTTATTCCAGCGACCTTGATAGAATTATTGACCTTACCCATCTCACGATTCAGGAAGCGCATCAAATAACTGGGATAACATCGCGTTGCAGTAGTTTTGGATTTGTGCGCAATCCATTTAATAGATTTGTTTCGGCATACTGGCATCTCAAGGTTCATAATACGTCGTTGGACTCGATGTCGATGGAGGAACTTGCGTTCGATATACTCGATGAGGAGCGTATCCGCTATGACTGGAAATTTATTCATTTTATTCCACAATATCGGATGTTTTTCATAAACAACACACAGGCCGTTTCCAATATATGGAAAGTTGAATCTATATCGTCATCCTGGAATGAGGTTTGTGAGGTATATAGGCTATCTACGAAATTGGAATATGAAAATGTTCGTATCAATTGTCCAACGGTTGATCTATCCGACCGACTAAAGGCTCGCCTGACCTTCCTCTACGCCCGGGACTTTAAGCTATTTAACTACGATCCGGCTCCCGCTGACGACGCAATGACCTACAACACTGGCCAGTTTTACCAAGAATATGCCTCGATGTGGCCAGAACGGAGAAGCGTCGATATTAGCGACTATTATAAACGCTAAGGTGACCCAAGATGCGCAAAAATCTTGTAATAGTGAGGGCCGGTGATCAATCTCTCCATCCGAGCTGGTTGGAAGGGCCGGAGGAAAGAAACTGGGACCTGCTGGTCAGTTACTATGGAGACGATCCTCATCTATTCAGGAAAGAAGATGTTCTGAGGATCGACGCAAAGGGCCTTAAATGGCCTGCTCTCTACGATTTAATACGGGATCGCGCCGATGATTTAATTAATTATGAATACATCTGGCTACCTGATGATGATCTGGCCTGTGACAAGGCTGGAATCAATAGATTATTTGTGCTTTGTCACAAGTATGATTTGGAACTTGCACAGCCGTCCCTTTCGATCAATAGCTATGCGACGCATCTTATAACTTTGCGTAATCGTTCATTTATACTTCGTTACACAAATTTCGTCGAGATAATGGCACCTTGCTTCAGTTCTTCCTTCCTAAACCGCTGCCACTCGAGTTTTTCTGAAACCTTTAGCGGCCATGGGCTTGACTATTTGTGGCCAACCTGGGTCTCTGATATCACGAAAATTGCGATTATTGATAACGTCATCATCAGACACACGCGCCCGATTGGTGGCCCAAGTTATGGCCTTTTGGCTCAGCACGGTGTTACGGCTTACGATGAGCGTCTGGCGCTGCTCCTGAAATATGAGATACGGACGCTTGATAAAATCGTAACCGGCGGAATTGACCTTGATGGCCGAAAATTAACAATTTCGGACCATAGTCATTCGAAGCTAATTTCACTGCTTTTGTGCGGATATCTACCGGAGTTAGCCTACAAGGCCGATCTATTGCTTCATCTGGTCAACCACAGTCTTAATTTGCTGCCGCCGGCAATTTGGGCGCCAAGCAGCAAGTCGATAGATATTATTGATAGAGTTGCGTGATCGCGGCGTGCCGGCTTTCTACTCCTGGTGTCATCGGTGGCGGCAGTTCGTTCTCTTGGCCGCAGCAGGCCATGTCCTTGCCGGGTCGCAAGGAAGAACCGGGAGCTACCTGCCACGGCAAAGCCACCGAACAGCAGGAATTTTCCGAGCGCAATTGGGGCCAATGAGAATCGCCGGTCGGGTCAGCAGATCGGAGTCGCTCAGATCACCGGATCGTAGGGAACCGGGGCCGGGGCCGGCTGTTGCTGGGTGATGCAATGGATGCCGCCGCCGCCCGCGACGATATCGAGGGCAGGAATCTGGACCACCTCCCGGTCGGGAAACAGCCGTCGGACCGTCCGATAGGCTTCCTGATCGGCCGGGTCCTCAAAGCCAGGCATTACCACCCGGCCATTGCCGATATACAAATTGGTATAAGACAGGGTCAGACGTGCGCCGTTTCGGTCACGGCGGGCGGGCTGGCGAATCGGTATCACCTCCAGGCTCCGCCCGGCGGCGTCCCGCGCCTTTTTCAGGCGGTCGAGATTGTCCTGCAACGCAACAAAATTACCGTCGCGGTGGTCGGTGGTGCCAAGCGCCATCACCACGCCCGGCCGGACGAAGCACGCCACCTCGTCCACATGACCATCGGTGTGGTCATCCTGATAGCCCTGGCCGAGCCAGATCACGGTGCTGGCCCCGGTATAAGCTTTGAGCAGGTCTTCGATCTCGCGACGACTGAGCCCGGGGTTGCGGTTGGGATGGAGCAGGCACTGCTCGGTCGCCAGCAGGGTGCCGGCCCCATCCACCGCAATCGAACCGCCCTCCAGCACCAGGGGCGCCTCAAAGCAGGGCAGAGCCAGGTGAGAGAGAATCCGCCGGGCGACGGTGGAGTCGGCCTGGCAGTCGGGATAAAGGCCGCCCCAGGCGTTGAACCGCCACTGAACGCCGGCAACCGCGCCGTAGTCGTTGATCAGGAAGGCCGGCCCGGTATCGCGCAGCCAACTGTCGCTGATTTCCAGCGGCAGCACCTGGATGCCGGCGCCGCAGGCCAGCGAGGTATCCACCGCGTCCTCGGGATTGCAAACCATCGTCACCGGTTCGCTGTCGGCGATGGCACGCGCCACCTCGGCGGTGGCCACGCGCGCCGCCTCGATTCCGCCGTTCCAGGTCCCGGCGCGGCACGGCCACGCCATCCAGCAGCGGCTGTGGCGTTCCCATTCCGCCGGCAGGCGCCAGCCCGAAAGAGCGGGAGTCATCTTCATCGCAAAGGCATCCCCCAATGGCAGCCCGGAAAAATCGGTTCTGGTGCCGGGCACTTCCGTCCTCTACGCTACCTGCGGGCTGGGGGTGTTGGCAACCACCGGCGATGCGGTATCCCTCGGCAGTCAAGGAGCCACCGATGAAATTCCGCCTGCTCGTCATCGATCCCCAGCGGGACTTCTGCGACGGCCCGTGCGCCGGCAGCCTGGCGGTCCCCGGCGCCCATGCCGACATGGTGCGACTGGCGGCGCTGGTGAACCGCCTGGCCCCGGACATCGACCGCATCCAGATCACACTGGACAGCCACCAACTGTATCATGTGGCGAATCCGGTGTGGTGGATCGATGCCGACGGCAACCCGCCGCCGCCGTTCACGGTGATTTCGGCGGCCGGGGTCGAAGCCGGGCAGTGGCGTGCCCGCAATCCCGAAAGCCAGGGCCATGCCCTGTTCTATGTGCGTGAACTGGCACGCAAAGGCAATTACCCGCTGACCGTCTGGCCGCCCCATTGCCTGATCGGCACCCCAGGCCACGCGGTTCATCCCGAACTGATGGCGGCGCTGCTGGGCTGGGCCGGGCGTACCGCCTCCCCGCTGTCATTCATCACCAAGGGCGGCAACCCCGGTACCGAGCACTACAGCGCATTCCGCGCCGAGGTCGAAGACCCCGGCGACCCGGCGACCGGCCCCAACCCGGCGATGCTGCGTTTTATTGAAGAGGCCGATCTGGTGGCCATTGCCGGAGAGGCCAAGTCCCACTGCGTCCGCGCCACCGTCACCGATCTCGCCGACGCGCTTGCACCCGGGCTCCTCCGCAAACTGGTCTTCCTCGACGACTGCTCCAGCCCGGTCCCGGCCTTCCCCGGCGGCCCCGACTTCCCGGCCATCGGCGCCCAGTTCGTGCGCGATCTGGCCGCGCGCGGCATGCAGGTGGTCGACAGTCCCGATTTTACCGTGTGATCCCGGCCGCCTGCTCATGCCGTATGAGCGGCCATGCCGTATGAGCGGCGCCGGCCCGGGACCCAATTCCGGTTTCAGGCCAGCCTGGCACGCAGAATCTCGTTGACCAGTGCCGGGTTGGCCTTGCCGCCGGTCTGCTTCATCACCTGCCCCACGAAGAAACCGAACAGCTTGTCCTTGCCCGAGCGGTATTCGGCGACCTTGTCGGCGTTCTTGGCCATCACTGCGGCAATGGCGGCGTCAATGGCGCCGGTGTCGGTCACCTGGCGCAGACCCTTGGCCTCGACGATCTCCGCCGCCGGACGACCGGTCGCGAACATCTCCTCGAACACCTCCTTGGCGATCCGGCCCGAAATGGTGTTGTCGGAGATCAGGTCGATCAGCCCCCCCAGGGCCCCGGCATCGACAGGACTGTCCTGAATGTCCTTGCCCGCCTTGTTGAGCGCCCCGAAGAAGTCCCCCGTCACCCAGTTGGCGGCAAGCTTGGGGTCGCGACCGCGCGCCACCGCCTCGAAGAAGTCGGCCCGCGCCTGCTCGGCCACCAGTACGCCGGCATCGTAGGGTGAAAGCCTGTAGTCGCGAATGAACCGCTGCTTTTTGTCGTCGGGCAGCTCCGGCAGGGTGATGCGGATCGCCTCGATCCAGGCCGGTTCCAGTACCAGCGGCAGCAGGTCGGGGTCGGGGAAGTAGCGGTAGTCGTGGGCCTCTTCCTTGGACCGCATCGACCGGGTGATGCCTCTGGAAGTGTCCCACAGCCGGGTTTCCTGGACGATGACCCCGCCCTCTTCGATCACCTCGATCTGACGGCGGGCTTCGTATTCGATGGCCTGCTGGACGAACCGGATGGAGTTGACGTTCTTGATCTCGCAGNNTCGGCGCGCATGGAGCCTTCCTCCATGTTGCCGTCGCAGGTGCCCAGATAGCGCAGGATGGTGCGCAACTTGCGCAGATAGGCGCCGGCCTCCTCGGCCGTCCGCATGTCCGGCTCCGAGACGATCTCCATCAGCGCCACCCCGGAGCGGTTGAGGTCGACATAGGTCTTGGCCGGGTGCTGATCGTGCAGGCTCTTGCCCGCGTCCATTTCCAGGTGCAGGCGGGTAATCCCGACCAGCCGCGAACTGCCATCGGGCAGATCCAGGACGATCTCGCCCTTGCCGACGATCGGCTGCGTATACTGGCTGATCTGGTAGCCAGCCGGCAGGTCCGCATAGAAGTAATTCTTGCGGTCGAACACCGAGACCGGGTTGATGACGGCCTTCAGTCCCAGGCCGGTACGCACCGCCAGCTCGACGCAGACGCCGTTGATCACCGGCAGCATGCCCGGAAAGGCGGCATCGACGAAGCTCACCTGGCTGTTCGGTTCCGCCCCGAACGCGGTGGCGGCGCCGCTGAACAGCTTGGCCTTCGAACTCACCTGGGCATGGACCTCAAGTCCGATCACCATCTCCCAGTCGCCGGTTTCCCCTTGAATGTACGTCATGCTGCGCGCTCTGGTCCCGTGGTCGCTGCGTTGGTCCGCCGACCACCATATAGCACAGCCGGATTGACGAGAAAGAGCGGCGATCGGTCCCTGGTGTCATCGGCCGGAGTCTTCGGCAGGTGGCGCCGCCCACAGGGCCGCGCACACCGCCTCGAAGTGCCTGACGAAGCGATCGGCGTCGCAGAGCGGCGAAGACAGCAACCGCCGGCGAAAGCCCGCGCGCCAATCCGCCAGCCGCGGCCGGTCGGCCGCCAACGCCGCCGCCCGTTCGACATACTGATCGAAATCACCGGCCACGGTTTCGGTAAGACCTAAGGTGGTCAGCACGCCGAGCGAGTGCCGGCTGGCAAAGGTGTTGCCCGGACAGGTCACCACCGGCACACCCATCAACAGGCATTCGAGGGTGGTGGTACTGCCGGAAAACGGGAACGGATCAAGAGCAATATCGACCTCGCGAATCGCCGCCAGGTGGTCGGCCTGGGACGTTCGCCCGAGGAAGCTTAGCCGATCCGGCAGGACGCCGTGCGCCTGGAACGCCGCTTCGAGCCGGCGCCGGCACTCGGCGCTGTCGAGGCCCCGGGCCTTCAACAGCAGCCGGGCTTCGGGCAACCGAAGCAGAATCCGGCTCCATACCCCAATCACCCCGGGATTGATCTTGGCCAGGATATTGAACGAGCCGAAGGTGACATGGCCACGACTCAGCGCCGGCAGCGGCGTGACCGGGGGCGCCCCGGCGGGCGGCTCGTAACAGATGAAGCTGTCGGGCAACCGGACGATCCGTTCGCAATAATCGGCCTCGCAGCCATCGGGGACCTGATGGCGGTCGGCGAGCAGGTAATCCATGGCCTCCAGCCCGGTGGTGGCCATATAACCGGCCCAACTGACCTGAACCGGCGCCGGTCGCCGGGCAAAGACCAGCAACCGGTTGCCCTCCATATGACCGGTCAGGTCGAACAGGATGCCGATCCCGTCGGCGATGATCCTTGCCGCCAGTTCGTCGTCGGACCAGCCCAGCACCGGACGCCAGAGGCTGGCCGCCGCCCGGAAGCGGGCGGTCAGCGGGTCCTCGGGTCCGGCGGGCAATCCCCCCGACGGCCCTTCCGGCTGATTGGCGTAGCACACCACCTCATGTCCGGCCCGACGCAGACCCTCAAGCACCCGAATCGTGAAGAACCCCACCGGGTGGCTGCGAAAGTCCGGCGACACGAAGCCGAGCCGGGGTTGCCCGGACCGCCGGGGCCCACCGGAACGCCGTCCGTGGCTGCGAAAACCCACGGCATGAACCTGGTTCCAGTGCCGGTGGGCCGCCAGAATCCCGGCCGGCCCAACTCCAGGCAGGAACATCTGGAGATAGACCAGATTGCCGTGGGCGCCCCGGTGATCGGGGCGAAGCGTCAGCGCCTGCCGGAAACAGCCTTCGGCTTCGGCCAGCCGCCCCTGTTCGACCAGGACATTGCCCAAACCATAGTGCGCCTCGGCGTGGTCGGGCCGGAGCGCCACAACCTGCCGGCAACAGACCTCGGCCTCGGCCAACGCGCCCTGCGCCAGTAACGCGACCCCAAGATTCTCCAGGGCGGCACCGTGGTCCGGCCGCGCCGCCAGCACCTGCCGGTGGCACTCGATGGCCTCCGCCACCTGGCCCTGGGCGAACAGCGCGACCCCAAGATTGCTCAGCGCCTCGAGGTAATCGGGGCAGAGCTGCCGGACCTGCCGGAACTCGGCCTCGGCCTCGGCCGGCCGGCCCTGATCCAGCAGGGCGTTGCCGAGATTGTTACGGACCCGGACATCGCCGGGCTCCAGGGCCAGCGATTGCCGGTAGCAGGCTTCGGCAGCGGTCAGCCGCCCTTGGTGGAACAGCGCGGCGCCGAGATCGCCATGGGCCTCGGCCCGCCTCGGGTCCCGGGCCAGCACCTGCCGGAATTCGGCCTCGGCCTCGGCCGCCGCACCCTGCCCGAGCAGGGACACCCCGAGATTCTTGCGCGCGCCGAGGTGATCGGGCGCCAGCACCAACGCCCGCCGGTAGGCCGCCACGGCGTCTTCGCCCCGGCCCAGGGCCAGCAGCGCGTTGCCGAGACTCAGTTCCGCCTCGGCCCAGTCCGGTCGGACCGCCACCGCACGGGTCAGCAGCGTCACCGCCTCGTCAAAATTGCCGAGTTGCTGGCACAACACGCCCAGAAAGTGCAGCGCGTCGCCATGGTCGGGCTGGTCGGCCAGAATGCCCCGATAGAGCGTCCCGGCGGTGGTCAGCCGCCCCGCCCGGTGATGCCCCAGCGCCCACCCCAGCCGCTCAACCACCCCCGCACCCGGCCTTGCCGTCGTTGCAGAACCCGTGTGTCCATCAGTCATAATCAAGCCGCCGAGCCCAGAGATCAACAACCGGGGTTCGGGGCCATCGGCACCGGTCTGGTCCGGGAGCAACGCCCCTGGTCACCGAAGGTCTACCCCATTCCCGGCAGCGATGCACGGCGCACAAGTGGCCATCCCGCCAATCGCCCTGTTAGAGTCGTCAGCAGACCCACTCTCGAGCCCGTCGGAACCTCCCGGCGGCCCGATCGGAAGCGGAGGAAGGTTACCATGGACCGGCGAGTCATCCCCCTGGCCGCGGTGGTGGTTGCGGTCGTCCTGGCGTTTGCCGTGCTGGCCTGGGTGACCGGCAATCGAGGCTCGACGATCGGCGGTCCCTTTTCGCTGGTGGACGATTCGGGCCATCCCGTCTCCGATACCGACTTCCGCGGTCGCTTCCTGTTGATCTTCTTCGGCTATACCTATTGCCCGGATGTCTGCCCGACCGCACTCCAAACCATGGCCGGCGCACTCCAGCGCCTGGGACCGGCCGGTGAGCGGGTGCAACCCCTGTTCATCACCGTGGATCCCGAACGCGATACCGTCGGTCACCTTCATGACTATGTCGCCCTGTTCCCGCCGCGGTTGGTGGGGCTGACCGGCACCCCCGGACAGATCGCGGCGACGGCGCGGGCCTATCGGGTGTTCTACCGGCGGGTCGCCACCGCCGATGGTGGCTATTCGATGGACCACTCGGGTCTGACCTACCTGATCGGTCCCGACGGGCGGTTTCTCACCGCCTTCGGTCCCGGCGCGACCTCTGATGCCATCGCCGAGGCCCTCCGCCGCCGCCTCGGATCATAGGAGGCGCGCATTCCGGGGAATTGCCGAAGAGCAAGCTCAGAATCGGCGGGCCATCGCCCCAATTGTACCGCCTCTCTTATTTGGCTCTTCCGGGATTCCAGGGTGCCGGGAATTGGTTTGCTTTCAGCACGTTGGCGCCTTCAACCTTGAGGGGCATCCGAGCGCCGCGAGGCCGCTTTCACCACGAAGGACACCAAGGGCACGAAAGCAGTCACGAAAGACGTCTCTCTCCTTCTCTTGGTGACCTGCTTCGTGTTCTTCGTGACCTTGGTGGTGAATCCGGCGGCGCCGATGATCCCCGACTCTATGACCAGCCCCTTGTTTTTCTTAAAAACATCACCATCCTGGAACGCAGTGCGAGCCGCAAAAAAAATTCCCCCACACCCGCCTGTATCCGATGACGGAAAATAAGTCAGGGAACTTCTCGCAATCAACAGCCGGACACGCCTTTCCCGACTTGCTTGATGCGATTGGCACCACCTTACGGCCGGACCACCAGAGATGCCGTGGACAGCTTGCGCGGGCCAGCCTGGTCCGCCCGTTGGACGAACCACCAGTCGCCCATCAGGGCTCCGGCAACTCCCCCGGCCACAGTCCAGACCCCGCCCCCCAGCAAGGCGTAAACCCCGATTGCCCCGCCGACCACGCCTGCACCAATGATCAGGAACTGATCAGGGGACAGTCCGAACTGTGCCAACGCCTCATGCGCCGGAGAAACCGGCTGATTGGGTTGCGCAAACCCGGTCAACGGCAGGACCGCCACCAGGGCGGCAAAGAAGAGTTTCCGCATCACCTTGCTCCGCACCATCCTCGCTCGTGCCGGGTGGTCCCGACCGCTGGTCGGAGGGTCGCCACGCCGCACCTGAATTTCACTATGATTCCAATCAGCCGGGCGGAAGTCAAACCCCTTGGCAAAAAAGGTGACACCCGGCCGCAGTTTCCGACCCCTTATTTCCAACCCCATGTTGATGTTGGCCTCCCGGCCGCCTACCGTTGTCCCGTCGCCGGCGTCGCCGGCCGTGCCGGTTCGAGGTGGTCTTGAGAGAAGGAGCGTGGTCATGACCGTTGAAGGCCAGGGTGCACTGGTGTTGTTTTCCGGGGGTCAGGATTCGGCAACCTGCCTCGCCTGGGCGCTTGACCGGTTCAGCCGGGTGGAAACGGTCGGCTTCGATTACGGACAGCGGCATGTGGTGGAAATGGCTTGCCGGAGCCGGGTGCGAGAGGCTATCGCCGGGTTGCGACCGGCCTGGCACCAGCGGTTAGGCTGCGACCACCCCGTGGACCTGGGCGTTCTCGCCACCCTCGCAGACTCGGCGCTGACCCGCGACACCGAGATCAGCGTCCCCGACCACGGCCTGCCCACCACCTTCGTCCCCGGCCGCAATCTGGCGTTCCTCACCTTCGCCGCCATCGTCGCTTATCGGCGCGGCCTGCGCCGGCTGGTGGGCGGCATGTGCGAAACCGACTATTCGGGTTATCCCGACTGCCGCGACGACACGCTCAAGGCCATGCAGCTTGCGCTCAACCTGGGCATGGAGCGGCGTTTTGTGATCGACACGCCGCTGATGTGGCTGACCAAGGCGGCCTCATGGCGGCTGGCCGAACAGCTTGGCGGCCCGGCCCTGGTCGAGGTGATCCGCGTCGAGACCCATAGCTGCTACCAGGGCGACCGCACCCTGATCCACCCCTGGGGTTATGGCTGCGCCGCCTGTCCGGCCTGCCAGCTTCGCGCCGCGGGTTGGGAGGAGTATCGGGGAGCCAAGTGACGCCTTCGGCGACCAGGGGCATTGCCCCATAGGCGCCAGGGTGGTGCGCTTGTCTTGATTTTGCAGGGCTCTGCCCCATGTGCGCTAGGATAGGGCCTTGACGAGAGGAATCCCAACGTGATTCATAGGAGGAGGGTCCTGATCTTTTCAGGTGTTT
>PLTC01000178.1 GCA_003165295.1 Rhodospirillales bacterium | reverse complement strand
ACTGCCCGTTAGCTACTGGATCTAATCATCAAGTATCCAGGTGGGTCCTCCCCCCACTGGCATTCCGCGCCCTCGTGGCGCACTACAGAAAAAAAGTTGCACGGCCCCATTTTTATGTCCAGAGCCATCCCCGCCAGTCCACGAAACCCGCAGAAACCCTGGCATTTCTTGGTTTGTTCGTCCGTATCCGTCCACGCTTGACCGCCGCAATCCAGCGCGCGGGGATGGGTAGGTGATGGGTGAGGCAAGGCGGAAGCGATCGGTCGGGCGCACCCATCGACAGGCGCCCATCAACATGGGGTTAACCTGTCGATCGGGAGCGCGAAATGCCGAAATAAGCAGCAGGACTGACCGCCCGGAAAGTGGACACCATCAAGACGCCCGGCCTGTTCGCCGACGGTAACGGGCTATATCTCCAGGTGACCACGACGGGAGCCAAAACTTGGATATTCCGATAGGCTCAGTTCGCGTTAGGTGGGCTCCCCAAGATTATGCGGGCAATAAGCATGCTCTATGTCCGTGCAACGCGATGATATTGTAGCCATCGATATAAAAAGTAGTTCCTCACAAAGAAACGCCGTCTTTGTGACTTCTTTGTGTCCTTCGTGTCTTTGTGGGGAATTTTTTCTTCTTTTCGCCCATGAAAGTGAAGTTGCACAGTCATAGACTGTATACCTACCTAACGCGAATTGAGCCTTCCGATACGCCATGAGTGGCCGGCACCGCGACATGGGGTTAGGGTCCGCCAGCGTCACGAGCCTTGCGGACGCCCGCCAGAAGGCAGCCGATGGGAAAAAGCTCGTGGTGATGGGGGGGGTACTGACCCTCTGGAGGAAAAGAAGGCCCACGCGGCAGCGCGATGGCCCCTCCAGCGGGCTGGGTTTTCACCGGTTCGATATCCTTTCACTTTGGCGTAATCAAGGATGCTTTCGACGCTCCCGCGGACTCTATTGGCGGTTTCGGTTGTTGTCTGCCAGATCGGTTCCAGGATACGCAGCGCCAGCCTGGTGTCGATGGCGTCGAGGGGGCACGTCGCCCATAACGGGATATGCGTACGTCGCGAGGGTGCTCCGCCATTGCTGGACATGCTTGTCATTTCGCCACTTCTGGCGGTGCGACTCGATGTATGATTCGGCGCACGTCCTGAACGTTTCGGCCACGTCGACAGCCGAGGATGCCCCTGCCGAAGTCGCCGCCTTCCGCGCCTCAATCGGGTCGACGCCGTCTGCGACCAGCTTTCGAGCCTCAAGGGCGCGTTGACGCGCTTCGGCGAGCGAGAAGGTGACCGTCGACCCGAGCCCCATATCTCTACGGCGCCCCGCTATCGAGAATCGGAGAACCCAGGTCTTGGCCCCGGTTTTGATCACCTGGAGATAAAGGCCATCCCGATCGGCGTGGAAACCGGGCCTCAGTCAGGGAGGCCACCGTCCGGGCCGACAGCCCCGCCCCTTTTCTTGGCATCGGCCCCCATCCATCACCCGACCCACAAGCTATCCATCGTCGCGCGCTGGATTGCCTTGGTCAACATCAGACAGGGCCGGACGATAAATTCAGCCTTACCTCGTCTTTTCAAGGGGTTCCTGACAGGATCAGACCCCATCAAACGGGCTGTTGGCGGAGGGAGAGGGATTCGANNGTATACACACTTTCCAGGCGTGCGCCTTCAACCGCTCGGCCATCCCTCCATTGCGCGGCGCGGACCATAGCCGGGGACGCGGCGGTGTGCAAGGACTGTCGCACCGGTTCCAACCCAAAGAGTGAAATATCGCTGCGCCGGCGTCTTCGCTACCGATGGCATCGGTTGATGACGCCGGTCAGTCGACGGTCACCGGCGGGGGGTTTGCCGAATGTTCCCGAAGTACGGCATCGCTGGCCGCCGAAACCTCGAGCAGGACCGTCTCGTAGCCCCAAAGCGCGGCGATGTGGCGGAGCACGGCGCGGGCGTCGGCGGGCTCCAGCAACTGACCATTGGTGACCCGGTGATGGAGGATCAGTCTGCGGTCGCCGGCCAGATCCACATCGACAATCTGGATGTCGGGCTCGAGATAAGCCAGGTCGTGCTGGCGGGCCAGTGCCCGACGGATGGCGCGGTACCCGCGCTCATTGTGGATGCGCTCGACCCGCAGCACCGCGTCGTCACTGTCGTCGCGGACGTGGAACAGCCGCAACGATCGGATCAGGTGGGGGCTCAGGAACTGAAGGATGAAGCTCTCGTCCCGGAATGCCGCCCACGCCTCGCGCAGCACCGCCCAGCCGTCGCCACGGCCGGCGAAATCGGGGAACCACTCGCGATCCTCGTCGGTGGGATGTTCGGCGATGCGGCGGATATCCTGCATCATCGCGAAACCCAGGGTGTAGGGATTGAGGCCGCCAAAGCGGGGGTCGTCATAGTCCGGCTGAAAGGTGACGCTGGTATGGGACTGCAAAAACTCCAGCATCGCGCCTTCGCCGATCCGTCCCCGTTCCGACAGCCGGGTCATGATCGCGTAATGGACGGCGGTGGCGCAGCCCTCATTCATCACTTTGGTCTGCTTCTGGGGATAAAAGTACTGGGCGATGTGGCGGACGATGCGCAGCAGCTCCCTTTGCCACTGCTTGAGTCGGGGCGATTTCTTTTCCAGAAAATAGAGGATGTTCTCCTCGGGCAGGTCCAGCAGCTTCTTGCGTTCGCTGACCGCCTTGGGCTCCTGAACCGCTCCGGCACGTTTGGGCACGGTCCGCCACAGATCATTGTAGATACGCTGCTGATACTCGCGTCGATCACGCTCCCTGGCCTCCTCCTGTCGTAAATCCGGCGTGCGCGGCCGCGGGTAGCGATGGACACCGTGGTCCATCAGGGCATGGGCGGCATCAAGAATGCGTTCGACGGCATCGTGGCCGTACCGCTCTTCGCAGCGCGAAACATAGCTCTTGGCGAAGTCGAGATAGCTGAGGATGCCACGGGCGTCGGTCCACTGCCGGAACAGGTTGTTGTTCTTGAAAAAGTGATTGTGCCCAAAGGCGGCATGGGCCATCACCACCGCCTGGAGGGTCATGGAGTTCTCTTCCATGATATAGCTGATGCAGGGGCTGGAATTGATCACGATCTCGTAGGCCAGACCGCGCAGACCCCGGCGATACAATGTCTCGTCGCGGGCAAACCGCTTGCCGAACGACCAGTGTTTGTACATCAGCGGCATGCCGATGGACGAATAGGCATCCAGCATCTGTTCGGCGGTGATCACCTCGATCTGGTTGGGATAGATATCGAGGCCAAGCTCCTGGACCGCGATGGCCTCTATGGCATCGTAGACGCGCCGGAGCTTGTCGTAGTCCCAGTCCGCACCCTCGAACAGTAATGCGCTCATCGGGTCATCCTCAGTCGGGTAAACCTTGATCAGGCACCGCGGGAATCGATCAGGCCGGGGCACGGTTCCGGGAGAACAGTTCCCGGAAGACCGGGAATATGTCGCGTCGGGTGCGCACCCGGCGCATGGCCAGGGTCGGGTTGGTCTCGGCAAGGCCCCGGTAGGTTCGCCACAACTCGGTGTCGCGTTCGAAGACGCCGGTGCCGGTATGGTACTCGGCGGCGACCTCGAGATAGGCGAAGTACTGGCACAATGGAAGAATACCATCCCTGAGCAAGGCTGCGGCCTTGCCGTTGTCACTGATCAGGTTGTCGCCATCCGAGGCTTGCGCGGCATAAATATTCCAGTCTTCCGCCGGGTAACGTTCCTTGAGGACGCGCATCATCTCGAGCAGAGCCGTCGAAACCACGGTGCCACCGGTCTCGGTGCTATAGAAGAAGGTCTGCTCGTCGACCTCCCTGGCTTCGTGGGTGTGGCGGATGAAGACGATGTCCACCGCCTGGTAACGACGCCGTAAAAACAGGTACAGCAGCACATAAAAACGCTTGGCCAAGTCCTTCATGTGTTCTGTCATGGAGCCGGATACGTCCATCAGACAGAACATCACAGCCTGGGCGATGGGTTTGGGCACCGCTTGAAACCGGTTATAGCGGACGTCCACCGGGTCCAGGTACGGAATCCGGCGGGACCGCCGGCGCAGCAGGTCGAGCCGCCCGGCCAGCGCGTCGGTGTCGTCGGGGTTGCCGCCGCCGGCCTCCAGTTCCGCCAGTTCCTGTTCGAGAGCGGCGATCTCTTCGGGCTTGGGCCGTTTCAAAGCGATGCGCCGCGACAGGCTGTTGCGCATGGTGCGCACCAGATTGAGGTTGCCGGGTGAGCCCGTGACCGAGAAGCCGGCGCGGGTCAGGGTGGTGGCGCTGGCCTGTTTGACCTTGTGCTTGATCAGGTCGGGCAGTTCCAGGTCGTCGAGGAAGATGTCGAGGAACTCGTCGCGGCTGAGCACAAACTGGAAGTCGTCCTCGCCTTCGCCGTCCGAGCTGCCGGTTCGCCCGCCGCCGCCGCCGCCTTCGGGCGGGCGCGGGATGGTGTCGCCCTCGCTGAACTCCTTGTTGCCGGGCAGCACATGCTCGCGTTTGCCGCCGGTGGCGGTGCGGCGGAACGACGGCTCGTGAACCCCACCCGCGGGAATCGTGATCTTGTCGCCGCTTTCGATGTCCTGGATGCCGCGTTTGGCCGAGGCGTCACGAACCGCCTTGATCACCTGTTCCCGGGCACGGCGCAGGAATCGCTGGCGATTGGCCAGGCTCTTGCCGGACGGGTTGAGGCGGCGGTCGATGATGTTCATGCCGGTGTTCCTCTCGGTGTCAACCGGCTTGTTTGACGCGCATGTACCATTCAACCAACCGGCGCACCTGCCGTTCGGTATAGCCGCGGGCGGTCATGCGATTGACAAAGTCACTGTGTTTCTTCTCGGTATCGCTGTCCTTCTTTGAGCCGAAACTGATCACCGGCAGCAGGTCCTCCACCTGACTGAACATGCGCCGTTCGATTACGTCGCGGATTTTCTCATAGGAATTCCAGGACGGATTGCGGCCGTTGTTGTTGGCGCGGGCGCGGAGTGCGAATTTGACCACTTCGTAACGGAAGTCCTTGGGGTTGGCGATCCCCGCCGGCTTCTCGGTCTTGGTCAGTTCCTGATTCAACAGTTCCCGACTCAGCATTTGTCCGGTGTCTGGGTCCTTGAAGTCCTGATCTTCGATCCAGGCGTCGGCCAGGTCGACGTAGCGGTCGAACAAATTCTGGCCGTAATCGTGATAGGACTCCAGATACGCCTTTTGGATCTCGTTACCGATGAACTCGGCATACCGCTTGGCCAGCTCGTCCTTGATGAACTCCAGATATCTTTTCTCGATTTCTTCGGGGAATTGTTCCCTCTTGATCGATTGTTCGAGCACGTACATCAGATGGACCGGGTCCGCGGAAATCTCCGAGGTGTCGTAATTGAAGGTGGCGGCCAGCACCTTGAAGGCGAAGCGGGTCGAGACGCCATCCATGCCCTCGTCGACGCCGCCGGCGTCCCGGTACTCCTGCATGGTCTTGGCCTTGGGGTCGGTCTCCTTCAGGCTTTCACCGTCATAGATGCGCATCTTCGAGTACAGGCTCGAATTAGTATGGGCGCGCAGGCGGGTCAGCACCGAAAACCGGGCCATCATCTCCATGGTTGCCGGCGCACATGGGGCCTCGGCGAGGTCGCTGTTACGGATCAGCTTCTCGTAGATGTGGCGCTCCTCGGTAAGGCGAAGCACATAGGGGACCTTGATGACGCAGATGCGATCGATGAAGGCTTCGTTGTTCTTATTGTTCTTGAAAGTCGTCCACTCTGCTTCGTTGGAGTGGGCGAGGATCATGCCCTGGTAGGGAATCCCGCCGATATTTTCCGAGCCGACATAGTTGCCCTCTTGCGTTGCAGTCAGCAACGGATGCAGCATCTTGATCGGCGCCTTGAACATCTCGACGAATTCCATGACCCCCTGGGTCGACCGGTTGAGCCCGCCCGAGAAGTTATAGGCGTCGGGGTCGTTCTGGCTGAAAAGCTCGAGCTTGCGGATGTCGACCTTGCCGACCAGACTGGAAATGTCCTGGTTGTTTTCGTCGCCCGGCTCGGTTTTGGTGATGCCGATCTGCCGCAGCTTGGACGGATAAAGCTTGACCACCCGGAAGCGGTTGATGTCGCCGCCGAACTCGTCAAGCCGCTTGACCGCCCAGGGCGACATCAGGCCGGTCAGGCGGCGACGGGGGATGCCGAAACGCTCTTCCAACATCGGCCCCATCTCTTCGGGGTCGAACAGGCCGAGCGGCGATTCGAACAGCGGGCTCACCTCTTTGCCGGCCCGCAGGGTATAGATCGGCCGGCGTTCCATCAGATTCTTCAGGCGTTCGGCCAGCGATGACTTGCCGCCGCCCACCGGTCCCAGCAGGTAGAGAATCTGCTTGCGTTCCTCCAACCCCTGCGCGGCATGCCGGAAGAAGCCGACGATACGCTCGATGGTCTCTTCCATGCCGTAGAAATCGGAAAATTCCGGGTAGATCTTGATGGTGCGGTTCATGAAAACGCGGCCGAGACGCGCATCCCTCGAAGTATCCACGACCTCGGGTTGGCCAATGGCGGCCAGCAGCCGTTCGTGCGCCGACGCATAGGTCAGCGGATCGTCCCGACAGGCTTCAAGGTACTCCATGAGCACCATGTCGGTTTCCCGCCGCCGCTCGTAGGCGCTCGTGTATCGGGAAAACAGTTCATCGGACGACGCCATGCCTCGCTCCGTGATATCCAGTCGTGGTGTCCGTTTCCGACCCCCAACAACCAGTCCCGAAGGGGACCGGGAGGGGCAGACAAATCTCATTCCGCCGCCGACAAGTCGATAAAACGCAAACAATCTTGTCGGAATTATGCTCCAGGCGACCAGCCGCGCCGGCGGGTACAACAATGATCTAAGGCTGTTTTGCCGGTTGTCCAGAACGCCGCCGCCAAGGGGGCGGGTATCGCCCTTGACGTTTGACAGTATGGCATAACCGGTTTGACGGGTGATAGCATCGTTGCACATCCTCCCGGGACCATCGGGTAGGCGGGGGGCGCAGGGGTTGCCGGGGACCGCCGTCAGGGCGGCGGGCGGGTCGCAGGCGAGGGCTGGTCCCCCGGCCCGATCTGGCCGGTAAGATCGCTTGCGATTTTTATCCGCAGGCAAATAATGCAAGCGGTCTTCCAGGGCGGCGAGTGGCGGGACGTGGATGGTGGATTGCCTCGAACGCAGGGATCCCAAGGGCTATTACGCCCGGCTGGGGGTGTTGCCGACGGCTGCGGCCGAACGGATCAAGCTGGCGTTCCGTCAGCAGGCCAAGGACCTCCACCCGGATCGCAATGCCGGCGCCGGGGCCAAGGATGCCTTTCAGCGACTGAACGAAGCCTATCAGGTCCTGAGCGATCCGGTACTGCGGGCGCGCTACGACGCCTGGGCCGAGGAGCGACCGCCGGCGCCGCCCCGGCCGTCGGGTCCGGTTGCCCGCCGCAGCCGGCCGGCGGCGGCGGCCGGGGAGGGACTGATCGTGCCCATCGCCTGTTCCGGCTGCGGCGCGATTACGGTTCAACCGCGGTACACCATTTACTGGCGAGTGGTTAGTTTTGTGGTGGGAACGCTGCGCCAGCCGGTTCAAGGGGTATTCTGCCGTTCCTGTGCCGACCGCCGTGGTCTCATCGCTTCCGCCACCACCTGGGCCCTTGGCTGGTGGGGTCTGCCCTGGGGACCGTTCTGGACGGTCAAGGCGCTGTGGTGCAATCTGCGGGGCGGCGAGCGGCCGGCGGATGTGAACGCTTCGCTGCTGCGGCAACAGGCCCTGTATTTCTGGGCCACCGGCAAGCCGGTGCTGGCCCGGGCGGCACTGACCCAGGCGTTACGGATGGTCCAGCGTCCCGAACTGCGCCAGAAGCTCGAGAAGATGCGGACGTTGATCGGCGAGCCCGGACGCGAGCAACTGGTCGACCGCTGGCGGCTGACCGCGTCCCCGGCGTTTTACCTGCACCTGCTGCCGGTGCTGGCGATGGCCGCCGGGGTGGTGGTGGTGACGGTCAACCTGACCGCTTCGCCACCGTCGTCGCTACGGGCAGCGTCGCCGCCGTCACCGCCGGTCGCGGTTTCGCCGCCGGTGACGGCAGCCGTCACTGTTCCGGCCCCGGCCCCGGCCCATTGGCATGTAACCGCGGCCAGCCTGATCCTGCGCGACGGCCCCGGAGCCGGGCACCTACCGATTGGCCGTTTGCATCAATCCGATCCGGTGGAGATCGTCTCCCGCGTCGACGGCTGGGCGCGGATCAGGACCGCCACCGGCCAGATCGGGTTTGTGGCGCTGGAATTCCTGGAGGCAGAGGGTAAAGAGGACGAAGCGGAATAGGGTGGCGCCGGCTCTCCGATCAGGCCGGAACTCACGGTGTCGCTATGTCTGCAACCAGTGGTTAATCCGGCTCAGGTGAGGACTGCGTGCAGTGTTGATATACATATCGTCACAGTAGGAGACGCTCCGAGGTAAGCGGAAATAGCCGTTTCCGGTCAGCAGTTCGAAAAGCTTTTCCCGGTTAACGGTAAAATTATGTTCGACGGAAATGATCTTGAATAAATATCTGTTGAAATCAAATGATCTTAGAATTTCCAGCTCGGTCCCTTCGGTATCTATTGACATATAATCAATGGAACGCGGCGCGCGGTGTTCAATCAGCAGGTCAAGTAACGAAATCGTTTCGACCGAAACAACACTCTTCTCGACCTGGCGGGCCGCCATATGACAGTCGGAATTTTCAAACAGTTCGAGCGTGGCGAGCTCGGGGGACTTCGGCACCATGCTAAAGTTGAGATGCCGGCGTGAATCCGACCAGACGCAGCGATGATCGACGATGCAGGTGCGATTTTTGCAGCATTTATCAAAATAAATTTGATTCGGTTCGGCCAGTATTCCTCTCCAGGTAAATTTCTTTTCAAAAAAATAAGTATTTGATAAATGTACTCCATCGAATGCACCAAAACCCACGAAGTATCCACTCTTATTGGAGACCGAGTTTTCATTCCAGCAATTCAACAAAAAAGGCTACCCAAAGGTCCTGCGAAATCTGTGAGTGATGGAATTGATCTGATAACAGCGTGGTATTCGAAAGGTAAAAAGTGTAAAACTCTTTCTCGAGACCATTCAAGGGCAGTTCGGCGATGGCCTGGCGGGTAGTGCCGTTCAGGAGACTGTCGAGAAGGGATATGATCTTGTGAACCTCCGTCATTTCCCATTTTTTCCTTGAGGGTACTGGTAAAATCAAAAATCAGGGCATCGCATCGGCGGGAACCGGCTGGCCGGTTTGGCGGCATGCGGCGGCCAGGGTGTTGACCAGCAGGCAGGCGATGGTCATGGGGCCGACCCCGCCCGGTACCGGCGTGATCGCGCCCGCGACCGCGCGGGCTTCGGCGAAATTGACATCCCCTACCAACCGGCCGCCACCGGAGTCTCCGCAGGCAGGTGGCAAGCGGTTCATGCCGACATCAATCACCACCGCGCCCGGTTTGATCCAGGCGCCGCGTATCAGTTCGGGCCGACCGACCGCCGCCACCAGGATATCGGCGTGCCGGCAGGCCTCGGCAAGGTCCCGGGTCCGGGAATGGGCCATGGTCACGGTGCAGTCGGCGGCAAGCAACAATTGGGCCATGGGCCGGCCGACAATGGTCGAGCGACCGATTACCAGCGCCTGCCGGCCGGCAAGACCGGGTCCCAGCACATGGCGCAGCAGCATCAGGCAGCCCAGCGGCGTGCAGGGCACCACCGCCGGTCGGCCCACCGCCAGCAGCCCGGCATTGGTGACGTGGAAGCCGTCGGCGTCCTTGTCCGGGGCGATGGCGGCCAGCACCGCTGCGGTGTCGATCTGCCGGGGCAGGGGTAACTGGACCAGGATGCCATGCACCGCCGGGTCGTGGTTCAGCCGCCCGATTAGCGCCAGCAGCGTCGCCTGATCGGTGGCGGCGGGCAACCGGTGGTCGAAGGAGCGCATGGCCGCGGCTTCCAGCGCCCGTTCCTTGTTGCGGACATAGACCGCGCTGGCCGGGTCGTCGCCCACCAGCACNNCCCACCAGCACCACCGCCAGCCCCGGCACGACGCCGGTGGCGGCGGCAAGGTCGGCCACCTGCGCCGCCACCCGGGTCCGCAGGGCGGCGGCGATGGCCTTGCCGTCGATGAGGGAAGCCTCGCTCATGATCTCTGGTCCTCGGGCAGAACGGCGATCAACCGGGGCATCAAATCCTCCGGCGTCCCGGAAACATGAATGATCTTGTTACGGTCGGTGGCCCCGGCCACCAGACTGAGACTCGATTTCGGCACCCGCCAGGTCTTGGCCAGCAACTTGACCACCGCATCGTTGGCGCGCCCGCCCTCGGCCACCGCGGTTACCGACACCTTGAGCGCGCGATCGCCGTTTGCGGTGTCGGTCAGGCCGGAAAAACCGGTGCGCGAAGCGCCGGGCGTGACCCTCAGGGTCACGCGGATGCCATCGGTGACGGCCATGAACGGCGAGGCCGGCAATTCAGGCGCCGAACGGTCCGAAAAGGCCGGGCAGCGCCCCAAGACCGCCGCCGATCGCGCCGAAGTGACTTTCGGCCAGGCCATATTCGCGCAGCAGGTTTTGCAGGAACATCAGCAGCAGGATCAGGACCACCGGCGAAATGTCGATGCCCCCGAAATTGGGCAACACCCGCCGGATCGGCCGCAATGCCGGTTCGGTGATGCGATAGAGGAAGTTGCCGATCGCAATGACCGCCTGGTTGCGGGTGTTCACGACGTTGAACACAACCAACCAGCTTAGAATTGCCGAGCCAATCAACAGCCAGATGTAAATGCCGAGAACGGTATCGATCAGGAGAACGAGCGATTGCATGGCGAGCCTTGCCCTTTGCCGTGGCACCGTGCAGCTATACCCCTGGCCGCCGGTAAAGGGCAAGCCGGGCGTTGCGCCGTCGGGTGGCGGTTGTCGAGTGGTGGTTCCGTGGGCCTCTGCCGCCGCCGGTGTGGGGTGACGGGGGGAGCGCCGCCTGTCCGTGCCCGGTGCCGCCGCCGCTGCTTGACCCTGCCGCCGCCACCGGGCTAGCCTGCAAGCCGACGCGAAGGCGCCTTTTTCCTTGCGCAGGAGTGGTGACGGGATCGGGAGGGAAGAGAGTGAAGAAGAGAGTCGTGATTACTGGCGCGTCGTTTGGTATTGGCAAGGCTGCGGTCGGATTGTTCGCGGGCAACGGCTGGAACGTCATTATATCCGATCAGGACCATGTGTGAGAGCGAAGCGCCCGGCCGACCGCCGGGACAGGAAGGAACAGGATCATGACCGGGGAGATGGCGCGCGACGGCGGGCTGGCGGTGGTGTTGTGCGGGCATGGCACCCGGCATGCCGATGGCGCCGCCGGGTTCCGGGCGGTGGCGGGGCGCGTCCGGGAGCGGCTGCCCGGGCTGATTGTCCGTTACGGCTTCCTGGAACTGGCCGAGCCGCTGCTGTCCGATGCCCTGGCCGCGCTGGTGGCCGAGGGCATTCGGCGGATCGTGGTGATCCCGTGCATGCTGTTCGCCGCCGGTCACGCCAAGACGGACATTCCCGGGTTGCTGCGTGCCTTCGAGGCCGCCCATCCGGGGACCGAAATTCGCTATGGCCGGGTGCTGGGGGTTGATCCCGGTCTGTTGGCGGCGGCGGCCGACCGGATTGAACAGGCGCTGACCGCCGCCGGTCCCGGCGTTCCGCGCGAGGAGACTCTGCTGCTGGTGATCGGCCGGGGCAGTTCCGACCCGGACGCCAATGCCGATCTGGCCAAGATCATGCGCCTGTTGTGGGAAGGGCTGGGCTTCGGTTGGGGGGAACCCGGATATTTTGACGTGACGTTCCCGCACCTGGAGGTGGCTATCGATCACGCCGCCCGGTTAGGTTACCGGCGCATCGTGGTGTTTCCCTATCTGTTATTTACCGGCGTGCTGGTGCGCCGGCTGCGCCAGAGTCTGGAGGCCGCCGCCGTGCGGTATCCCGACCGGGATTTCGTCGAGGCCGGCTACCTGGACGATCATCCCGGCGTCATCGACGTCTTCACGGCCCGGGTCGAACAGGCGTTGACCGGCGATACCGCCATGAACTGTCAAATGTGCCGGCATCGCACTGACATCCTGGCCTTCACCCGCCCGGCCGGCGATGATCCCCATGGCCACGATCACGATCACGATCACGATCACGATCACCATGACCATGACCATGACCATGACCATGACCATGACCATGACGGTCGCGATCCCGCTGACGCCACCGGCCACGACCATGCTAAGGAAGAGGCGGACCGGGATCATCACCCTCACGGCCACGGTCCGGGCCATCCCTTTGCCGACCACCCCAACGGCCCGCGTTCGGCCCGGCGGTGGCCTGAGCCGGAGTGAACCGGGGTTCGCCCCGCTGTCGCCTTGTTTGGTTCCGATCCTTGCCCGTCCGCGGTTATCTGTCCCCATGAGGAGGCGCTGGCGCCGTGTTCGACTACCTGCGCGATCCCGGCGAGATTTATCGCCGGTCCTTTGAGATCATCCGAAGCGAGACCGACCTGTCGGCTCTGCCCGCGGACCTTCGTGATGTGGCTATCCGCATCGTTCATGCCAGCGGCCAGACCGGACTGGTCGCCGATCTGGCCTGGACCCCCGATCTGGTGGTCGCCGCCCGGGCGGCGCTGGCGGCCGGGGCGCCGATCCTGGCCGACAGCCGCATGGTTGCCGATGGCGTGATCGCGCGCCGCCTGCCCCGGAACAATCCGGTGCTGTGTACCCTGTACGAGCCCGAGGCCGCGGTCCGGGCCGGGGCCGCCGGCACCACCCGGTCGGCCGCCGCGGTGGACCTGTGGGGCGAGCGGCTGGCGGGCGCGGTGGTGGCCATCGGCAACGCGCCGACCGNNTGAACATTCCGTACCTGACCCTGCGCGGGCGCTTGGGCGGCAGCGCCATGGCCGCCGCCGCGGTCAACGCGCTGGGTGCGGAACCGGCCCCGGGTGTGGCGCCGGCATGAGCGCGGTTCCGGGCTCCGCCTGGCTGGCGGTGGTCGGCCTGCACGAGGACGGGCTGGCGGGTCTCGGCGCCACCGCCCGCGCCCTGGTCGACGGCGCCGGGACGCTGGTCGGCGACGCCCGCATGCTGTCCCATCTGCCCGAGGATGGGCGCGAGCGGCTGATCTGGCCCAAACCGCTGAGCGCACTGTGGCCCGAGATCGAACGGCGCCGTGGCCGGCCGGTGTGCGTGCTGGCCAGCGGGGACCCACTTTGTCACGGCATCGGCGCCCTGATCGCCGGCCGCTTCGCGCCTGACGACTGGGTGATGGTGCCGGCGCCCTCGGCCTTCAGTCTGGCCTGCGCCCGGTTGGGCTGGAGCCATGCCGGGGTCGAGACCCTCAGCCTGCACAACCGTCCGGTCAATGCGGTGGTCGGGCTGCTCCATCCGGGCGCCCGGCTGGTGGTGCTGACCCGGGACGGGCAGACCCCGGCCGAGGTTGCGGCCCTGCTCACCGCGCGCGGCTACGGCGCCAGCCGGCTGACGGTTCTGGAGCGGCTGGCCGGTCCCCGGGAGGCGCGACTGGACGGCCGCGCCGACGCCTGGCCGTTCGCGCGGGTCGACGACCTCAACGTGCTGGCGGTGGCCTGCGAAGCCGGGGCCGGGGCCGAGGTGTTGCCCCGGGTGCCCGGTCTGGCCGATGACGCCTTTCACTCCGACGGGGTGATGACCAAGCGTGAGGTTCGGGCGATCACGCTCATGGCCCTGGCGCCGCTGCCCGGCCAGATCTTGTGGGACGTGGGGGCTGGTTGCGGCTCCATCGGCATCGAGTGGCTGCGCGCCACCGGGGTCCGGGGCCGGGTGCTGGCGGTGGAGCGGGAGTTGGAACGCCGGACCCTGATTGTCGCCAACCGCGAGCGATTCGGCGCGGACGGTCTGGAGATCGTGGCCGGTTCCGCGCCCGAGGCGCTGGCCGGGCTGCCGCCGCCCGACGCCGTGTTCATCGGCGGCGGCCTGACCTGCCCCGGGGTGTTCGAGGCGTGCTGGGCGGCGCTCAGGCCGGGGGGGCGGCTCGTGACCAATGCGGTGACGCTTGAGGCCGAGGCGCGGGTGCTCGAGGGCCATCGGCGCTGGGGCGGCGGGCTGGTTCGACTGGCGGTGTCCCGGGCCGGGCGACTGGGAGGACTGAACGGGTGGCAGGCGCAGAGGACGGTGACGCAATGGCGCGTGGTCAGGGACTGAATCCGCCGGGTCCGGGGACGGTTTACGGGGTCGGGGTCGGCCCGGGGGACCCGGAGCTGATCACCCTCAAGGGACTGAAGCGCATCCAGGCGGCGCGGGCCGTGGCCTATCCGGTGCAGAAGGGCGAGAGCGTTGCCCGCGCCATCGTGGCCGGGTATCTTTTACCCGGGCAGGATGAGATTCCCATCGACGCCCCCATGACCGGCGGTGACGCCGCGGCGCCGGGCTACGATGCCGCGGCCGGGACCATCGCCGGCTATCTGGCCCGGGGCGAGGACGTGGCGGTGTTGTGCGAGGGCGATCCGTTGTTTTACGGCTCCTTCATCTATCTGCTGTCGCGGCTGGCCGGGCGCCATCGGGTCGAGGTGGTGCCGGGGGTGTCGTCGTTGATGGCGTGTGCGGCGGCGCTGCCACTGCCGCTGGTCGGGCGGGAGCAGCGGCTGGCGGTGATGCCGGCTTCGGGTTCGGACGAGGACCTGCGGCGGGGCTTCGCCTTTGCTGACGCCGTTGCCCTGGTCAAGATCGGCCGTCACTTCGGCCGGGTGCGGGCGGTGATCGCGGCGCTCGGCCTGGGCGACCGGGCCTGGTACGTGGAGCGCGCCTCCCAGTCCGGGCAAAGGGTACTGCCGCTGGCGGCGGTGGACCCGACCACCGCGACCTATTTTGCGATTATCCTGGTGTTCAAGGAAACCCCGTCATGAGTCTGACCGGTTCCGATCCCAGCGTCCGCGGTACTCCGGTACTGGTGCTGCTCAGTCCCGGGGGGCTCGGGCTCGCGCGGCAGTTGCTGGCAGTGCTGCCCGGCGCCGAAATCCACGGGCTGAGCGGCCGGGTCGAGGCTGCCGACGCCGACCGGCTGTTCGAGGCCACCGGCGATCACCTGCGCGCGCTGTTCCTGGCCGGCCGGCCGGTGATCGGGGTCTGCGCCGCGGCGGTGCTGATCCGCTCGCTCTCGCCGGTGCTGGGCGACAAGTGGACCGAGCCGCCGGTGCTGGCCCTGGCCGAAGACGGCAGCGCGGTGGTGCCGCTGCTGGGCGGCCATCACGGCGCCCACGCCCTGGCCCGGGCCATCGGTGATGCCCTGGACGTGGTCCCGGCGGTGACGACCGCCGGCGATGTCCGGTTCGGGATCGCCTTCGACGATCCGCCGGCGGGCTGGCGGCTGGCCAACCCGGCCGATGCCAAACGGTTTGCCGGTGCCCTGCTGGCCGGCGCCACGGTCCGGCTCGAGGGTCAGGCGCCGTGGCTGGCGGCGTCCCGGCTGCCCTTCGCGCCCGAGGCGCGTCATGTCCTGCGCGTCACCGAACGGGTGGCGATCGGGTCGCCCGAGGTGCTGGTCTATCACCCGACCACCCTGGCGGTGGGGGTGGGGGTGGCCCGGGACGGTGACGCCGGCGAACTGATCGGGCTGGTGCGCGAGACGCTGGCCGCTCACCGGCTGTCGCCGCTGGCCGTGGCCGGATTGTTCTCGATCGATGTCAAGGCCGACGAGCCGGCGGTCCATGCCGCGGCGGCGGCGCTGGGGGTGCCGGTACGCTTCTTCGACGCCGCGACACTGGAGGCCGAGACGCCGCGTCTGGCCACCCCGTCGGAGGTGGTGTTCCGTCAGGTCGGCTGTCACGGCGTGTCCGAAGGGGCGGCGCTGGCGGCGGTGGGTTCGGGCGGCCTGCTGGTGGTGCCCAAGACCAAAAGCGCCAATGCCACCTGTGCCATTGCCCGGGCGCCGGTGCCGCTGGCGGCGGCCGGGCTGGGCCGGTCGCGGGGCCGGCTGACGGTGGTGGGTCTGGGGCCGGGCGGTGCCGGGTGGCGCACCGCTCAGGCGACCGCGGCGCTGGCCGGAATGGATGATCTGGTCGGCTACCGGCTCTATAACGATCTGGTGGTGCCGCTGCCGCCCCAGGTCACCCGCCACGACTTCGGCATGGGCGACGAGGAGCAGCGGGCGCGCAAGGCCCTGGAACTGGCGGCGGAGGGGCGGCAGGTGTGCCTGGTGACGTCCGGCGACCCGGGCATCTACGCCATGGCCACCCTGGTCTTCGAGTTGCTGGACCGGGCGCCCCGTCCCGAATGGCTGCGGGTCGAGGTTTCGGTGGTTCCGGGGATTTCGGCGTTCCAGGCGGCGGCGGCGCTGATCGGGGCGCCGCTGGCCCATGACTTCTGTCTGATCTCGCTGTCCGATCTGCTGACGCCGTGGCCGCTGATCGTCCGGCGCCTGGAGGCGGCGGCGGCGGCCGACCTCGCGGTGGCGCTCTACAACCCGGTGTCGCGCAACCGCCGGCAACAGCTTGAGGAGGCGGTGGCCATCCTGCTGCGCCATCGTCCGGGCTCGACCCCGGCGGTGATCGGGCGGCAGCTTGGCCGGCCCGAGCAGACGGTGACGGTGGTCCCGCTCTCGGAACTGGTGCCGGACCTGCTGGACATGCTCAGCATCGTGGTGGTGGGCTCCAGCGAGACCCGGGTGATGGCGCGTCCGCGCGGCGGCAGTTGGGTCTATACGCCGCGGGGGTTTTCCGGGAAGCCGACCTCGTCCATGAATCCGGCCCTGAACCCGGTCCTGAACTTGGCGGCGCCGGCGGATACGCCATGACCGGCACCGTTCATTTCATCGGCGCCGGGCCGGGCGCCCCCGACCTGATCACGGTGCGCGGCCAGCGGCTGATCGCCGCCTGTCCGGTCTGTCTTTATGCCGGTTCGCTGGTGCCAAAAGAGGTGGTGGCCGGTGCCCCGCCCGGCGCCCGGGTGCTGGACACCGCGGGCATGACGCTGGACCGGATGATCGCCGAAATGGCGGCGGCCCACGGTGCCGGGCAGGACGTGGCCCGGGTTCACACCGGCGACCCCTCGCTCTATGGGGCGATTGCCGAGCAGATGCGGCGGCTCGACCAATTGGGCATTCCCTATGACGTGACGCCCGGGGTTCCGGCCTATTGCGGCGCCGCGGCGGCGCTGCAACGGGAACTGACCCTGCCCGGGGTCAGCCAGACCATCATCCTGACCCGCACCGCCGGCCGTACTTCGGCGATGCCGCCGGGGGAAGACCTTGTGACCCTGGGCGCCACCGGCGCCACTCTGGCCATCCACCTGTCCATCGGCAACATCGCGGCGGTGGTGGCGGCACTGGTGCCGGTCCGGGGGGCCGATTGTCCGGTGGCGGTGGTCTATCGCGCCACCTGGCCCGATCAGCAGATTCTCAGGGGTACCCTGGCCGATATCGCCGGCCGGGTCGGGGCCGCCGGCATCTCGCGCACCGCGCTGATTCTGGTCGGCCGGGTGCTGGACGCCACCGGCTTTCCCGACAGCCAGCTTTATGATCCGGCCTTCAGCCACCTGACCCGCAAGGGTGGTGAGGACTCGCCTCCCGGCTCCGGGTGAGCTATCATTCGGGTGCCGGGCGGGGGCAAGGCGACCGCAAGGCGACCGGCTCCGGGCCGGCGGGACCGGGCGGAAAAGGGGTCGGGCGGAAAAGGGGTCGGGATGGGTGCATCGGCGGTGCTCAAGCTTCAGAAGGTCGGTTTCACCATCGATCAGGTGGAGGCCCTGGCCGACGTCATGGACACCCAGGCCGCGAGCAAAGCCGATCTCTTGCAAGAGACCTCGGCGCTCGGGGGCAGGCTGGCCCAGGAGAGTCAGTCCATCCGGGCGGAATTCAAGGCGTTCAAGGTGGAGATGAAGGGCGACCTGGAGGTGTTGCGGCATAGTCTGGAAACCAGGATCGAAGCCGCCCGGACCGATACCTTGAAGACGGTGATGGGCATGATGATCGGGACCGTTTCGGTCAACGCTGCGGTGGTGCTGGGGGCGATGTTTGGTCTGGTCAGGTTGCTTGGGCACTGACCGGTCGGCCATGATCAGGGTCCTGTTCGTTTGCACCGGCAACATCTGCCGTTCGCCGACCGCCGAGGGGGTGTTTCGCCATCGGGTGCGGGCGGCCGGGCTGGCCGACCGGATCGCCGCGGATTCTGCCGGGACCCACGGGTATCATGTGGGGGAACCGCCCGACCCGCGGGCCTGTGCGGTCGCGCGGTCGCGGGGCTACGGGATCGACGACCTGAGGGCGCGGAAGTTTTCGCCCCGTGACTTTCACCATTTCGATCTGGTGCTGGCCATGGACCAGGGCCATTACCGGTTCCTGGCGCGGGTGATGCCGCCGGCCCGGGCCGACCGCCTGCGCCTGTTCCTGGACTTTGCGCCCGACCTGGGCCTCCGCGACGTCCCCGACCCCTATTACGGCGACGCCGAGGGTTTCATCAAGGTCCTGGACCTGATCGAAGCCGGCACACACGGCGTACTGGAGTCCATCCGCCACACCCTACCGTAACGGGGTCTGGGGCCAGTGGCCCCAGTGGGGTCCAGGGGCAAAGCCCCTTGCTCGCCGAAGGCCGATACAGTATCGTGACCCGCCCCTGAACCCCACATGACACAGGCCATGCCAACCCACAACCCATCGCTGGCGCTGGAGCCCCCGGTTCCCGAATCCGACCGGCAGGTCCGGGTCGACTGGCCGAAACTGGCCACCACGGTGGGCAAGATGCTGGTGGATGCCTCTTTTGCCGGTTACGCCGGGGTGCTGAAGTCGGCGCTCGACCTGCCGGCCGCGCTCGGCGCGACACCGGCGGCGGGTTTGAGCCCCGGCGGCCAGGCGTGGCTGCTGGTCCACCGGGCGTTGATGGCGGCGCTGGCCGGGACCATCCGCGCCAACCGCGCGCAGTTGGGGGCGATCGAGGACAGCCCGGAACTGACGCCCACCCTGGACCGGGTGCTGGGGTCGCAGCCGTTCGAAATCGACCGCAGGTTCTTCGAACACCCGGCGGATTCGGCGCTGTTCCGGGCGCTGGAGGACCAGTTCCGCCGGTGGCTGGTGCTGTTCCGTCTCCCGCCCGAGATCCAGGACCGGCTGTGCCTGACCTTGGCCGAGGAACTGCCGCTGGCGCTGGCCGAAGAGGGCCGGAGCCGGCGCGAGGACTACCAAAGGCTGACCGAATTCTTTGCCGACACCCTGGGCGACCCGGCGGCCAGGCGGGCGCAGGATTGGCGCCGCTACCGCGCCGGCCTGATCGAGGAGATGCGCCGGCCGCTGTTCAACCTGGAGCCGACCGAGCCGGGCGCGGTGTCGCTGGAGGATGTCTACGTGCCGCTGCGCGCGTATTGGGAACGGCCATTGCCGGGGGAGGGCGAGGGCCGGCGCGGCGCCGGCGGCAAGGCGGAAAAGACGACCCGGGTGGTGGTCTGGCTGGAGGATCACATCCAGCAGTGGCTGACGGCGCAGGACCCGAAGGACCCGGTGCGGATCATCAGCGGCGAGCCCGGCTGCGGCAAATCCTCCTTCGCCCGCCGGTTCGCGGCCGGGCTGGCCCGGGGGCAGCGGCGGGTGCTGTACATTCCGCTGCACCGCTTCGACTTCCAGGGCGATGTCGAGGCGGCGCTGGCGGCCTTCGCCGGTTCTGCCGACGAACTGGGGCACGATCCGCGCGACGGGCTGGTGAACGACCAGCCGTTGCTGGTGATCTTCGACGGGCTCGACGAACTGTCCAAGACCGGGGCCGCGGGCAGCGACGCCGCCGCCGACTTCGTCGGCCACCTGATCAGCCGTCTGCCCGCGATCAACCACGGGCATCCCCGGGTGCTGGTGCTGCTGGCGGGTCGGCCGGTGGCCACCGCCGACAGCACCACCACCCTGCGCGGGCCGTGGCAGCGGGTCCAGGTCCTGCGCTACGTTCTTCCCGCCGGTGCCACCGGGGACGAGGCCGGGGACCAGTGGGAGATCGGCGACCCGGCCCTCGGTGCCGACCAGAGAGACGTGTGGTGGCAGCAGTACGGGCGGGCGACCGGGCGGGCCATCCCGGGTCTGCCCAAAGACTACACGACGCGCGGTCCGGCCCTGGCCGAGATCACCGAGCAACCGCTGCTCAATTACCTGCTGGCGCTGTTGCGCGATCAGGCGTCGGGGGGCGCGGTGATCGACAGCACCCATGCGCTGTACGGCGCCATGTTCAACTATATCTGGCAACGGATCAACCGCCCGTCGCATCTACGGTCGGACAGGCTGGCGGCATTATCCGAGGAGGACTATGAGACGATTCTCGAGGAGATCGCCGTCGCGGCCTGGCATACCGCCGATCGCGCCGTTACCCGGGCGGCGCTGGAGAGTCATTTCAAGGACAACCGGCTGGAAAACCTGCTGACGGAGCACTTTCCCACCGTTCGCACCGGTGTTTCCGCGGTGCTCAACGCCTTTTTCTTTCAGCCCCGCGGCGGCGCGACGCTGGGCATCTGCGAGTTCACCCATAAGAGTTTTCGGGAATATCTGACCGCCCGGCGACTGGTCCGTGAGGTGGAGGACCTGCACGAAAATCTCAACCGAGGCCGGTCTTCGCTCCGCGTTGAAGAGGCGCTGGGACGCTGGGTCCGGTTGGCCGGGCCGGCGGCGCTGGATTTCGATCTGCTCGGTTTCCTCGGTGACGACATTGCCGCCCGCCCGGCCGATGCGGAGTCCTGGCTGCCGACCCTGGTCACCCTGTTCAACGCCAACCTGTGCGACGGCATGCCGGTTGCCGCCGGCGGCGCCATCGCCAGCTTCCGGGATGCCGAACGTCACGCCCGCAATGCCGAGGAAACCCTGCTCGCCGTCCTCAACGCCTGTGCATCGGCGCTCGACGCCAAACGGCGGGCAGGATCGGGCGAGACACCGCGGACCTTGGTGACCCTTGACTGGGGCGGCCCCTTGGGGGCCGGTGCCCTGATCCACCGGCTGCGCGGCCAACGCACCTGGGGCCAGTCGGCGGTGGCTCTCGCCTGTCTGGGATGGCTGGATCTGTCGGAACAGGTTCTTATCGTTCAGGACCTCGGAGGGGCGGACCTCAGAGGGGCGGACCTCGGAAGGGCGGACCTCAGAGGGGCGGACCTCGGAGGGGCGAACCTCGGAGGGGCGAACCTC
>PLTC01000028.1 GCA_003165295.1 Rhodospirillales bacterium | reverse complement strand
ACTCCCTGGCGAAGTACGCCGTCGCTTTTTTTAATATGTCGCGCTCCATCTTGACACGAGCCAATTCGGCACGGAGACGACTGATCTCCATCTGCTCAGAGCTAACTTCAGACTTCGCTTAACCTTTTAATGTACCGGCGCCCGCCGCCCTAACCCAGTTATGCAGCGTCTACTCCGATAGCCCAAGGTTCTTCGCAACCACGGCAACCCGTTCGCCGCCATTGACCAAATGAACCGCCTCTTCCTTAAACTCTTGCGTGTAGCGCGCCCGCGTTCCCTTCGCCATCTCGTCCCCCATCGTTTTGCCGATTTTACCCGGCTATGGGGGCCGCTGCACGGGGGCAAGGTCATTCCGAGGGTGAATCGCAAACCCCGCCTGCTGTCAATCCCATCCGCGCGCCCCTCTCACCTCATTCCCAGGCCGGCCTAAAGGGGGGGGATGAGCAGATACCGATGGTCACGATCGCTCCTTCAATCGCCAGCATGTCCAATAATTTCGGGATCGCCACGATTTCATTCGATTTGTCATCTACTTTGACTTGGTCCAGCACCAACCGTTGGCGGGCCGCAAACGCCGAAACCATGTGGATGGGAGCCTTCGAGTCCTTCTTCTTGCCCGAACGGCGAACCGTCTTGCCATCGATCGCGATGACACCGGAGGTGTGTTCCGGTAACGGAAGCAACCCAGGAGACAAAGCATGTTTGGAATTTCTCCGAATCAAGAGAGGCGAAGATGTCGCCCAGACGGTCATGCGGCGACGTCCCGTCGTGAAAGGGCAGGAACCGACGCAACAGCTCCAGCTTTTTTTCACCAAAGCGGGCAATATCCGTGAACGCATCCGCCCCGGCCAACACCGCCAGCAGGCTCAACAGCAACACCTCATTCAGCGGATAAACCACCTTGCCCGCCTGCCGCGGGTCCGGAAGCCCCTTAAAATACTCAAGAAAAACAACAGTTTCCCCTAACGCCCCAGCCCCAGCACCGCTCGCATCCATCGGAAGCCCCTCGCAGAATCAATGCCTCTGATCGATTCGAAACTTCCATCCCCTGTCAAGCACTCCTTCACCCGATTGCCCTGCACCTGCCCATGCCGCACATTGACCAGTTCCGGGGGAAAAAAAACGTCGGCAAAGGCGACGGCGATATCGGCCATCAAGGCTGGTTGGTTGGCTTTGGCCGTGAACAGGTAATCGCCGCTTCCGTTCCGGATGAGTTGGTAGATGGCACGCTGGCAGAACGCCGCGCGCCGGTAATGATCATCCCATCCAACGACAAGACCTTGAGCAGAACCAAGGCGGCGGTAATCTCATTGGCATCGGGCGGAACCCGCAACTGACCGATAACATCTCCATGCCGGCTGGCGAAGGCAGCCAGAAGATGGACACCTTCACCGCCGCCGCGCCCGGGTGGCGCGCTGCCCTTGAGGCGCTTGCCGTCGATGGACGTGGCCGAGCCGGGCCCTCACCGCGCGCCCACGCCTCCAAGATCTGCTCCGCCGCCTTCGACATTCAGCGCCTTGAAGACGTAATGATACATGGCGTGACACGCGGTGCCCGCTCCAGTCCCAACATGAAGAGTGCCTCTGCCGGCAAGCGGCGGCCCCACCGGAAAATCGCCCGAAGGTCGTTGGGATTCTCTGAATCGGCCGGGGGGTATGATGCTCAGTTCGGACGACCAAGGCGGAAGCGATCGGTATAGCTTTTGGGACGGACGCGGCGGATTGCGGTGTCAGAGATGCAGTAAGTCAGGCCGTTGCGCTCGGCATAGGCCACCGCTTCCTCGCGGGTCGGAAAGCGGACGCGAATCTGGTTCATGGTGTCAGCGGAGCTGGTCCAGCCCATCAGGGATTCGGGCTGTCGCGGCGTCACGGGTTCATATTCGAGAATCCACTCCCGGGTCTTGCCCAGTGCGGATTGGGTGGTGGCGCGGCTCGGCTGGAAAATGCGGGCGGTCATCTCTTGGAAGTCTCCGATCATGGCAGGACAGCGGCGGCAACCGCGTGACCGGCCCGGGCGCACCCACCCGGTCCTGAGACATCCCGATCAGGACGTAACAACCCGATCAAGGCATTGCGGAGACGCCCCGGTCACCCCGGCTACAGGTTACCCCGGCGGAGTCGATAGCCGAAAATATCCGCCAAAGCAACAGCGGTTCTCAGTGCGGCTGAGTCGCATTTGCGGCTTCTGGAGTGCGACCCGTTGACTCGGGGCTGAGGCACGACTTGCGTCTGGGAATCGACTCGTGATTCGACGGTGGCATGAAAACGCTGGAAAAGCTGCTGATGGAACTGAAAGGGGTCTGCGCCGGATTGATGTTCCTGAAGGCGGTGGCGGTGGCCGAGGCGGCGGATGGGTTGGCGGCGTTCCGGCGTCTGGATGATCGGGTGCTGATCGCGCTCGATGGCACCAAGCACTTCCGGTCGAGAAATCCATTGCCCGTGCTGTTCGCGCCGGCAACACCCGGACGGCAAGGTCGATTTCTTCCATTCCTTTCTCGGTGCAACCCTTGGGGGCTCCGGGCCATGCCCGGGTCCTGCCACTGCCGCCGCCGTTCATTACGCCCCAGGACGGAGCGGAAAAGCAGGACTTGCGAGCGCGCCGTCGCCAAGCGTTGGCTGGCCCGCGTTGGCGCCACCCCTGGCGCCGTTCCGGCCGGTCCATCTTGGCGACGACCTTGTGTATCCCTGCCAACCGATCGCCGAGGCCATCCAGACCAGCGGCGGCGCCTTCATCCTGACCTGCAAGCCAAGCTCGCACAAGACGATCACCGAGTACCTCGACGGCGCCAAACTGACCGAGCACCGTCAAGTCGTTCATCAGCCAGGAAAGAAAAATACCTTCATCTTCGCTGGCTGACCCAGATTCCGCTGGGCGATAGCAAGGATGCTCTGATTTTCAACTGGCTCTCCGTCGAGATTCTGAATGCCAAGGGCCGACGAACCCATCACAACTCCTTCGTAACCGACCTCCCGGTTACCGCTGAAACCTCGCTCCATGCCGTCGCCCACGTCACACCGCACTGGCTTGGAGAAAAGGGCTTATCGCGTTGTCCCAGGTTCCAGTGAATGGGTTGTGGTTAAAATGATGCAACAGCTACGAAACAGACAAATGATGGCAACGTTCGGTCATGGCCAACTGCTGCCTCCAAGCGGTTGGGCGGTTCGCCCTGCTTCAACCGTCGAAGGCAGGGGCGTAAATCAATCTCGGGCTGAATAGTGGAGAGAACTGTACAACCAAAATCGCGCTACCTGGGACAACGCGATAAGCCTTTGGAGAAACGCCGTCGCCGCACGTGGTGCCTCTCATACCGATTCTTCGAGCACCTCCGCACCATCAACGCCTGTATCGTCTTCCCCACATGGGACGACCTTCTGGCCACCATCGCCGATCCCAACGCCCGACCACCCTGAAAAAATCGCACCAACCGGCCAATGAGAATGGCTGCCAAAGCAATGGGCAAACCGGTCGGACGGGGGCGAACCGGCCGGGGGTGCCGGGGCGCTGGACCGGCCCGTCGCCGGGGATCGTGATTGCCGGTGTAGGTACGGGCGGTTTTTGCCACAGGTGGCGGTCAACCCGATGGCATGCCCCTGAATTAGCCGGAGCCCGCCCTTGCGCCGTCATCGTTAACCTCGATAAGGTGCGCCGCGAACACCACCACCATCGGCAAGGCAGTGCGATACATCAGTACACGGGGCACCGCACCGGTCCTCGGTTTTGAAGAGACTCTTCTGACCGGTCTGGCCCGCGACGGCGGCTTATATGTGCCCGAAAGCTGGCCAACTTTTACCTCCGACGAAGTCCGCGCGCTGGCGCGCCTCCCGTATTCCGAACTGGCGGCACGGGTCATGCTGCCGTTCATGGGCGGCGCCATCGCTCCAGACGAGTTTCGTCGCCTGGCCGCCGACGCTTACGCCGGCTTTGACCATGCGGCGGTGACGCCGCTGGTCCAGCTCGACCATGACCTTTGGTTGATGGAATTGTTCCACGGGCCGACGCTGGCTTTCAAGGACGTGGCATTACAGCTTCTGGGGCGGCTATTTGACTATTTTCTCTCTCGCGGTGACCATCGAATCACGGTGGTCGGCGCGACTTCGGGTGACACCGGCTCGGCGGCGATCGAGGCGTGCCGCGATCGCGACCGCCTGGACATCTTCATGTTGCACCCGCTGGGCCGGACCTCGGCGATCCAGCGCCGGCAGATGACCACGGTCCTGGCCGACAACGTGTACAACATTGCCATTGAAGGCAGTTTTGACGATTGCCAGGATCTGGTCAAGGCGATGTTCGGGGATGCCGGGTTCCGCGGGCGCCTTCAGCTTTCGGCGGTCAACTCAATCAACTGGGCCAGGATCATGGCCCAGATCGTCTATTACGTCGGGGCGGCGGTGGCGCTGGGGGCGCCCGACCGCGCGGTCGCGTTCACCGTGCCCACCGGCAATTTCGGAAACATCTATGCCGCCTACGGCGCCCGGGCGATGGGCATTCCCATTGAGCGGCTGGTGGTCGGCTCCAACAGCAATGACATTCTGACGCGCTTTTTCCGCTCCGGGGTCATGGCCACCGCGCCGGTCACGCCTACTCTCAGTCCCAGCATGGACATCCAGGTCTCCAGTAACTTCGAACGCCTGTTGTTCGATCTCTATCAACGCGACAGTGTCGCGCTGGCCGATGGCATGCGCCGGTTTCGCAGCTCGGGCAGTTTCAGCGTCACACCCAACCAATTGGAAACCGCGGGGGCGCTGTTTGCCGCCTATCGAGCGGACGACGACCAGACCCGCGCCGCCATCGCCGGGACCTGGCGGCGCAACGGCATGCTGGTCGATCCCCACACGGCGGTCGGCCTTCACGCCGCCGAGGCGGCCCGCGCCGATCGGGCGGTGCCGATCGCGGTGCCCATGGTGGTGCTGGGTTGCGCCCATCCGGCCAAATTCCCGGAGGCGGTGACCGCCGCCACCGGCGTCCATCCAGCCCTGCCCGAACGGCTGGCCGACCTGCCCGAGCGGCCGGAACGGCTGGTTGTTCTGCCCAACGACCTTGGCACGGTCCAGGCTTTCATCCTGCGCCATGCCCGCCTGGGCGACGCCCAACCCCGGGGGAACGTGTGAGCAGCGTCAAGGTTACCACTCTTGCCAATGGCCTGCGCATCGCCTCGGACACCATGGACGGGGTCGAGACGGTGTCGCTGGGGTGCTGGGTCGGTGTCGGCACCCGCCACGAACGGGCCGAGGTCAACGGTGTCGCCCACCTGTGCGAACATATGATGTTCAAGGGTACCGAACGCCGTAGCGCGTTTGCCATCTCGGAACAGATCGAAACGGTGGGCGGCCACCTCAACGCCTACACCACCCGCGAACATACCGCTTATTATGCCAAGGTGCTGGCCGAAGATGCGCCGCTGGCCCTCGACATCATTGGCGACATGGTCCAGAATTCGGTCCTTGACGAGGACGAACTCAACCGCGAGCGGGCGGTGGTGCTCCAGGAAATCGGCCAGGCCATCGACACCCCGGACGACATCGTGTTCGACCATTTCCAGTCAACCGCTTATCCTGGCCAGGCGCTGGGGCGGCCGGTGCTGGGTTCGGCCAGGACCGTGGGGAATCTGGAACGGCCGGCGCTGATCGAGTATCTCAGCCGCCATTACGGCGCTCCCAGCATCGTCGTCGCGGCGGCCGGACGGATCGACCATGACCGGCTGGTCGAATTGAGCGACCAGGCCTTTCGTAATCTGCCCGTCCGGGCCGAAACGCTGTTGGATCCGGCCCGTTATTGCGGCGGCGACTTCCGCGAACAACGCGACCTGGAACAATTGCATCTGATCATCGGTTTTAACGGCATCGGCATCCACAATCCCGATTATTACGCTCATTCGGTATTGTCGACCCTGCTCGGCGGCGGCATGTCGTCGCGGTTGTTTCAGGAGGTAAGAGAGAAGCGCGGCCTCGTTTACAGCATTTACAGCTTTGCCGGTACCTATCGCGACGGCGGCCTGTTCGGCATCTATGCCGGTACCGGACCCAGCCAGGCCCGGGAACTGGTGCCGATCCTGTGTCACGAGATCGACCGGGTGGCCCGGGACGTGACCGAGGCGGAGGTGATGCGCGCCCGCGCTCAACTCAAGGCCGGCACCTTGATGGCTCTGGAGAGCACCATGTCGCGGTGTGAACACCTGGGCCAGCAGTTGCTGGCCTATGGTCGGCCGGTGCCGACCTCCGAGGTCGTGCGCAGGATCAACGCCGTCGACCTGGAAACGGTCCGGCGGGTGGCCGGGCAGCTGAGCCGGTCGGCGCCGACCGTAACCGCCCTGGGACCGCTCGACGACCTGGAATCCTATGACCGGATCGCCGCGCGCCTGGCCTGATGATCCGGCAACCGGTCTCGTGGGGTGCGCCGGGTGCCTGACCAGTACCAAAGGCGGGCGCCGATGATGCGGTTTTTCGGCGGCGGATTGCTCAACCTGCCGGCGGTGCGCCTGGACGGAGAGTTCGTTTATCTGCGGCCGCCGACCGTGCGCGATTGGAGCGCATGGGCCGAATTGCGGGCTCTCAGCCGGGACTTTCTGACACCGTGGGAGCCGGCGTGGCCTCCCGACTGTCTTTCCCGGACCACCTTCATCCGCCGTCTTCGCCGGCAGGCCAGCGAATGGCGCGACGACGCCGGCTACAGCTTTGTCACCTGCGAAAAGGAAACCGACCTGTTGGTGGGGGGGCTGGGACTCGGCAACATCCGGCGCGGCGTGGCGCAGGTGGCGACCCTCGGCTACTGGATCGGCCAACCCTACGCCCGTCGCGGCTACACCGGCGCCGCCGTGCGATTGGCCCTCAACTTCGCTTTTAATCACCTGACCCTGCACCGGGTCGAGGCTTCGTGTCTGCCGGGCAACCAGGCCAGCCGCGGGTTGCTCCAGAAGCTCGGCTTCACCTGCGAAGGACTGGGCCGTGGCTATCTGCGAATCAACGGCACTTGGCGCGACCACCTGCTGTTTGCGCTGCTGAGCGACAACTGGCGGGGGTAGGGCCGCCCGCCCGATCCTGCGTCGCGGGACTGGAAGTGGCCCCTCGACCGGCCTATAGTTTGGTGCCGTAGCAATGGCCTCGTGGCGCCTTTTCTTGCCTGAAGGGATCAGGCGGTGGCATGTGACCCCTGTCGCGAAAGGATGACTGACCGATGGCGAACGAGAGCCATGAAGGGGACGGTAAGGCCGAACCCGGGACCGGAGGGCCGGCGCCGCGCCAGGTCGCCCGAACTCCGGCGCTCATCGTCGCCGTTATCATTACGGCGATTGTCGGCCTGTCCCTGTGGTATCTGGCGCGCCCGCAACCGCTGGTCCTTCAGGGCGAAGCCGACGCCACCCGTATCGATATCGCCGCCCGGGTCGACGGCAAGGTCGGACAGCGCCCGGTCGGGCGTGGCGATACCGTCAGCACAGGGCAGGTGCTGTTCGGGATCGATAATCCCGAATTGCTCTCCAGACTGCGCGAGGCCGAGGCAGCCAGGACCGTTGCGGCGGCGGCGCTTGCCCATATCGAAGCCGGTACCCGCGCGGAGGTGATCGCCGAAAGGGAGGCAGCGGTTGCTGGCGCAACCGCCAATGTCACGCTGGCTCAGCGGACCTACGACCGGGTCAAGGAGTTGTCGGGACCGGGGTTCGCCACGGTTCAGCGCCTGGACGAGGCCATGAACGCCCTCCAGGTTGCCCAGCACGGCGCCGATCAGGCGAAGCTCGCCTATGTGGAGGCGGTCGCCGGCGCGACTCCGGAAGAGCGCACCGTCGCGCGGGCTACCGTGGTCAAGGCCCAGGCCGCCGTTGAGACCATCAAGGCCCAGGTCGACGAGTTGGTCGTGAAGGCGCCGATTTCGGCGCAGGTCTATCAGATCGGAGCGGAAGTCGGAGAATATGTCTCTCCCGGCGTACCCCTGCTGTCGTTGGTGGATTTGAGCGATGTCTGGTTGCGCTTTGACCTGCGCGAGGACCTGCTGAAGGGCCTGGCCGTCGGCGACCGGTTCGAGGTGCGGGTTCCGGCCCTCAGCGATCGACGGATCGTTGCGGCGATCAAGGTCATCGCGCCGAAGGGAGAGTATGCCGGGTGGCGCGCAACCCGCGCCACCGGCGATTTTGATTTGCGGACCTTCGAGGTTCGGGCCTATCCGATTGCCGCGGTTCGCGACCTTCGACCGGGCATGAGTGTCTACGCCGAATGGACGGGGCGTCGGTGATGAGACCGCCACCCCATCCCGGGGTCCTGCTCGTGGCCATACGCGAGGTGCGCTGGATGCGCCGCGATCGCCTCGCGCTTTTTCTCGCCGTCGGTGTGCCGTTGATCGCCCTGGCCCTGCTGGCCTGGACCTTCAGCAACGCGGTCATCCGCGACCTTCGGGTCAGCGTGGTGGATGCCGACCGGACGGCGGCATCGATGACCTACGTGCAGTCGATCGCCGCGGCGCCCGGCGTGATCGTTGCCGAACGGCCGGGCGACCTCACCAGTGCGATGCATGCGATACGCTCCGGGGCGGCGATTGCGGCGGTCTACATCCCCCGGAATTTCGAACGCGATCTGATGGCGCGGGAGCGGCCCCAGATCGTCGTTTTCTACAACCGGCAGTACTTTACCCCGGGCAACAGCGCCTCCAGCGCCATATCCAACGCCATCGCCGCGGCCACGGCCAGCCTCGGCCCGCGATCACCGGGCCAGGGCGCCGCATCGGCTTTGGGGGCGTTGGTGGTCGAGCAATATGTTCTGACCAACCCGGCCCTGAACTATGCCCAGTTTCTGCTGCGGGCGATTTTACCCACCGTCCTTCATGTGGTCATGGCCATCGCCGCCGGCTATGCGGTCGGTTCGGAGTTCTCGACACGCCGGCGCCGGGCCTGGTTGAAGGCCGCGGGGGGCAGCCCGCTTGCGGCGCTGGTGGGAAAGCTGGCGCCGCTTTTCGCCATTTTCGTGCTGATGATGGCGATCACCGGGCCCGGACTCATCCATGGCCTTTATGGCCTGCCTTTCCGGGGCGACGCCGTGATGGTCGGCGCGGCGGCGTGCCTGCTGGTGATCGCCTATCTTTCCCTTGGGGCTCTCTTTCAACTCCTGGTGAAGAATTTGGCCACGGGGCTCAGTCTTACCGCGATTTTTTGCTCGCCGGCTTTTGGCTTTGCCGGCGTCGGTTTTCCGCTGTTTGCCATGAACGGGTTCTCGCGCTTCTGGGGGGATCTGCTGCCTCTGCGCTGGTATCTGGAGATTCTTTTCGACCAGGCGGCCCGTGGCGTCCCGACATGGATTTCGGTATGGCCGTTCATGGCCCTGGCCACGCTGGCGGTTCTGCTGTTCGGGCTGGCCTGGTTCCGCCTGCGCGCCATCGCCCGCACGGTGCCGGACCGCGGGGCCGCCCCGAAACCCCTGGAGGTACCGGGCAACGGGCGTGGCATCGGAACCGCGATGGTGGCGGAATATTGTCACGTCCTTCGGGACCGCGGCGCCTTCGGCCTGATCGTGCTGGCCCCCGTCCTCTATGGTGTCCTTTATCCTCAGCCGTATCTCGGTCAGGTCCTTCGGGACATCCCCATCGCGGTGGTGGACCAGGATCACACCGAACTTAGCCGCACGCTGGTTCAGACTCTGAACGCCGATGAGGCGATCAGAGTGGAAATGCGCGCCGAAACCTTCGCTGACGCGCAGGCGGCACTTGCCAAGCGCGATGTCTTCGCCATAGTTGGAATTCCCAAGGACACGGAACGGGAGGTTCTGAAGGGCAACAACGCGCGGCTGCCGGCCTATGTCGATTCGGCCTATTTTCTTCTGTACAGCCGCGCGCTGCAAGGCATCTCGGAGGCCAGTGCCGCAGTGACCGCGGGGGTCCAGGGGCACGGCGCGCGCGCCGATGGCAGTCTCGCCCATGCGGCGCTGATCAGGAGTTCTCCGGTCGAAGTGCTGACCGAGCCGCTGTTCAACCCGACCGGCGGTTACGCCAGCTATATCGTTCCCGCCGCCTTCGTGCTGATCCTGCAGCAAACGCTGCTCATGGGCTCCGCCACCCTGGGGGGCGTCACCTTCGAGCAAAGCGGACGCCGGGGGCGCCGGTCCCGCGCCGGCACCCCGATGGTCGTCGGGCATGCGCTGGCCCATCTTTGCCTGGTGATGCCCGGGCTGGCGCTTTATCTGATCGTCCTGCCACGGCTGTACGGTTTTCCAACCCTGGGGAGCCTGTTCGATCTGCTGTTGATGGCAGTACCCTTCGTGCTGTCGGTCAGTTTCCTGGCCCAGTTCGTCGGAACCTGGTTCAAACGTCGGGAGACCGCGGTGCTCCTGTTCATCGCCACCAGCCTGCCGCTGTTCTTCATGGTCGGTGTCTCCTGGCCAATTGAGGCGATTCCCGACGCCTTGCGCCTGGCAAGCTGGATCATTCCCAGTACCTCGGCGATCGACGGGCTGGTGCGCATCAACCAGATGGGCGCCAGCCTCCGGGACGTTATCCATGACTGGATGATCCTCTGGCTGCTGGTCGGCGGCTATGGCCTGCTGGCGGTCGTGTCAACCCATCTTTCCGGCAGGGAGCAACTCCGTCATGGCCGCTAGATCACCCGGCCGGCGGTTGGTGCCGGTGGCAGCGATGGTTCTTCTGATCGGCGGTGCCGCTGCCGGGCTTTATCAGTGGACGGTCGGGCAGTGGACGGTCGGGGATTCGGCTGCGCCGCCGCTGGTCGGGGTGGTCCGCGAAACCGAAATTCACATCGCATCCGAAATCAGCACCCGTTTCGAGTCGTATCGGGTCACCGCCGGGCAGAAGGTCCATCGGGGCGAAAGTCTCGCGGTGTTGAGCAGCCCGGAACTGGCGGCGGCGGTGGAGGAGGCCAGGGCCGCGCTGGCCTCGGCAAAGGCCGATCGCGACAATACCTTTGCCGGTGTGCGTAAGGAGGAGGTGGACATTGCGTCGCAGAATGTCCGCATCGCGGAGGCAAATCTTACGTTTGCCCACAAGCAGTACGATCGTGCGGCATCGCTCGCGTCACGGGATGCCGGCAGCCGGCAGCACCTTGATGAGGGCAGCGCGGCGGTGGAACGGGCGGAAGCCGGTCTTGCCCTGATGCGTGCCACCTACACCGCGGCCAAGGCCGGTCCGACCCAGGAGGAGCGTGCCAGCGCCCTGGCAGAGGTGGCTCGGGCCGAGGCGCGGCTTGCCGATGTGGAGGCGGGCTTTGCCAAGGCCACCATCGTGGCGCCGGTGGATGGCGTGGTCGGCTTGCTGGTGGCCGAACCCGGAGAGGCGGTTTCGCCGGGAAAGGCCATTATGACTCTTGAGGCCGAGGACGCCCCCTGGGCCAGCTTCACGGTCCGGGAGGATGCCCTCAAGGGGATTGCGGTCGGCGCGCCCGTGAGCCTGATCACGGCGACGGGGACGCGCATCCCGGCGCGCGTTACCGAACTGCGTCCGCTCGGCGAATTTGCCACCTGGCGCGCCGCGCGTGCGGTCGGCGACCATGATCTCAACAGCTTTTTCGTCCGCGCCGATCTCGGACCGGGGACTCACGGAATCGAACCAGGCATGACGGTATCGCTGGTGGGCGCGGCAACCCACCCATAGAGACATGACCCATTGGGGGCTTTGCCCCATAGGCGTTAGGATATCACTATTGTCTTGATTTTGCAGGGNNGGTTCAAAGGGCCGACCGGCCCTTTGCGGGTGTGGGCAGAGCCCACAAAACCCTTTCATTTCAACGACTTATCGTAACCTGCGGTGAAATTGAACGGCAAGTCCTGCAGCGGTTCTCACTATGGGTTC
>PLTC01000129.1:7631-21363 GCA_003165295.1 Rhodospirillales bacterium | reverse complement strand
ATTGCGGACAGATCAAGACCGGCTCCCTGTCACGCTCTGACCGTCTGGCCAAGTACAATCAGCTGATCCGTATTGAGGAAGGACTGGGTGCCGCGGCTGGTTTTGCCGGCAAGAGCATTCTCAAGCGATAAGCCATACTCTCACATCTACAGCATGGTAAATTTGGGCTCTGCCCACACCCGCAAAGGNNCAAAGGGCCGGTCGGCCCTTTGAACCCATGACGTCATGAGGTCAAGGCGGCGCGCCTCCTTGCGGGTACAGGGCAGTGCCCTGCAAAACCAAAGACGACAGCATTCTTCTGGCGCCTGTGAGACACCCCCTTTAATAAATCACCCCCTTTAATAAATCACACTTTCCGCATAAACGCGCTGCTTGACCGCAACCGCCCCGCCGCAAGATCAAGGGCGGCCTTGAGTTGGGCGGCAGAGTACGGGCGGTGAACCACCCCCAGCGGATAGCTGGCGGTGATGCGCGTAAGGGCCTGCGGATCGGCATAAGGCGCAAGGAACACCGAACGGATACCCCGGCAGGCATGGAGGCGACGGGCGGTTTCGATGCCATCGCCCCAGTGCCCGGCCAGCCCCGAATCGATCAGAGTGAGGTCGGGCCGGGTATCGCAGGCCAGAGACAAAGCCTCGGCTTCATCGCTGGCGATGCCGCAAACATCAATCCCCAGTTGCTCAAGGTTATCTTGCAGCAAATGGGCCGTCGATGGGTCGGGCTCGATGATCAGGACCCGGAGTCCCGCCGCCGGGCGGGCCGGCCGCCCGCCCCCGCCGCTGGTTTCGGGGGTGGTCAGCCGGCCCATGGCGATTCCCTTCCACGCAAATGGTAAGCAATTTGTTAAAGTTATTGGTTAACAAATGGCTTCCCTGCGCTGGGGTGTCAAGGGCCGGCTTCCAAGGGCAGGTTTGCGTCAGTTATTGGCCTGACCCAGCTTGTCCACGATCTGCATCACGGCCTTCATCTGGGGGGCGTCGCGGGTCATCCAGATATCGTCGTCACCGATTCCGGCTTGGCGGGTATATCCGAACCAATCCCAGCAGCCTTCGGGGTTGCTGCGGAAGCCGATCAGGTCAATGAGGGAACTGCTGGCCGACGTGCCGCACCAGGTCCCTTTGAAGATGTCCATTATCATCTCGCCGGCCTGTTCGGTGCCGGGGGTCGGGATCGGCTGGGGATCGATGCGGTAACCGCTCGGCTGGGCCTGCGGATAGAGCACGATGATGCCGTTGGCATCGGCACTGGGGTTGTACCCGGCGTCACGGACGAAGCTGTTGTCCTGCGGGGCCTGACCGGGCGCCAGCGCCTTGTTGGCGGCGGCATCGTTGATCTTGAGCACCTCTTCAGACTGGACGCAGCCGTGGAAGGCCACATGGACCGGGCATTTCTGGGTGCGGCAAACCTTTGGGACGTACAGGTAACCGGCGCTGGCCAGCAGATAGGTGGCGGTGCTGACCGTGGTCGCGCGGTCCTGGCTGAACTTGATCAGGTCGCCGGTCAACGTCGTGCTCGGGGGTTTCCAGCCACCGAGCTTGTCGGCGTAGAAGTATTTCAACAGTTCGTCAGGCTCGCTCTGGTCCTGGCCGCTGGCAGCCTCGCAATGGCTCAGATACGGCGCCGCATTCACCGAACAGTTGCCGGGTCCGGTCGGAGAGACCGTCGCATGACCGGAATCGCGGCACGGCTTGCCGGGGCCGCAGGCCACGTCGATCTGATCGGACGGCACGCCGGCCTTGGTGTAGAAGTCGACAACACCTTCGGCCTGGGCGCTGGACACCACCTTGTCATTGACGCCATGGGCGACATAGACCCGGCTTTGCTTCAGATTGTCGAGCGGCGCAATCCGGCCGGCATCGGCCAGTTCCTTCGCCTTGGCAAAAAGCTGGTCGGTGCCCGGCATCGGCGACCCGAGCGTCGGATCCGCCTCGTTATTCATGCAGGCCTTCACCGCCTGACAGGAACTGCCGCCCGAGCAGCCGTACGGACCACCGGCGATAATGCCGGCACCCTTGATTCGGTCGGAAAACGCGACATGGAGCTGGTGCGCCATGAACGCGCCCGACGACAGGCCGGAAACCGTCAGTTGGCTAAGATCGGCATTAAGCGCCGGGATCTGCTGTACCTCGGTAGGCAGGGGCGCTTTTTGCGCCCAGGCCGGGAATGCTGCTATCAGTAAGGCTGCGGCAACCGCCCCGCCGGTCGCCCCAGAACGAAACCAATTGGTCATCGACGAATCTCCCTGGTATGCGATTGTATACCGCATCGCAGTCTAGCCGGGAAACATTGTGTAATCAACGAATAATCTGGCATTGGCCGCTATTCCATGTCGCAAACCAGTAAAAATTGCACTGCCTCGCCATGGTTGCAGGGTCGTAGCCAAAGGGCCGCTTCACCGCCGGGTCGGCGCCATCCCTTACCGGGCTCGGATCACGCCGGTTTCTCCGGGCGCACCGAATTCTCATTTTGCCCGAAGCTGTTTCCGGAGTCCGGAGTGGGACTCTCCGGCATGAAACCGACAGGTTCGCGGTGACGCCCCCTGGAAGCACGGACGCCCTGCCCGTTTCCCGCAAGCCCCGTCATCGACGGTCAACGTCCTGATCTTGCTGCAAAGCGGGCCGGATGCCCGCGCTCCCGGGGTGCCACCGACTCATGGATATCGCGGCAACATCTTGATATGCAACACCTGTTCACCGCACCGGAATCCACACGGAGCCTTGCCTGAAACGTCGGAACAAAGGGGGCGGCGTCTCGTCATTGTTGGCACGGGAGGGACACCACATGTCAGCGCAAGACCCGCCCGGTCAGAGCTGACCGCTTTTGCGCCTTGCGTCGTCCTCCACCCGCCATCACCGACTCGGACAGTTCATCGAAGCTCCGCCGCCTGAACCGGCGCCGCATCCGACGGCGCGTTGAGCAAAATTTCCGACATGTTCAAATTGATGGCCACCAGACGTTCCAGCAACTCGAGATCAACCTTTTGCCGCAGTTCATCGGCCGCCTGGATCAGAAAGTCGTTCACCTGGGCCACGAGAGCCACGGTGCCGGCCGAAACCTCCTCGATCGCCGGAAGTTGAACTTCCTTGAAATACAGCCACAGCGCGACATTATCGGCAATCACGTTGGCCAGCAATTCACTATCGGAGAGATTCTGAAGGGCAGAATCAATACGTATGGCTATTTCCAGAAACGGGTATGCCAATTGTTCACGGGGCGACAGGTCATCTGACATGTTGACTCCTTGCGTCTGATCTCTGGGATATCCGGGCTTTTGGGCATCTGATCTCGGGCAAATCACGCTGATCCGGGTTTGCTCACCCCGCCGTCCTCACCGCCGCCATGGCCGCGCGATAGGCGAGCCATTGGACTTCCCCTTCATCGTCGTGCAGGTGCGTGACCAGGACGTACCGATCACCGCGCAGCACCGGGGTTATCTCGTGCAACAGTGCGACCGAAAATATCACGCCGGCACCGGGGGGACAGCGGTAATGATGAGAATTGAACTCGGGCAGCCGCAAATGGCCTCCTTCGTAGCCCTCGGCATCAAGGGTCAGGTTAATCGACAGCGCAAACCGACGGAAGCTGACAACCTTTGGCCGATTGTCGCGGTGTCGGCGGAAATGCCCGCCATCGCCGGGATAGCAGGCGATGAGGAGGCGGTCGGTATGGGTAACCACCGCCTGGAACGCCCGTTTGATCTCGGGAGCGCACCGTTTCATGATGATGCCGGCAAGCCGGACATGCATGGGATGGTCGCGGTCCAGCAGCAGATCCCGGCGTTTCTTGAACGTATGATCGAGTTTGTTGTACGGCCGGCCCAAAGCATCGGTGGTCAGCACCGGACTTTCGAAAGTCGGGCCGTTCCGGTGCATCTCGATCAGGTCGCGACACAACGCGCGGTCCAACAGATTGGGCAGAAGCAGGACCGGAGCCGGCGTGCAGATGTCGCGCACCGCCTCTCTCGCCAACGCACCCGCCGCCGCCAGCGCCGCCGCGACCACGTTTCCGGTCTCGTCGGCATCGAGTCGCGCCGCCACCCTGAGATTGCGGTCAAGCAGCAGAACCTCCGGCGCACTGCCTTCAAAGCCAATGCTTTCGAGGAAACGGTTGAGAGAACCAACCAGCGTAACCCGACCCGGATTTCTGAAGTTGAATTCGAATACCCTTTCCACATCCTCGCCGATTAGCGCCACCAGATCGACCTCGCGTTCGGAAAAATCCGCCGCCCGTGCCGAGAATGCCGCAAGCAGCGGTGTCAATCCGGGGCTGTTCAGGTCCCGCGCCAGAATCACCACCACCGCCCGTCCGGCCTGCTCCTCGAAGGCATAGAGCTGCCCTCGCGCCGTGATGCCGATACACGGCGGCGCACGATCTCCCGCCTCCAGTTGTAACGTCGCCAGTCCGCTCACGAAAAATCCCTCCTTTTACTCACAGTGCCTGCCACGGAACGGTATCAGAGGCCGGGGCGGCCGGGCGGAGATTAACGGAACCGGTCGGACAGACCCGGCTCACAGCTCGATCCGACCGCTCCTGACGGGACCGGGTTTCCATCTTCCGATAGAGCTCGTCCAGCGACGGCGGAACCCCCGGTTCCGGCCCGGATCCCGGTGTCCGGGGCACAAACCGCGTCGGTGTCGGATCATGGGCCGACCAATCGGCCTCGGCCTTCATGGCGGCAATATCCTCAGGGTCCAGGTCCATGCCAAAGGTCGGGGCCACGGTTTGCCAGACCGCATCCGGCAGGTCCCGATAGTTGACAAACGGGGTGGCGCCGTCGGCGGTGTCCAGCGCCGCTGCGGAAAAGCCGGTCAGGGCCTGGGCCGCGAAGCCCGCCGGAGACGCGGCGCAGGTCGGATCGGCAATACCCAGCAGGCTTCTGGCCAGGCGGGGATGAAAACGCAGGTGCATCCAGCCCGGAGGCCGCGCCACCACCGAAGCCAGTACCGCGGCCGGTTCCCGATAGACCCAGACCCAGGGCACCCGGGGAAAGGCTTCCCTCAGCAAAGACAGGCGGTTGATGGTCCAACTGGAGAATTTCACCACATAATGACACTCATTGCCCGAACGGCATCGACCAAGGGCACGGATCAGCAGGCGCAGGCACCGGACCTGAACATCCCGGGACGCCCGTTCGGGCGCCATTTCAAGAAGGGCGTTGATGGGTTCGGCTTCCGAAACCACCACCGTCCCGGCTTTGCGACCGAGCATACGGGACACCACCGTAGAGCCGCAACGCGACATGTGAAAAATGAATCCCGATGGCTCCAGGCACGTCCCGAAACCATCCGTCGCCAGCAGCGCCGAAAAGCCGGTGCGAACCACCGGCCGCGCGTTTTCGCCCCTGGTCCATCGTGCTACCGTCTGGGTAAAGAACGGTTCACGGAAGTCGACACCACGCAGGTCACACCACTCGATGGCCAGATCTGACTTTTCGACGGTAAGCGCAACCGGTGTCCATGCACTCAGTTCTTCAGGGGTCATCGCCTTCCTCCCGGTGTCACTGCAAGCTGGCTTTCGGAAAGAAAATTCCGTGACGTCTACGTCCCGAAGCCACCTGATTTATCTTCATTCATGTCGGGGCAATCAATGGGGACAGTCTGAGACTCCGTCCGGCAACGTGCGCCGGTCGTGCTTCACCAAGATTTCCGCTGTGTAATGGTTTGTATCGATCTTCGGGCCATTGGCCGGGCCGGGCGCTCGGGCGATGATCGCCTGTCTTTGACTGCGGATCGTAGGGACCGCGGGCGGCGGCGTTCCAGGGACCGAATGCGCCGGAAAATGCCGTGATGGCATGGCGGACGATGCCACGTCGTCCCGTCGGCACCCCCTGGTCGCCGCCAGGACGACGTGGCATCATGAGCGGTGCGGTTGCGACGGTCCCCAGGAGGATGGATCATGGTTCGAGCGGTTATCGTGGTCCTGGCGCTCTGGTTCGCGGTTGCCGCCTGCCCGGCTGCCGCCGGTACCGGCCTTGAGGGCTCCGCTCCCGACACTCTGGCCGGCGTGCTGGCCCTGCTTGATCGCGACCGGCCCGACCCGCAACGGGTGGCCCACCTGCGCGAGGTGCTGGCTACGCCGGTCACGCCGACGGACCAGACCGGACAGGTCACCTTACTGTGGGAACAGGGCAAGGCCGCGCTGGGACTGGGTCTGACCGGGCGCAGCCTGGAGGACCTGAAGGAGGCGGCCCGGCTGGCCCCGGGACACCTGGAGCCCGACCGGCTGCCCGGCCTGTACCTGGATATCGCCATCGCCGAAGGAGTCGCCGCCCACCCCAAGGCCGGTGCCGCCGCCTGGCAGGCGGCGATCCAGGCCCAGGAAGACGTTCATCAGCAGCGCGGTCGCCTGTTCGCCTCGCTCTCTGGCGCGGTCAACGCCCTCACCGCCACCGGCGATACCGCCACCGCGAAGCTTTTTCTGGAACGCCTGCACGATCTGCTCAAGGAAAGCCGGTCCTGGCAAAAGGGCACGGCCTTCGCCGGCAACGGCGAACGGTGGCAGGCGCTGGTCGATCGGGCCGAAGGCTGTTACCTGCTGGCCACCGGCGCCTGGCCCGAGGCCACCGCCGCCTTCCGACGCGGGCTCGATCATATCGATGCCAGCGCCAGCGCCGTCGCCGAGGATGACCCCGAACAAACCAGCGGCCCCGCCGCCATCCGCATCAAGCTCCTGGCCGGTCTGGCCCAGGCTCTGGTCCAACAGGGCCAACTGGGCGAAGGCGAGACCGTCGCCCTCAAGGCGCTGGCCGAGCAGGTCCGCCGTTTTGGCCGGGAAACCCCCCAAACCGCCATGGCCTTGGAGCAGGTCGCGATGGTGGCCCTGGCCCGGGGCCGGTTCGACGATGCCGAGCGGCTGATCCGGCTGACCAACGACCTTTACGACCGGCTCGGTCACGGTCCCGAGTCCCGCGCCCGCAACCGCGGCCGGAACACCCTGGCCATGCTCCAGGTGCTGACCGGCCGGCTGGCCGAAGCCGAAAGGACCTACGCCACCCTGGTCCGTGATATGATCGGTGACCCGACCATGACCATCGGGGTGCTCGGCCGCGACCTGTGTTACCCGTATCTGCTGATCCGCCGCGGTCGGGCTGCCGAGGCACTGCCGTTTCTCGGGCCGGTTCTGGAGACGCGGCGGCGCCTGTTCGGCGAAAGTCACCCCAATTACGCCCGCGCCCTTGGCGTGGCGGCGCTGGCCCAGGCCAGCCTGGGCCAGCGTGCCGCGGCGCTTGCCGGTTTCCGCGAGGCGGCGCAGGCGCTGATCGCCGAGGCCCCGGCCGTCGACAGCGACAGCGACAGCGTGCCGGCGTTGCAGGAATTGTTCCGGCGCGTCATCCTCGAAGGTGCCGTCACCGCTCTGGTCGATGCCGGCCAGGGTGACGAGGCGTTCCGCCTGGCCGAGGCGGCACGCGGCCACCGGGTCCAGCAGGCCATCGCCGAAGCGGCAGCCCGGGTGGCCGCGGGCAGCCCGGAACTGGCCACCCTGGTCCGCGGCGAACAGGACGCCGCTTTCACCCTGGCGGCCCTGCGCAGCCAGTTGTCGGTCCAACTGGTTCAACCGGCCACCGACCAGGACCGGACGCTGATGGGACGGCTGGAGAGCGACATTGCCCGGGCCGAAGGCGAGCGAACCCGGCGGCGGTCGGCCATCACCCGCGATTTCCCGAGCTATGCCGGCCTGATCAACCCCCGCCCGGCCGGCACCGCCGAGGTTCTGGCGGTGCTGAAACCCGACGAGGCGATGGTGGCGGTCCTGGTCGGCGAGGACCGGAGTTGGGTCTGGTGTCTGCGTCCCGGGCGGCCGGTGGCGGTGGCACCGATCGCCATGGGCGAACGGGCACTCGGCGCCATCGTAAGTCAGGTCCGCAAGAGCCTTGACCTCAGCGGTGCCGGCATCCCGGTCTTCGACCTCACCGATGCCGCCCGCCTTTACGCCGCGATCCTCGCCCCGGTGGCCGGAACCTGGCAGGGCACCGGAACTCTGCTGGTGGTGCCCGACCGGGCGCTGGCCGCCTTGCCCTTTGCCCTGCTGCCCACCGCTCCGCCCGCCGCCGGCGCCAGACCCGATTACCGGCGGGTGCCATGGCTGATCCGCCAGACCTCGATCACCCATCTGCCGTCCGCCACCATACTGGTGGCGTTGCGCCACCTGAGCACCGCCGCCGCCGGGCGCAAGCCGTTCCTGGGTTTTGCCGACCCGGTGTTCAACCGTAACCAGCTCGGGCACAACCGGCTCCGGGATGGGGCGGACACCCGCGGCCCCGGCCAGGCCCGGGGTCTGTCGGTACGGGCGCAACCGAGCCGGTCGCTGGTGCGCCTCAGCGATCTGTCCCAGGTGCTGCCGCCGCTGCCGGAAACCGCCGACGAAGTCCGCGGCGTCGCCCAGGCCCTGGGCGCCGACCCGGTCCGGGACGTGATGCTGGGCGCCGACGTGACGGTGGCCCGGGTCCGGGCAATGCCGCTGTCTGACCGGCGGGTCCTGATGTTCGCCACCCATGGGCTGATGGCCGGAGAAGTCGCCGACGTGCCGCAGCCGGCCCTGGCGCTGTCGGTACCTGCGGTCCTCGGCCAGAGCGGACCGGCCCTGCTGACCCTTGGCGACATCCTGGGGCTCAGGCTCGACGCCGATCTGGTGGTACTGTCGGCCTGCAACACCGCGGCCCCCGAAAACGGCGAAACCGAGAACGCCGAGGCGGTTTCGGGTCTGGGCCGGGCCTTCTTCCAGGCCGGCTCCCGGGCCATGCTGGTGACGCACTGGGCGGTGGAAACCCAGTCCGCCGCGGCACTCACCACCGGCATGTTCCGCCGCCTCGCCACCGGCCTGCCCCGCAGCGAAGCCCTGCGCCAGGCCATGATCGCCGTCCTCGACCAGCCCGACACCCCGTTCGGCCCCTACGGCTACGCCCACCCCGGCTTTTGGGCGCCCTACGCCTTGATCGGCGACGGCGGCGGCCGGTGACCTGGCCGGTCCCGAACCACGTCGGTTTCGGTTTCGGTATCACAGGAACCTGAAACAGGAATTGCTGCGGTCCGTCCGCCGGGGTAGCGGGCCGGCGGGCGAAAGACTATGATCGCGAGGCGATTCCGAGCGGATGATCCCGGACCTTCGGTCCAGGCGGTGGCAGCGGGAGAGGACAATGAAAGCGTATCAAAAGGAAAAGATGTTCATTGTCGTATTTCACAATAACCAGGACACCGTACCGAAACCAGTTTCCGACTTTGTCCGGGACAGTTTCAATGAAGAGGTCGTTCACCGGCTGGAACGCTATCAGCGGGAGATGCCGGGAAACATTCTGGCCCTGATTTTTTCCGGAGACAGCGTATTTTTCCATACCCAGCCGTTCGATGGCTCACCTTCGCCGCTGAAGGAACTGGTGGTCCGGCCGTTCGGATTGAAGCCGAAGGCCCAGGACGCAAATTTTACCGCTTTCGATCAGTTTCTCGATCAGACCGAACGATTCATCAAGGGAGACGGCGACTCGACCGAAGAGCTGACCGGCTGCTGGCGGTTCTTCGCCGACTTCGTACTGACCAATGCCACCGCCGACCGCAACGAATGGATGGCGGCGGGCGGATACGAGAAGCATCCGCGGCGTCCCGGCGCGTGACTCCGACGAGGCCCCGCCTCTTTCCGATTACACCGACGCCCGCTTTCGATAGCGTTGCCGACCACGTCCCGATGCGGAGGTCCCGGTCCTGAGTCCTGACGCGCCCACCCTTGACCCGCCCGCCTCACCGGCACCGTTCCTCAATGTCGCCCGCTCCGCAACCGGCCGGCGGTGGCTGGCCCGCCCCGGCTGCGACCGGATGGCCCTGGCCCTGGCCCAAAGCCGGGCACTGCCCGAGCTGGTCGGACGGGTGATGGCGGCGCGCGGCATCACCCTGGAAACCGCCGACAGCTTTTTGAGCCCGACCTTGCGCGGGCTGATGCCGGACCCGAGCTGCCTTGCCGACATGGACAAGGCCGCCACCCGGCTGGCCGGAGCGGTGCTGGCGGGCGAAAACATCGCCGTGCTTGGCGACTACGATGTGGACGGCGCCACCTCGGCGGCGTTGCTTCACCGCTACCTGTCGGCGGTGAGCCGTCCGCCGCGCCTCTACATTCCCGACCGGATCACCGAAGGCTACGGCCCCAACGCCCCGGCGCTGTTGCGCCTGTACCGGGAGGGCGTGCGGCTGGTGGTGACGGTGGATTGCGGCACCACCGCCTTTCAGCCGCTGGCCGCCGCCGCCGCCGCCGGTCTCGAGGTGATCGTGCTGGACCACCATGCCACCGAAGGGGCGTTGCCCCAGGCAACGGCGGTGGTCAATCCCAACCGGGTCGACGACCGCTCGGGTCAGGGAAGTTTGTGCGCCGCAGGCGTCACCTTTCTGACGCTGGTGGCCTTGAACCGGGCGCTGCGCCAGGCCGGCTGGTTTGGCGGGCGCCCCGAGCCCGACCTGCTGGGCTGGCTGGATCTGGTGGCGCTCGGCACCGTCTGCGACGTGGTGCCGCTGGTCGGCCTCAACCGCGCGCTGGTCGCCCAGGGACTGAAGGTCATGGCGCGTCGGGCCAACATCGGACTCGCGGCGCTGGCCGATGTGGCCAAACTCACCGTCGCCCCCGAAGCGTACCATGCCGGCTACGTGCTCGGGCCACGGGTCAATGCCGGCGGCCGGGTCGGTACCGCCGACCTCGGCACCCGGCTGCTGACCACCGAAAACCCCGCGGAGGCAACAGGACTGGCCCGCCGGCTCGACGATCTCAACGGCGAGCGGCGCCAGATCGAGGCCGGGGTACTGGAGGCGGCGCTGGAGCAACTGGGCGACCGGGAACCGGCGCCGGTGGTGTTCGCCATCGGCACCGACTGGCATCCCGGGGTGATCGGCATCGTCGCGGCCCGGTTGATGGAGCGTTTCCGGCGGCCCGCCTGTGTGGTGTCGCTGGCCGACGGCGTCGGCAAGGGCTCGGGACGCTCGGTGCGCGGCGTCGATCTTGGCGCAGCGGTCATTGCGGCGCGGCAGGCCGGGTTGCTGGTCAATGGCGGCGGCCACCGGATGGCCGCAGGCTTCACCGTCGCGGCCGAGCGGGTCGGCGATCTCTGCACCTTTCTGGGACAGCGGGTCGCCGATCAATTGGCCGGCCAGCCCCCCGAGGCCAGCCTGGAACTGGACGGCGCGCTCGGCGTCAAGGCCGCCACCCCGGCACTGGCCGAGACGCTGGCCCGACTCGGCCCGTTCGGCAGTGGCAACGCCGAACCGCGCTTTGCCGTGATCGACGCCCGGGTGGTTCGCGCCGACGTGGTCGGTTCGGCCCATGTCCGCTGCATCCTGACCGGAGCCGAGGGGGGCCGGCTCAAGGCCATCGCCTTTCGCTCGGTGGACAGCGACCTCGGCCAGATGCTGCTGACCGCCGGCAGCCGTCCGCTCCATCTGGCCGGTCCCCTGCGCCTGGACACCTGGAACGGCAGCGCCACGGTGCAACTGGTGATCGATGATGCCGCCTGGCCCGGCTGAGCCGGTTCGGAGACCAGGCGACACCGGTACCACAAAAGGACACCGGCGTTCCCTGGGGCGCGTCGCCACCGACGCCGCTCTGGTCATCGCGGTGGTGGCGTTCACCCTGACGCTGCCCCGGTTTTTTGTCCCGGTGGCCGCCATCGACAACTGGATTTCCGACCTGTTCTCGGTGTTCTCCACCGCGCCCGAGCCGCAAAACCGTGACGTGGTGCTGCTGACCCTGACCGAGGACACACTGGCGAGGTTCCCCTACCGGTCGCCGGTGGATCGGGCGTTTCTTGCCGGTCTGGTGGAACTGGCCGGGCGGGCCGGCGCCCGGGCCATCGGCTTCGACGTGCTGTTCGATCAGCCGACCGAACCCGACAAGGACGCGGCGCTGAGCGCGGCGTTCAAGGCCGCCCGGCTGCCGGTGGTGGTGGCCTCGGCCGGTAACGGCTCGGGCCTGACGCCCCGACAGAGCACCTGGTTCGCCGCTTACACCCAAGGCGTCCCCACCGGTCTTGCCAACCTGTTCAAGGACGACGCCGACGGCACGGTGCGGGCACTGCTGCCCCCCCAAGACGGCCAGCCGGCCCTGCCGGCGGCATTGTCCCGGGCACTCGGCCGGCCGGTGCCGACGCATCCGGTACCGATCGTCTACCGCCGCGGCCCCGACCCGGAAACGCCGGCCTTCGCCGCTTATCCCGCCCATCTGGCGGCCCTGTTGCCCGCCGGCTGGCTGCGCGGCAAGGTGGTGCTGGTCGGCTCCGACCTGCCCCAGGAGGACCGGCACCGCACGCCCTTGGCCGCTGCCTTCGGCAACCACGATGGAACTCTGCCCGGCGTCATGATCCACGCCCAGGCCCTGGCCCAATTGCTGGACGGCCGGACCCGGCCGGCCTGGACCGGTGTCGAGGCCGCGGCCCTGACCACCGCGCTGGCACTGGCCGGACTGCTGATCGCCCGCATCCCGCTACCGTTGCCCATGACCCTGGCGTTGGCGGTCGCGGCCCTGGCGGTTCCGTGGCTTGGCGGCTTCGCCCTGGCGGCAACCGGGGGGCCGGTGGCGACGCCGCTGGTCCCGAGTCTGGCGCTGGTGTTGACGCTGGCTTTGGCCTCGGCAGTGGTCGGGCGGCGCCGGCTGGCCGAGAAGCGGTTCATCGAGGGGGCGTTCCAGCGTTACGTGTCGCCCCTGGTGCTGGCGGAAATCCAGGCGGATCCGTCGCGGCTGCGGCTGGGCGGCGAGCGGCGCGAACTGACCTTCGTCTTTACCGACATCGCCGGCTTCACCACCCTCTCGGAGCGGCTGCCGCCGGACCGGGTGGCCGGACTGCTCAATGACTATCTCGATGGCATGAGCGCCATCGTGCTGTCCCACCGGGGCACCATCGACAAATTCATCGGCGACGCCGTAGTGGCACTGTTCGGGGCGCCGGTGGGCCATGACGACGATCCCGACCAGGCGGTGGCCTGCGCCCTGGAGCTGGACGCCTTTGCCAGCGGCTTTGCCGCCGGTCACGCCGGGGTCGGCTTCGGCATCACCCGCATCGGGGTCAACAGCGGCCCGGCGGTGGTCGGCAATTTCGGCGGCTCGGCCCGCTTCGATTACACCGCCATCGGCGACACCGTGAACACCGCGGCCCGGCTGGAAGGCGTCAACAAGTATCTGGGCACCCGGATTGCGGTGGGCGGCGAAACCGTGGCCCGCTGCCGCCGCCACCGCTTCCGCCCCGTGGCCGAGGTGGTGCTGAAGGGCAAGGCGACGGCAATCCCGGTGTTCCTGCCGGTGGCGCCCGGCGCCGAAGACGACCTGATCACCGCCTATGCCGAGGGCTACCGTGCCCTTCAGGCCGGCGGCGCCGACGCCGCGGAACGGCTGGCGGCGCTGGCCCGGCGCTGGCCCGAGGACCCGCTGATCGACCTCCACCGGCACCGCCTCGCCACCGGCGGGACCGGGACCGTACTGGTCATGCACGATAAATAAGGCTCAATTCGCGTTAGGGAGGCACACAGTCTATGGCTGTGCAACTTCGCTTTCATGGGCGAAAGAAAGAAAAAATTCCTCACAAAGGCACAAAGAATTCAAAGAACTCACAAAGAGGGCGTTTCTTTGTGACTTCTTTGTGCCCCTCGTGTCTTTGTGAGGAACTGCTTTTTGTATCGATGGCTACAATATCATCGCGTTGCGCGGACGCGGAGCGCGGCTATTGCCCGCATAATTTTGGGGTGCCTGCCTAGTACTACAGTTGCACTTAGCA
>PLTC01000129.1:0-7602 GCA_003165295.1 Rhodospirillales bacterium | reverse complement strand
TGCGGAAGTGCAACTGTAGTACTACAACGTGGCGCAGGGTGGTGTCGCCACGTTGCAGGGTGTCGGAGCCTCATCGAGTGGGCTGGTCGCCGGATTGATCGTGGATCATTTCGGCTACACCCCGGCCTTTCTGGCTGCGGCTGTGGCTGCGGCCGTCGCATTTACCGTCTTCTTCCTGTTCATGCCCGAGACCGCACCCCCGCGATCCCCGGCTGTGTCCATGGGAAAAAAAGGAAGCTGACAGCCTTGTCGATCTTGTTCCTGTTGAGGGTTGAGGGCACCATGCCGCCGGCGAAAGGTCGCGGGGCGTCGTCATGGAGACCCCCCTGGCCTTAGGTCTGCCCCGACAAGCATGGGAGGTCTAAAATGCTGACTGTAATTCTTCTGATTGGCTCCAACATTCTGATGACGATCGCGTGGTACGGCCACCTCCGTTTCCCCAATTCGCCATGGCAACTCGCTGTCTTAGTCAGTTGGTTAATTGCATTCTTCGAATACTGCCTGGCCGTTCCAGCCAATCGAATCGGGTATTTCCAGGATGGATTTACCGGGGCACAGTTGAAGATCATACAGGAAGTTATAACTCTTATTGTATTCGCGGTATTTTCGGTAACGTTTTTAGGCGAAAGCCTTCGGTGGAACTATTTAGCCTCATTTGCCTGCATGGTTGGTGCTGTCTATTTTGTTTTCAGGTCCTAAGAGTCCGTTTTGAAAGACGGTCGTTCGGCCTTGAAGATTTCTGGCATCGACTCAAAATGTTGAGTGAGGCGATGCCAGGAGGCCAAGATGTGGAAGCAGGGAAGCCGCGAACGCGTAGGAGATTTTGGTTCCGGCCAAGCCTTGTCGGACCAACAATTTGAAGCACTTGAGGCGTTTATTCCTGCCCCCAAGCCAGGAGGCCGCAAGAGAATGACTGACATGGGAAGTGCACTTGATGGTATGTTTTATGTAACAAGAACAGGGTGCCAATGGCGTCATTTGCCACCACCGCCGATATTTCCCCCTGGCAAACCGTCTATGGGTATTTTAGACTTTTTAAATTAATTTGAATCAACTTGAGTGCGGATATCTATTCAACATTACTTGGTCGTGGAAGAAACACCGGACTCGATGACCAAGCCGTTATTTTTTGTTAAAATCTCACCACCCCGGAACCCAGGATGAGCCAAGGCGGATATGAACGCGACGATGACCGCGAATGACTTGAATGCCTGGTGCCAGACCATGGGGCTGTCGCAGCGAGCCGCTGCGGCGGCACTCGGGGTCTCCAGTGGAACGGTGGGAACCGGACGTCACGCACATTGACCGTCGAACCGCCCTGGCCGGCGCGGCGCCGTGGGGCAGCCCGGCGACGGGAGACTGACGGTCCAGGCTGCCCGTGGTTACGTTTGATAACGCAGGTAATGAACCGTGGTGTAACGGTAGCTGCGCTGATCGAGCGGCTCGAACCGGTCCGGCGGCACGAAGGGGTCACGGCGGTCGGCTTCCACCACCACGATGGCGCCGGGGGCGAGCCAGCCATGGCCTGCCAGGGCGGTCAGGGCCGGCACGGTCAGGTTTTCGCCATAGGGCGGGTCCAGAAAGGCCAGGGTGACGGGGGTTCGGGCCGGCGGAGGCTTCAGGGCGTCGCTGCGGAGCAGGGTGACGCGCGCCTCCTCCTGAAGCGCGGCAGCGTTGCGACGGACGAAGTCCAGGGCGGTTTGACTGCGGTCCAGGAACAGGCAGGCGGCGGCGCCGCGCGACAGGGCTTCGAGGCCGAGCGCGCCCGAGCCGCAAAAGGCGTCGAGCACCCGGGCGTCGGCCAGCGGCGAGCCTTCGTCCGCGGTCCAACGGGCGTGGGTCAGGACGTTGAACATCGCCTCCCGGGTACGCTCGGCGGTGGGGCGGACGGCATCGCCCGGGGGCGCCTGCAATATCCGCCCGCGGTGGCTACCGGCGACGATGCGCATGGTCCGACCCGGGAGCAGGAGGTTTCGCGGCCGGAGCCCCGGTCGTCGCCGGGCCGAAGAACCGGGCAAGCTGGTCCTTCAGGACCCGGCGGGGAATCTCCTCGACGGCGCCTTCGGGCAGCTTGCCCAGTTGGAACGGGCCGTAGGCGACGCGGANNCCAGGGAGCTCGGCTCCCTGGTCGGGGTCCAGGGGGCAAAGCTCCTTGGTCTTGCTTCCTGCCACCGCCATCAATCCCGCACCGGCGCTCGCAGCGTGATCGAAAGCCTGACCAATTTTGCCGATCAGGCGGTGATCCTGCCGATTCTGGTGCTTGCCGGTATCGGACTGCTGGTGGCTGGCTGGCCGCGCGCGGCGTTGGCCTGGATCATTGTCGTGCCGGGCGTGCTGTTCGTGGTGCTGATCGGCAAGATCGTCACGATCGGCTGCGCCGGGTCGCTGACGGAATCGATCGGGCTCTACAGCCCCAGCGGCCACACCGCTTCGGCGGCGGTGGTGTATGGCGGATTGGTGGCGCTGCTGGTGCGCACGAAATGGCCTGAACGGGTGGCGCTGATTTCGGCCAGCGTTGTCGCCGCTGTCATCGGCGCCTCCCGGCTGGCGCTCGGCGTGCACAGCGTGGCGGACGTGCTGGTGGGAGCACCTGTGGGCATTGTCGGCGCCTATGCGCTGATCCGCCTCGCCGGGCCGCCACCCTTGCGGTTGCGGTTCGCCTCGGTGATCGGCGTGGTTCTGCTGATCTGCGTGCTGCTGCTGCATGGCACGCATCTGCAGGCCGAGGCCGAGATCGGCAAGTTCGCCTGGAATCTCGGCTTCTGCCGGCAGTAGTAGCTGCCGCCGGGGCGGCGCTTGCCGCTACCGCCGGGGCGGTATCGGTTTCACCTCGGCCGGCAACTGCTCGCGCAGCACTTTCGGCGATACTTCATCGACCGCACCGCGTTCGAGTGTGCCGAGCTGGAACGGGCCGTAGGCGACGCGGATCAGCCGGTTGACGGTGAGGGCCAGGGACTCCATCACCTTGCGGATTTCCCGGTTCTTGCCCTCGCGCAGCGTGACCGTCAGCCAGGCATTGCTGCCCTGTTCGCGGTCGAGCACCGCTTCGATGGGGCCATAGCGGACGCCGTCGATGGTCGGGCCGCGGGCCAGGGCGGCCAGCCGGACCGGCTCGACGGTGCCATGGACCCGCACCCGATAGCGCCGCGCCCAACCGGTGGCGGGCAACTCCAGATGGCGGGCAACCTCGCCGTCATTGGTCAGCAGCAGCAGGCCCTCGGTGGTCAGGTCAAGCCGGCCCACCGAAATCACCCGCGGCAGTTCGGGTGGCAGACGGTCGAACACCGTCGGCCGGCCCTTTTCGTCGCGGGCGGTGGTGACCAGACCGGCCGGCTTGTGGTAGCGCCACAGCCGCGGCGGTTCGGGCTCGGCCAGCGGCTTGCCGTCCACCACGATCCGGTCCCGCGGTCCCACCACCAGGGCCGGGCTGGTCAGGACCTGACCGTTGACCGCCACCCGGCCCTCGGCGATCCACCGTTCGGCATCCCGCCGGGAACACAGGCCGGCGCGCCCCAGGCGCTTGGCGATCCGCTCGCCGGGGTTTGCGGCTTCCGGGGGCTCCGGGGGGGTGGTTTCGTGGGTCACCGGGGCATCGCTCCTGGGGGTCGGGTCGGTCTCACGCCTTGACGCGGACGCCGACCTTGAGCACCACCTGATACTGATGGATATTGCCGTCGCGCACCGCGCCGCGGGTCTCCAGCACCTCGAACCAGTCCACCGCGTTGTCGGTGGCGGCGGAGGCGACCGCGCGGGCGATGGCGTCCTCGATGCTGAGGGTGGAGGTGCCGACGATTTCAAGTTTGCGGAAGACGGCATCGGTCATGGTTACGTTCTCCTCAAAGGGTGGGTTGGGGATCCCAGGCTGATAAGCCCCCATCGCATGTTGTGCAATAACGAAAAAGAGTTCCCGGTTCCGCAGTGCTCCCGGCCCCCTGGGCGGAGGGCCGGCGGAGGGCCGCTCCCCCGGTCAGCCATGACGCGGAGCCAATGCCTCCTGAAGCCCGTCACCCAGCAGATTGCAGGCCATCACGGTGATGAAGATCAGCAGTCCCGGGTAGAGGGCGAGGACGGGGGTGGTCCAGACCAGTTCCTGGGCGTTGGTCAGCATGTTGCCCCAACTCGGCAGCGGCGGCTGGATGCCCAGGCCGAGGAAACTCAGGGCCGATTCCAGGAGGATGACGTTGCCCACGGACAGCGTGGTGGCCACCAGCAGGGGCGCCGCGACGTTGGGCAGGATATGCACCAGCATCACCCGCAGCGGCCCGGCGCCCAGGGCTTCGGCGGCGCGGATGTGTTCGAGGCGTCGGGTGGTCAGGGTCGCGCCGCGCACCAGCCGGGCGGCGGTGGTCCAGCCGACCAGCGCCACCAGGCCGACGATGCGCAGCAGCCCGGCGGTGGCCGGGTCGAGAGCGCCGCCCAGGCCCAGCCGTTCCGGCGGTATCGCGGCCAGCACGATCAGCAGCGGCAGCAGCGGCAGCGCGATGACGCCGTCGGTCAGCCGCATCAGCACGGCGTCGATGGTGCCGCCGAAATAGCCGGCGGGCAGGCCGATGGCGGCCCCCAGCCCGGCCGCCGCCAGCGCCGCGGTGACGCCGATGAAGAGCGAGACCTGCCCGCCGAACAGCAACCGGACCAGCACGTCCCGGCCCAACTCGTCGGTGCCCAGCGGATGGCTCCAGGACGGTCCGGCAAAGCGGTCCAGCAGGCTGACGCCCCCCGAGGCATCGACCCCCAGTGCCGCGGCAACCAGTGGTGCCAAGAGCGCGGACACAGTCAGCAGACCCAGCACCCCGGCGCTGACCATGGCGCCGCGATGGCGGGAGAGACGGAAGAGGGCGGCGGCCATCACTCCCGATCCTCGAACCGGAGCCGCGGGTCGAGGGCGGCATAACCCAGGTCGGCCAGCAGGTTGCCCAGTTGCACCATGGCCGTGGCCAGCAACAGGGCGATCAGGGCGACATTGTAGTCGTTGCCCATGATCGAATCATAGATCAGCTTGCCCATGCCCTGCCACGAGAACATGGTTTCGGTCACCAGTGCCCCGGAAAACAGGGCGCCGAATTCCAGGCCAAGCATGGTCAGCACCGGCACCAAAGCATTGCGCAGGGCGTGGCGCCAGACCACCCGGAAGTCCGACAGACCCTTGGCGCGGGCGGTGCGGATATAGTCCAGGGGCAGCACCTCGATCATCGCGGCCCGGACATAGCGGGTATAGCCGGCGATGCCGGCCAGTGCCAGGGTGGCCACCGGCAGCACCAGACAGGGCAGGCGGTCGGTCCAGCCGGCCCCGGCGGCCGGGGAAGCCATGCCGCCGGCAGGCAGCCAGCCCAGCCCCACGGCAAACACCAACATCAACAGCAGGGCCAGCCAGAACGGCGGCAGCGAAATGCCGGCAAAGCAGCCAAGGGTGATGGCGCGGTCCAGGGTGCTGCCGGCGTGGCGGGCGGCCAGCACCCCGGCGGGAACGGCGATGGCCAGCGCCAGCGCCAGCGCCGCGGTCATCAGCACCAGAGTATTGCCCAGCCGGGGCAGCAGCACCTCGGCCACCGGCTGGTGATAGAGCCGGGAGTAGCCGGGATCCCCGTGGGCCAGCGCGTAAAGCCAGTTGAGATAACGCTGCCCGACGGGTACGTCGAGCCCGTAAAGCTGGCGCAGATGAACCGCGTCGGCGGCGGTGAGTTTGGGGTTGCTGCTGATCATCAGGTCGATGGGGTCGCCGGGCATCAAACCGATCAGGCCGTAGATGAGCATACTCATCACCGCCAGCACCAGCAGCGCCTGCACCAGCCGTCCGACCAGGAACCCGATCACGGTGTCACCGTCCCTGTCGGCTGTTTCCAGGCATCCATGCTGTTCCCCTCCGGCCCGGTTCCCGACCCTGGTTCAGCTTAGAGGCTCCGGGGGGTGGCAACAAGCCGGGAGAGCTGTCCGGCAGAGCTGTCCGGGACGTCCTGGGTGCGGCCCACAGTCTCAGTCGGCAGGCCAGCACCCTTGACCACGAGGTCAACCGCTTTATCGGCACGCTCTGCGCCGCCTGATGGCGTCGGGCGTTGTTCCGGTGAGCCCTCAGGCGACGCCGAGGGACAGGCGAACGCGCGGATTCCGGTGCTCCCTGCCGATTCCGTATGACAAGGGCCGGTGATCCGGTTTACCTTTCCCTGCCTCGGACTTCCGTATCGGCTGACTTCTCCAGGGATGGTGACTCGTGCCCAAGCATTCCCGGCGCAAAGACTCATTTTCCATTCTGTTGCTGGAAGGCATCCACAACAGTGCGGTCGAACTGCTGCACAAGCGGGGGTACAGCAACGTCGAATCGCTGACCAAGGCGCTCGACGAGGCCGCGTTGATCGAGAAGATTGCCGGTGTGGATATGATCGGCATCCGGTCGCGCACCCAGTTGACCGAGACCGTCCTGAAGGCGGCGAAACGGCTGTTCAGCATCGGGTGCTTTTGCATCGGCACCAATCAGGTCAACCTGGGCGCCGCCCGTCGCGCCGGCATTCCGGTGTTCAACGCACCGTTTTCCAACACCCGATCGGTGGCGGAGCTGGTGGTGGCCGAGATCGTGATGCTGCTGCGCGGCCTGCACGAGCGTTCGGCCGCGGTCCATCGCGGCCAATGGCCGAAATCGGCCAAGGATTCCTATGAGATGCGTGGCAAGGTGCTGGGCATCATCGGCTACGGCCATATCGGGACCCAGCTTTCGGTGCTGGCCGAGGCCATGGGTATGGAGGTCCGGTTCTTCGACATCGTCCGCAAGCTGGCGCTGGGCAATGCCCGCCCGTGCGGCACACTCGAAGAGTTGCTCCAGGTTTCGGATGTGGTGACGCTCCATGTTCCCGATACCCAGGCCACCCGCGGCATGATGGGCGCCGTGCAGTTGAATCAGATGAAACCCGGCGCCTACCTGATCAACGCCTCACGCGGCACCGTGGTCGATATTGAGGCGCTGGCCCAGGCGTTGCGTGGCCGCCACCTGCGGGGCGCCGCCATCGACGTCTTCCCCAGGGAACCGGCCAGCAATGACGAGGTGTTCGAAAGCCCGCTGCGCGGCATGGACAATGTTATCCTGACCCCGCATATCGGCGGCAGCACGCTGGAGGCTCAGGAGAATATCGGCGTCGAGGTTGCCGACAAGCTGATCGAGTATTCGGACAACGGCTCGACCATCGGTGCGGTCAACTTTCCCCAGGTGGCCCTGCCGACCCGCGAACAGAATCCCGGAACCCGTTTTTTGCATCTCCATCGCAACGTGCCTGGGGTGTTGCGGCAGATCAACGAAGTTTTCGCCTCCCGCAATCTCAACATCTCGGCCGAATACCTCCAGACCGACCCCGAGGTCGGCTATGTGGTGGTGGATGTGGACGGCAGCGTTGACGACAGGCAGGTCCAAGTTGAACTTGGGCAGATTGACGGAACTCTCCGGGTGCGGTTCCTCTACTAGGCTTCGGGGCCGGGCCGGGTGCCTGACCGGCCCTTCACGCCGCCTTGATCTTGCCGGGTCACAAAGTCGCAGCGCCGTGGCGTGAAAATCGCGGCCAGCCAGGCGGCGCGAGGAGGGGTAGAGGCTGTTTTAGAGAGGGTCTTCGGTAGAGATACACG
>PLTC01000100.1 GCA_003165295.1 Rhodospirillales bacterium | reverse complement strand
GCCATGGCCCACATCACCGGCGGCGGCCTGATCGAGAACATTCCGCGGGTGCTGCCCGACGGACTCGGGGTGACGCTGGACGCCACCGCCTGGACGCTGCCACCGGTCTTCCGCTGGCTGGCCGCCGGCGGCGGCATCGACCCGGTGGAACTGGCGCGCACCTTTAACTGCGGCATCGGCATGGTGGCCATCGCCGGCCCCGCCGGCGTTGCCGAACTGGTGGCGCAGTTGAGCGCCGCCGGCGAAACCGTCACCGCCATCGGCCAGGTCCGTCCCGCCACCGACGGGTCACGGGTGACCATCACCGCACTGGAGGCAACATGGCGCGACTGAGGGTCGGGGTCCTGATTTCCGGGCGCGGCACCAATCTCCAGGCGCTGATTGACGCCGGCGCCGACCCGGCCGCCCCGGCCGAGGTGGCGCTGGTGATCTCGAGTCAGGGCGATGCCCCCGGCCTCGCCCGGGCGCGGGCCGCCGGCATCCGCTCCGAGGTGATCAATCATCGCGCGTTCAACGCCAAGCAGGGCTTCGAGGCGTCCATGGACGCGGCGTTGCGGTCCGCCCGGATTGATCTGGTCTGCCTTGCCGGGTTCATGCGTATCCTGACCCCGTGGTTCGTCGAACGCTGGCGCGACCGTCTGATCAACATCCACCCGTCGCTGCTGCCGGCGTTCAAGGGACTGGATACCCACGCCCGGGTCCTGGCCTCCGGCGCCCGGTTCAGCGGCTGCACCGTTCACTTCGTCCGCGCCGAAATGGACGACGGCCCGATCATCGTCCAGGCGGTGGCCCCGGTGATACAGGGCGACACCCCCGAAACCCTGGCCGCCCGGGTGCTGGAACTGGAACACCGCTGCTATCCGCTGGCGGTGCAACTGATCGCCGAAGGTCGGGTGTGGATCCGCAGCGAGAGGGTCGAAATCGCCAACGCCATGATCACCAACGCGATCATGATCAACCCCGTCGGCTGACAAACCGGGGCCGTCAAGCCGGCTTCGCCACCCACCGGCGGCGTGAAGACAGCGCCGCGCCGAGCAGATATCCCGACGTGCAGATCAGCACCCCATAGACGTTGACTCCGAGATCAGGGGCGTAGTGCCCGGCTCCCAGCGCCAGTTCCGAAGGGAAAATCTGGACCTTGGCAAAGGTCTCGATGGTGCGCAGAACACCGATGATCAGGCCCGGCCAGAATGCCAGATGGAAACTCAGGGCGCCGGCCGGGCGCAACCATGCCAGCAGAAAGATGGGCGCCAGTCCCATCACCATGGTTCCGCTGATGGTGGTCGCGGCGATCACCGCCGGTCCGGCCTTGTCGCCAAGATAGAGAGTCAACAGCGGCAAGTTCCCCACGATCGCCACCACCAGGACCGCGATACGACCGGTGCTGAGATGCCGGCCGACCGGTTCGCCATAATCGTTCCGCCAGTCCCGCGCCGCCAGCTTGGCCACGCTGGTAAACGTCGAATCGATGGTCGAGCCCCCCGACAGCAGCATGATGCCGTTAAAGACCATGAGCATCAGCAGCCCGAACGCCGCCGGCACCCCGATCGACGATGGCGCGGGCAGACCAAAGGCGCGGCCGTAAAGGCCGATGATGCTGAACAGAAAGATAAAGCCGCCGCTTAACACCGCTGCGATCAGGAAACTTTTCAGCATCTGCGGCGGCGGCGACAGGAACCCGCGGTCGGTCAGCACCGGATCATGAAACGGGTAACTCCAGATCTGAACCATGGCCAGCAGGCAAAAGGTCAGTCCCGCCGCGTGGGTGTCGGGCGGGACCGCCGGCAGCCCCCTGGCTTCCAGGCCGGGGAACAGCAGCGCCAGCACCAGCCCGAGCAGCACGAAGGCCATGATCGTCTGAATCCGGTCGGTGAGCAGGCTGGCCCGCATGCCCCCGCTCCAAGCGTAACTGACGGTATACACCGTGACCAGAAATGCCGCGAACCAGTAATCGAAACTGCCTTCCGGGCCGAAATATAGAGCCATGACCTTGGTATTCGACCACACCTCGTTGATCAACCGGAATCCCACCACCAGCAGGAACAGCCGCGCTGCGGTCCCACCATATTTTTCGGTCAGAAAATGGGGCAACGAATGATAGCCGCCCTTGATCCGCAGCAGATAGATGGCAACTCCGGCCACCACAAAGCTGAAGTAATAAATAGTATAACCAATACCCCCGATCACCCCGAAATTGAACGAAAGATCCGAGGCATTGACGATCGATTTGGCAAAAATCCAGGTAATGGCGGCGCTGGCCGCAACCAGCCAGAGTCCCGGCGGCTTGCCGGTCCCGGCGCGGCCATCAAAGAACTGAAACGAACTGACCCGCCGCGGCACCGCGATCCAGGTCATCGCACAGTAAACCACCAGCACCACCCAGGGCGCCAGCACTTGCCAGGACATCGGAATACCGTCCCCCATCCGACGGAGCCGGGTCGGGCCACACCGGCCTGCCACCCCATGGGCCCGGACGTCACGATACCCCGCTGTCCGGCCTGCCCGCCATCAAATTTCGTCAGCGATCCGTTCGCGATCGCCGGTCGTCCCGGCAATATATTGATAAACAACAAGTATTCATCACCCTAAATCCGTGGGGGCCTCCTCGGACAGGATGGCGGTTCCCGGCATACGCCGTCGACGGGCCGGTGCGGGCACCGCCCCGGCTTCGGTAATGTTTTGCCGATGACATTACCGGGTTGTGGCCGGCGCCACCGGGAAATGGTCATGGGCGCGCAGGACTGTGTGCGGCGAAATCTGGCCTCTGGAAATGACATCGAGACTTGTCATGAATGCTAAATATGACAACAAATGGCGCCATGGCGACGAAATTTCGCTTATTTCGCCCATGCGCTGCGTGCGGTCGGCGCCAATTCCGGATTTCGCAGCGATCTCCCGGGCGTGACGAAACGCCATCTCAAATCCCTGTTGATTATTCGATATTTTGGGGCGCATACTTTTCCTATGCAGATTGGAATATTCACAATATAATTTGCTTTGAAATAATTCGTTAAGCGATCTGAACACTTTCTTTGCGCAGGAATTTTCCTGTGGTTACTGGAGTGTGTCGGGCATCGGGTTGAGAGGCCCGACCCGACTGGCGTGAAGTCTGGAGACGGAGCATGGGAAACATAAGGATCGGGGTTCGGTTGCTGGTGATCGCGGTCATTGCCGCTGCGGGGCTGGTTACCCTTGAGATCAAGGCGCTATCGAACCAGGGTCAGGCGCTGCTGGCCGACCACCAGGTCATGGCCCAAAGCCTGGTTCAGGCGGCCTCGCACGTCGTCGAAGCGTTTCATGATCAGGTGACGCGGGGCGAACTTGGCGAAGAGGAGGCAAAGGCCCGCGCGGTGGCGGTGGTCGGGGCGATGCGCCACGGCGACGACGATTACGTGGCGATCTTCAGCGCCCGGGGCGTGATGCTGGCCCATCCCAATCCGGAGATGATCGGGCGGGATGTTCTGGACCTCCATGACGGCAATGGCGTCCATATCATCCGCGACCTGATCACGGTCGCCCGGAACGGCGGCGGCATCGTGACCTACCGCTACCCCAGGGCCGGTTCCACCGCGCCGGTGGCCAAGATCTCCTATGCCTCGGAGTTCAAACCGTGGGGCTGGATGATCGCCACCGGCGTCTATATCGACGATATCGACGCCGCCTTCTGGCGCGAAGCCCGGGAGGGAGCCTTGGCGACGTTGCTCATTCTTGCCGTGGTGGTTGGTTGCGCCATGGCCATCGGGCGTAGCGTCAGCCGACCGCTGGCCGCGATCACCAATGACATGACCCGGTTGGCCGGTGGCGACCGGGATCTCGCGATTCACTTCACCGAGCGGCGGGACGAGGTCGGCAGCCTCGCCCGCGCCCTGGCCACCTTCAAGGCCAGCGCCGACGAGATGGAGCATCTGCGGGAGCAGCAGGAAGAGGCCAAGCACCGGGCGGAAGCCGAACGCCGGCAGGCTATGATGCAGTTGGCGGGCCGTTTCGAGTCGAGTGTCGCCGGCATCGTCTCGGCGGTCGGTGATTCGGCAGTGCGCCTCAGGGCTTCGGCGGATTCGATGACCCATATCGCCGCCGAAACCGGAACCCACGCCCAGCGGGTCGCCAACGGTTCGGAAGAGATCAGCACCAACGTTCGGACCGTGGCCACGGCCACCGAAGAACTGGCCGCCTCAACCGCCGAGATCGGCCGTCAGATCAGCGAGGCCAGCCGCACCGCCCAAAAGGCCGCGGAAGAGGCGACTTCGACCGAGACCACCGCCCGGAGTCTGACGGTCGCGGCGCAAAAGATCGGCGAGGTGGTGCATCTGATCTCGGCCATCGCGTCCCAGACCAATCTGCTGGCGCTCAACGCCACCATCGAGGCCGCGCGGGCCGGCGAGGCGGGAAGAGGCTTCGCGGTGGTCGCGGGCGAGGTCAAGACCCTGGCCAACCAGACCGCAAGGGCCACCGAGGACATCGCCCGTCAGGTCACCGACATCCAGGCGGCGGCAAGACAGATGGCGGCGGCAATCGGGGGCATGACCACCACGGTCGAGCGCATCAATCAGACCTCGTCGGTGATCGCCGCCGCCGTCGAGGAACAGGGCGCGGCCACCCGGGAGATCAGCCGCAACATCGACGAAGCCGCCCGCTACACCCAGCATGCCGCGGTCAGCATCTCCGCCGTCCGCGACGGCGCGGTTTCCACCGGGACCGCTGCCGACCATGTGTTGCTGGCCGCCGATGGCCTTTCGGGGCAGGTCGACAGCCTGCATCGCGAAGTCAGCGCCTTTCTGACTCACGTCCGCGCCGCCTGAGAGGCTGACCGGAGAATGCCCGCCGGGCCCGGGTGTCCGTCACACGCCGGGCGGCGGCGGGCAACGAATGCGGGGCGGGGGCAACCCCGCCCCTTTTCGCATCGGGTCGGCGTCGACAGCCGGACCCGCCGCCGAGAGCCGGCTTGCGCCGTCATCGGCTCATGGCAGCCCCGGCACCGACGGTCATCCCCGGCGCCGGCACTCCTGTTGCCAGCCGGCCCGGCTTCGGTAATGTTCGGCCGACGACGGTACGGGTTTGGGACCGGCAGCACCGGGAAATGATCATGGACATGCAGGACTATGTGCGGCGGATTCTGACGTCCGCGGTCTACGAGGTGGCCGGAGAGACGCCGCTGGATCCGATGACCCAACTGTCGGCCCGGCTCGGGGTCAGCGTGCTGCTGAAACGCGAGGACCTGCAACCGGTCTTTTCTTTCAAGCTGCGCGGCGCCCACAACAAGATCGCGGCGCTGAGCGCCGGCGAGTGCGCCCGCGGGGTGATTTGCGCCTCGGCCGGCAACCATGCGCAGGGCGTCGCGCTGTCCGCCGCCCGTCGCGGCCTGCGCGCGGTGATTGTCATGCCCGTCACCACGCCGGCCATCAAGGTGCAGGCGGTGGCCCGACTCGGCGGCGAAATCGTGCTGCACGGCGATGGCTTCGATGCCGCCCGGAGCCATGCCGCCGGGCTGGCCGACCGCGACGGCCTGGTCTTCGTCCACCCCTTCGACGACCCCGATGTCATCGCCGGGCAAGGCACCATCGGCATGGAACTGCTGCGCCAGCACCCCCGGGCGATCGGGGCCATCTATGTTCCGATCGGCGGCGGTGGTCTGGCCGCGGGGCTGGCCTGCTACGTCAAGTTCCTCCGCCCCGAGATCAAGGTTTTTGGCGTCGAGCCGGAAGACGCCGCCGGCATGACCGCGGCCTTCGCCGCCGGGGCGCCGGTGACCCTGGATCAGGTCGGGCTGTTCGCCGACGGCGTCGCGGTGCGGCGGGTCGGCGATGAAACCTTCCGGTTGTGCCGGACCCTGCTCGACGGCATCGTCACCGTCACCACCGACGAGATTTGCGCCGCCATCAAGGATATTTTCGACGATACCCGGGCCATCGCCGAGCCGGCGGGCGCGCTGGCGCTGGCCGGTCTGCGCCGTCATGTGGAACGCCGCGGCGCCCCGGCCGGTCCGCTGATCGCCATCAACTCCGGCGCCAACATCAATTTCGATCGCCTGCGCCATGTCGCCGAACGCGCCGAACTTGGCGAACGCGGCGAGGCGCTGCTGGCCGTCACCATTCCCGAGGCGCCGGGCAGCTATCGCGCCTTCATCGCTCTGCTCGGCGGCCGGTCGATCACCGAATTCAACTATCGCTATGCGATGGGTGACCTTGCGCATATTTTTGTCGGGGTCAAGCTCCGCCACGGCGACCAGGAAAAACAGCAGATCATCGAGATCTTACGGCAGCGCGGCCATGCCGTCACCGATATGACCGATAACGAACTGGCCAAGCTCCATGTCCGCTACATGGTCGGCGGTCGGGTCGCTCAACTTCAGGATGAAGTGCTTTACCGTTTCCAGTTTCCCGAGCGGCCGGGCGCGCTGCTCAAATTCCTCGAAGGATTACAGGCCGACTGGAACATCTCGCTCTTTCACTACCGTAACCATGGCGCGGACTACGGCCGTGTGCTGGCCGGAATCCAGGTGCCAAAGGAAAGTCACTCGTTGTTCTTCAGCTTTCTCGACTCGTTGGGCTATCCCTACTGGGACGAAACCGCCAATCCGGCCTACCGGCTGTTTCTCGAAGGCTCACTTCGCGTTAAGTAGGCCCACGGTCTATGGCTGTGCAACTTCGCTCTCCTGGGCCAAAGAAAGAAAAAGTTCCTCACAAAGACACGAAGAACTCAAAGCAGTCACAAAGAAACGCCCTCTTTGTGAGGAGCTGCTTTTTATATCGATGGCTACAATATCATCGCGTTTGGCGGACGTGGAGCACGGCTATTGCCCGCATAATTTTTGGGTGCCTACCTAAAACTGAGCCTTCTCGAATAAGGCAGGGCGTTTTCGGGAGTCCCGGCCGTATCTCATATCGCTTGGGGGATTCCAGGGCGGTGGTAACGTGTTCGCATCGTCCTGGGAGCGCGGGCACCCTGCCCGCTCTTGCCGCAGGCTCGACACGTTGACGGGATGGCCGGGATGGCGGAGTTTGCGAACGGCGGGCAGGATGCCCACGTTCCTGGACCCGATGGGGCGAACACACGCCCGGCTTGAATTAGTAACCCAAGATAATTTTTGAATTGATCATTCACCATCAGCCCGACGCTACTGGGGACCTGCGTCGGGCTGATGGTGAATGATCTTGATTAAGAAACCGCTAATCATCACGAAAAAGGTGGGCGGCCAAGCGCCCCTCCGAGGTCCGCCCCTCCGAGGTCCGCCCCTCCGAGGTCCGCCCCTCCGAGGTCCGCCCCTCTGAGGTTCGCCCCTCCGAGGTTCGCCATCACGAGGTTCGCCCCTCCGAGGT
>PLTC01000104.1 GCA_003165295.1 Rhodospirillales bacterium | reverse complement strand
TTTGCAGGAAAGCGACATTATACCCTCCAACTCTCTTCGTCACTGTCGCTTCGCTCGGCGACTCGAGAGTATCGCTCATCCTTTCAGTGGCCACAAGCCCCTCTTTCCGCCGTCGCTACAGCCATAACGAGTCAAACCTCCATATATCTCTATCGAAGACCCTCTTACATATTCCTCCGGTACTGCCCGCCCACCTCGAACAGCGCCTCGGTGATCTGCCCCAGCGAGCAGCAGCGCACCGCGTCCATCAGCACCCCGAACAGATTGTCTCCGGCGACGGCCGCCTGTTTCAGTCGCGCCAGCAGCGCCGGGGCGTCGGCGGCATGGCGGCGGTGGAAGTCCTCCAGGCGTTGAAGCTGGCTCTGTTTTTCGTCGTCGGAGGAGCGTTGGAGCCGGGGCACCACCGCCGGCCCGGGGTCGGGGTTGAGGAAGGTATTGACCCCGACGATGGGCAGGCGGCCGTCGTGCTTCAGGGTCTCGTAATGCAGGGATTCGTCCTGGATGCGACCGCGCTGGTAGCCGGTTTCCATCGCCCCCAGGACGCCGCCGCGCTCGGACAGCCGCTCGAACTCCACCAGCACGGCTTCCTCGACCAGCGCCGTCAGTTCCTCGATGAGGAATGCGCCCTGGTTGGGATTCTCGTTCATGGCGACGCCCCACTCCCGGTTTATCACCATCTGGATGGCCAGCGCCCGGCGCACGCTTTCCGCGGTGGGTGTGGTGAAGGCTTCGTCATGGGCGTTGGTGTGCAGGCTGTTGCAATTGTCGTAGATCGCGATCAGCGCCTGGAGCGTGGTTCGGATATCGTTGAAGTCCATCTCCTGGGCATGGAGAGAACGCCCCGAGGTCTGGATGTGGTATTTCAGCTTTTGCGAGCGTTCATTGGCGCCGTAGCGGAAGCGCAGCGCGGTGGCCCAGAGGCGCCGGGCGACCCGGCCCATCACCGAGTATTCCGGCTCCATGCCGTTGGAGAAGAAGAACGACAGGTTGGGCGCGAAGTCGTCGATCTGCATGCCCCGCGCCAGATAGGCTTCGACATAGGTAAAGCCGTTGGCCAGGGTGAAGGCCAGTTGCGAGATCGGGTTGGCTCCGGCTTCGGCGATGTGATAGCCCGAGATCGAGACCGAGTAGAAATTTCTGACATTGTGATGAACGAACCATTCCTGGATATCGGCCATCATCCTGAGGGCAAATTCGGTCGAAAAAATACAGGTGTTCTGCCCCTGGTCCTCCTTGAGAATGTCGGCCTGGACGGTACCGCGGACATTCTCCAGCACCCAGGCGCGAATCTTGTCGATTTCCTCGTCGGTCGGCGGCCTGCCGTTATCGGCCTCGAAGCGGTCGATCCGGCCGTCGATGGCGGTGTTGAGGAACATGGCCAGGATCGTCGGGGCCGGCCCGTTGATGGTCATGGACACCGAAGTCAGGGGATCGCACAGGTCGAAGCCGTCATAAAGGACCTTGAGATCGTCGAGGGTGGCGATGGAGACTCCCGAATTGCCGACCTTGCCATAGATGTCCGGGCGTTCGTTCGGATCGAAGCCATAGAGCGTCACCGAATCGAAGGCGGTCGACAGGCGTTTGGCGTCGGAATCCTTGGACAGGAACTTGAACCGGGCGTTGGTGCGGAACGCGTCGCCTTCGCCCGCGAACATGCGGGTCGGGTCCTCGCCCTCGCGCTTGAACGGGAACACGCCGGCTGTGAACGGGAAGCTGCCCGGTACGTTCTCGCTCATCAGCCAGCGCAAGAGTTCGCCGTGGTCCTCATAGCGCGGCAGCGCAACCTTGCGGATGCGCGATCCGGAGAGCGAGACCGTGACCTGCTGGGTACGGATTTCCTTGTCGCGCACCTTCACGATGTAATCGTCGCCGGAATAGGCCTCGACGGTCTGGGGCCAGGTTTCGATCAGCTTGCGTGAAACCGGGCTCTGGCGGTCCTGGCGCTCGCCGATCAGCGGCTCCAGCGGGGCGGCATCGCCACCCTTGGCGGCCAGCATGCGCTGCGCGCCGCGCAGCTGCTGCAGTTCGCGCGCCACCGTAACCTGGGTCTTCACGGTTCCATGGTAGCCACGAACGGTATCGGCGATCTCCGCCAGATAGCGCTGGCGCGATGGCGGCACAACCGGCGGCCGCGCCGAAGGCCTGTGGCCGACCACATCGGCGAAGCGGGTCCGCGGCAGAGTGAAACCCTTCTCCGCGAGTTGATGGCGCAGGCCGAGATAAAGGCCGGTGACGCCGTCGTCCTGGAAGCGTGCCGCGATGGTCCCGTAGACCGGCATCGTTTCCGGCGATTGCATGAAGGCTTCGCGGTTGCGCTGGACCTGCTTGCGGACGTCGCGCAGCGCGTCCTCGGCACCCTTGCGGTCGAACTTGTTGATCGCGACCAGATCGGCGAAGTCGAGCATGTCGATCTTCTCGAGCTGGCTTGCCGCGCCGTATTCCGGGGTCATGACATACAGCGACAGGTCGACCGCGGGCACGATCCCGGCGTCGCCCTGCCCGATGCCCGGAGTCTCGACCACCACCAGCCCGAAGCCCGCGACCTTGCAGGCCGCAACGATGTCGGCCACCGCCGCCGGCACCTCGTTGCCGGCATGGCGGGTGGCCAGCGAGCGCATGAAGATGTTGGGCGCGCCGATGGCGTTCATGCGGATGCGGTCGCCCAGCAGCGCGCCGCCGGTGCGCCGCCGGGTCGGGTCCACCGCAATCACCGCGATCCGGGGCTCGCCGCTGTAAAGCCGGAAGCGCCGGATCAATTCGTCGGTCAGGGACGATTTGCCGGCGCCGCCGGTGCCGGTGACACCCAGCACCGGTGCCGGACTGGCCGCCGCCGCCCGCCGCAGCGCCTCGCGCCGGTCCTCGGGCAGCCGCCCGGCTTCGATCACCGAGATCAGCCGCGCCAGCGCGGCGTGGCTGCCGCCGGCCAGAGCAGCGGGGTCGGCCAGCGCCTCCCCGGCCTCGGCCCCGGCGGTCAGATCGGCATCGGCCCGGCGCAGCATATCGGCGATGATCCCCTGCAACCCCAGAGCAAGCCCGTCTTCGGGCGCATAGAGCCGGGTGACGCCGTACCGGTGCAACTCGTCCCTTTCGTCAGGCACGATCACCCCGCCGCCGCCGCCGAAGACCTTGATGTCGGGACGGCCGCCGGCGCGCAGCAGGTCCACCATGTATTTGAAATATTCCACATGGCCGCCCTGGTAGGAACTTACCGCCACCGCGTGGGCATCCTCCTGGATCGCCGCCGTCACCACCTCGTCCACGGAACGGTTGTGCCCGAGGTGAATCACCTCGGCCCCCCCGGCCTGGAGCATCCGCCGGAAGATGTTGATGGCGGCGTCATGGCCGTCGAACAGGCTGGTTGCGGTCACGAAGCGCAGGATGTTCCGCGATTGCGGGGGCGGGGGCGGGGGCGGGGTCTCGGGCATGGACAGGCTCCGCGATGGGTTTTGCGGTAAGCCTAGCCCGGGGTGGTTGGGGCGTCGATGTCGCGATCGCTCAATCTGCCTGACAGAATCGGTCAGGTCGGTTAGGCTCAGGACGCAAAAGCGCGGCGGGCGGGAGGAGCACGTGCGAGCGACCCCAGCCACGGAAAAGGGCACGATTTCCATCAGCTTCGTCGAGCCGGTGCGGCGTGCGCTCCAGGATCGTGGCCTGGACGCCGGGGCGATCCTGGAACAGGCCGGCCTTTCTTTGCGCCTGTTGCCCCAGGCCCAGGCCCGGGTCTCGCCGTCGGTTTATGCCCGGCTGATGCGGCTGGCCGCCCAGGCCCTCGATGACGAGTTCTTCGGCCAGGATTCCCGGCGGATGAAGGTCGGCAGCTTTGCCATGCTGTGCCGGACGGTGATCCACGACCGGACCCTGGAAGAGGCGCTGAACCGGATCCTGAGCTTCTTCGGCCTGCTGCTCGACGATCTGCACGGCACGCTGTCGCGGGAGGGCGACATCGCCCGGATCACGCTGCATCCTCGCGATAAGGTCGCGATTTTCGCCCAGGAGACCCTGCTGGTGTTCGTTCACCGTCTGGCCTGCTGGCTGATCAACCGCCGCATCGCGATCCGCCATGCCACCTTCTGCTACCCGGAACCGGCCCACGGCGGCGAATACCGGCTGCTGTTCACCCATCACCTGGCGTTCGCCCAGCCGCTCACCGCCCTTACCTTCGATGCCGCGACCCTGGACCGACCGGTGGTCCGGGACGGGATCGCGCTCAACGACTTCCTGCGCATCGCCCCCGAGAACCTGCTGGTGCAATACCGCGACCACAATGGCCAGAGCGCCCGCATCCGGGCACGCCTGCGCGGTCTGGCCCCCTCCGACTGGCCCAGCTTCGAGGTCCTGGCCCGGACCATCCACCTGTCGGTCCCGACCCTGCGCCGGCGGCTGGAGGCCGACCTCGGCGACAAGGGCACCCGGGAGTTCATCAAGGTGCNNCCCTGCGCCGGCGGCTGGAGGCCGAGGGCCAGTCCTACCGGCTGATCAAGGATCAACTGCGCCGGGACCTGGCCATCACCGGCCTCGGCACCGCCGGCAAGAGCGTGACCACCATCGCCACGGAACTGGGCTTCGCCGAACCCAGCGCCTTCCACCGCGCCTTCAAAAAGTGGACCGGCGTCGGTCCCGGCGAATACCGCCGAAGCCTGGCCCAAGGGAGCGACCGGTAGCCCGAAGTCCGGCCGGCGCCCGAAAAGAAGACGCGGTCAGTCGCGGTGTCCGGTTCCCGCGAAAGGGCGGCAACGGCAAAGCCGATGCCAGAAGCGCCCCCGATCACGATGACGCGCCGCCGCCGCGGCAGTGGCCACACCGGCCGTCGCGTCGGTCACCGCCATCCCGACCACCACGCCGATGACGAAGCTCAGGATTGCCACAGCGGATTCTCCGGTCGGGTCGGCGAAATTCACCGGGCTGCCCGAGCCGTAATTGTAGCGGTTGTCGACGAACAGCGGATCCGCCGACATGAAGCAGGCGAGGCGTGGATGGTACCAGCGCGACCGCAGGTAGACCAGGCCCGAAACCGGGTCGTTGTACTCCTGGTTCCAGGTGAAGGCGACGCCCGCGGCCGGCGGCGCGTCCCCGACGAGACCGCCATAGTACGACAGTTGCACTTAGCATTTTGGTGTNNCAGCGGGCGGGGCGCTCCCACCCCAATTTCCCGCAATATCATCCTATGGGATCTACGGTTCCCACCATCGGCCCCTGTGGCCGGGTTCGCTCAGGATACCGGGGGCGGCGGAACTTCGGTGACAACGGTTCAGTTTTCCCTTGGCCGGGGTCCGTCGGATTTGTCCGGAGCGAACACATACTGCGCGTAGAACCAGCCCAGCCCCAGGAGACTGAGGCCGAGACCGAAGAAAGACACCACGCGCCACAGGCCGGTCAGCACGGAGGCGTCGAAGAGGAAGACCTTGCCCACGGTCAGGAACAGCACCGGCAAAGAGGCCACGCGGATCATCCGGTCCCGACCGATGGTCCCCAAAAGCAAAAGACCGACGCCGAAGACCAGCCAGACCGCGGAACAGGCGTAAATCTCGGCACTGCCGGTCACGCCGGCGCCAAGATCGGTTCCGTGAAAAAACTGGCGGGTGGTCATCGAGACGAAGACGAATGCCAGCGCGACTCTGAACAGAGAGGCCGCCTGGCTCCAGCCGGCCAAGCCAAGATGCGCAAGTTCCCGCGAGGCCTGCCACAGCCACAGGATGGGAAGTCCGTAGGTCAGCGCCAGCCCGTTGAGGATCGGCCACCCGCCGACCGTCTGGCCCGACCACAGCGGATTCTCGATCAGCGTATCGTAACAGACTATGCGGAAAACCGCGATTCCAGCCAGCACCAGGCCGCTTTGCGACAGCGACCTCCGTCCGAAACGGCGGCCGGCGACCAGACACCCGAGTCCATACAGGAACAGCATGTTGGTGATGACGCCGCGCTCGAAAAATCCCGCCTTGACCAGGAACACGTCTTCGTTGACGTGAAGCGCCTGGCGGATCAGGTAGAATCCCATCACCCCGGCCAGCGCGACCGCCGCGATTTCCATCCCGTAAACCAGCCCGTCGTCGCGCCTGCGCCGCAGGAACATGCTGGCGCCGAGGAAGAACAGCGCGGGCGCGCCCAGTTGGAACAGCGGCCATTCGACGATGGGCAGCCGGTCGGTCAGCGGCATCTGGACCTCGACCAGACTGTAAACCGCCAGTTCCGCGATCAGCAGAACCTGCGGAACCAGCAGAAACCCGAAGACGCCGATCAGTGCGATCACCAGAGGTCGGAGTGCCCTGATGTCCACCCTGGCATCAATCCAGGTCAGCGCCAGCATTTCGGCGGCCAGAGCCACCGACAGAAATTCGCGCCGGAGTTCGATGGTCAAACCAAGCGCGAGAAAGGCCGTGACGGTCGCGGCGTAGATCGCCATGAGCGGTTGTTTCGGCGGATGTCCGTCCGGCACCTCGCGGCGGATGCCGGTCAACGCCACGAGCGACAGCCCGGCGAGACTCAGCGCCAGAAATCCCCAGAACATCGGGATTTCTTCGCGGAGCGGCGTGTCGCGCAGCCCGAAACAGGCCAGCAGATAGTAGCCCAGCGCCGTTGCCGCCGCCAGTCCCGACCACATCACAGGCTGCGGGCTGCGCGCCTGCATGGTATGACCGGCGACGATATAAAGTAAGGCGAAGGCCCCAAGAACCAGACCGAATTCCTGCGGCGTGCGGTCCGGCCAGACCGCCAGCATGACCGCCGTCACGGCCATCGCCACCCATGGCACAAGCCCGTAACGCCCTTGGTCAAAAATGGCGAGGCAGATGCCGCCTGCCGACAGAATACCGAGCATGACCCAGTCCATATCACCGAATCCGGCACATACCGCGGTCAGGCCCATCAGCAGCATGGCGCCGCTGGCGGTGAGGCCGCCGAGAACCGGCATGACCGCGGACGAAACGGTGCCGCCGGCGGCGGGTTCCGCCCTCGGGTGCGACGCCGTCACCACCGTTGCGCTGACCGCCAGCAAAAACAGTCCCAGCCAAAGGGAATCCCCCGGCACGGATACGCCGCCAAAAATCCAGATCAGGACCCAGACAAACGCCGCGACCACCGCGGGCACGGCCAGAAGCCACATGTTCCTTATGCGGATGACGACGAAAAGCCCGGCAAGCACCAGATAGAGATACAAAAACAGCAGCGCGGCCTCCGGGTCGGCGGACCGGACCAGCGCCGGCGTCAAAAAGCCCCCGACCAGCCCAAAAACCGCGATCGGCATGCCGTACCACAAGGACAGCGATACCGCCCCGAACGTCACCGCCGCCATGCCGAGGACGCCGACCGTGGCCGGGATCAGATGGTAAAGATTGGTCGCGGCGAACAGCGAGACGTAGAGATCGGCAAGACCGGCACCGGACAGCGCCTGCGCGATGCGCACGCCGTTGGAAAGTGGCCCCCGCTTGCGCACCAGCGCGCCGCCGCCCAGCAGCGCGAGGCCGAGGACAAGCCCGAGCGCGGTCCGCACCTCGGGATCCAGCAGGCCGGCTTCGATGGAATACTGGACCAGAAAGACTCCGGCCAGGACCAGCGCGACGCCGCCCAGCCAGACAAAAATACGCCCGCCGAACTGCCGCTCGAAGCTTCCGGTCGGCGCGGCGACGGCCACCGGAGCGGCCAACGCCTCCGCCGCCGCCGGTCCGTCTGCGGCCTCGTCGGACGTGAGATAAGGGTCACCCTCACCGTGCGACGGCGGCCACGGGTCGGGCGACGGCGCCTGGACCGTCGTGCTTCCGCGCGCTTCTTCTGGAAGTTCCGCCGGTTCCCCGGCCTTCGGGCGTTTCAGGCGATCGATCTCTTCCTGCAAACCCTCGACGCGCCGACTCAGCTCCCTGATGCTGTGGCGGTTCATCCACGGCAGAACCAGGCTGGTGCCGAGAATGAAAAGGCAAACGATGATCCCGGTGATCCACATGGTTTGAGCCTTTACGTCGCCGCAGCCCCGGCGTCGGCCGGTTCAGGCGGCCGGCAGCCGTCTAAAACACCGTTTCATTTCATAGGGTTGGCGTAAAAATGAGGGTGTCGAAACAATCGCGCCCGGGGCATTCCGGGGATCGAAATCTCCGAAGACCAGAGCGGGGCGAAGCCGTGGGATCGTGGGGGCTTCCGTCCATGTTTTTGCCGTCACGGCTGTCGAGAAACGCGAAGGGCGCCGCGGGTAGGGCGGCGTCGGGGTTATTCAGGCGGTGCGGTCAGGTGTTCGGGTGACGGGGTCGCGCCGCCATACCAGGGTATGGGCCAGCGACCGAAAACCCTGATCAGGGATCGGAAACCGATGCCGACTCCGGTGCGACCGGGCGCTATGGGCGGGGACCCATCCCGGCCACCGCACCCGAAGCCGCCGCCCGATCACGCGCCCGATCACGCGCCCGATCACGCGCCCGATCACGCGGTGGTGTTGACCGTGTGGCCGCGGCTGCCGTCGGCCGGAAGCGGGGCGGCGGCGGTTGAGGCCAGGGTGGCCACCTCGAGATTGACCTGATTGTCATGCTTGAGGGTGGTCAGGTTGAACTTGGTCTGGCCGCCTTGCTGCTGCATCAGGGCCGCCGCCGGGGTTGCGTTGATGTCCATAGGGTTTCTCCCTGCACGAAAATCTTTCGACCGTGATCATCATGATCCCACCGGCCGGCCATCGCAAGAGGAGCTTTGCGCTGCCGGGCGTTGGGGGGCCGGGCGGCGTCAGTCTTCGGGGGACAGGTCCCTGGGCAGGTACTTCCTGAGGATGGTGATCAGCGCCCCGATCTTGCCGAAGCCGGCCAGGAGCGCGGCGACGCCGGCCGCCGGTCCCAACACCGATCCGAGCAGGCTGGCGATGGCGACGATCACCGTGGGTTTGGCCATCGCCCCCAGGCCGTCGGCGGCGCCTCGGATGATTTTGGGCCTGGCCTTGTCCCAGATTTCCCGGGTGGTCTCGGTGACCGCCCGGGCCAGGGCGTTGGCCACCGCGACGCGCAGCACCCACGACAGGAAGTTGCGTACCACCAGGGCAAACCCGGCAACCCGTTGCTCCTGCACCTCGTCCGACGCCTCGGCCCGGCTGAGATCGGCCGAGGTCTGCAACGCCCCGGCGGCGCTGGGATCGACCACCGCCCCGGCGCCGGCGGCCCCGGCCGCCACCTGATCCAGCAGGGTCCTGACCGCCGCGACATCGGTGGATTTCAGTTGCAGCGCCAGCCGCTCGGTCTCGATCGCGCGCAGTTCCGGGAAGCAGCCCTTGAGATCGCCCGCGGTTTCGGCAAGGTCGATCAGCATCGCCGCGGCGTCGGGCGACAACTCGCCCTCGGCGCCGGCAAAGGCCGCGGCGTCGGCCTCCAGCGAGCGGCTGTGGCTGAGCAGCAGCCCCGGCCGCAGCGCCGCCACCGACGGCGGCAGCATGCCGAGCAGGCCCCGGACCGAGGCCAGGACCCGGGGCGGGGCATTGCTGCGGGCCAGCCGTTCGGCCAGCACCCCGGCCTTGTCCCGCACCCCGTCGAGCAGGTCCTGGGCCAGTCCGCCGTCGCCCGGCCGCGGCTCCGGCGGCGTCGCGACGATCCGGTCCTCCCGCCAGTCAAAGCGAAAGTCGGCGGGCGCCTGGACCGGCAGGTTGTCGAGGACGGCGCCGATGTCTTTTTCCAATTCCGCTGCGGCGGGAGGCAACCCCTTCAACCAGTCGGCGATGTCCCGGTTGACCGCCGTCGCCTCGCGCGACCACCACGCCTCCGGCTGGGCCGCAAGCCGGAGGGCCAGCGCCTCGCCGAAGGTATCCTGGGGACTGGCTGCCGCCGTGTCGGGCAGCAGGGCGCGGTACCAGGCAAGCCACGGGGCGAAGCCGTTGTCCTTGGCGAAGCGGCTCTTGACGAAATCGCTCCAGGCTTCGCGTGCCCAAGGCGGGATATTAGCCCGAAACCGGCGGCCCTTCCGTACATCGTCGAGCCAGAGAGGCAGGCCGACCAGAGCCCGAGCCTG
>PLTC01000082.1 GCA_003165295.1 Rhodospirillales bacterium | reverse complement strand
TGCCCGGCGTACCCTGGGACGCGCCGGAGTTTTCCGGTGGCAGGTGCCGCCGCTGACCGTGCGCCATTTGGCGGCGATTGGCGAAACCGCGCCGGGCCATCGCGCCATCGCCCTGCTGCAAGTAGGCGAGGACGATCTTGCCGAGCAGGAATTGCGGCGTATCCACCCGCGCGAGAATGTCGTGCTGGCCGAGGCGCTGCTGGCGCTGGCCGATCGGGCCGGGCTGCCGGCGCTGGCCTTGCAGGTCGGCAACGCCGTGGCCGCTCCCGATGGTGGCACCTATGACGCCGCGCTCTATCCGCTGCCCCATTGGAATCCCCCCGACGGCTTCGCCCTTGATCGTGCGCTGCTGTTTGCCATCATGCGCCAGGAGTCGCGTTTCGAGCCGCGGCTGGTCAGTCGGGCCGGGGCCGCGGGTTTGATGCAGTTGATGCCCGAGACCGCGCGGGACATGGGGATCCGGGAGGGCGATCCCGGCGGCGACGACTCGGCGACCGAACATCGAAGATTGTTCGACCCTCAATGGAATCTGTTGCTTGGGCAGCGTTACGTCGCCAGCCTGCTCGCCAGCCCGCTGATCGCCGGCAATCTGGTCCATCTGGCGGTGGCCTATAATGCCGGACCCACCAATCTGGCGCGCTGGCGGCATGAACTCGAGGATATCGGCGACCCGCTGCTGTTCGTCGAAAGCATCCCGATGCACGAAACCCGCGATTACGTTCACAAGGTGTTGTCCAATCTATGGATCTACCAGATGCGGCTTGGGCAGCCGTCCGCCACGCTGGATGCGGTGGCGGCCGGGGCCTGGCCGGTCTATCTGCCGGCGGCCGACCGCAATGCCCAGGCGGTGGGCGACGGCGGTACGCAGGTTGCCATTCATGACGAGAACTGACGGGCCGCCGCCGCTCACGCCAGAGCGGCTGGAGCGGGCGGCGTTACGGTATCTCGAGCGGTTTTCGGCCTCGGCGGCCAGTCTGAGGCGGGTGCTGATGGCGCGGGTGGACCGATCGGTGCAACACCACGACACCGACCGGGTCGAGGGGGCAGGCTGGGTCGAGTCGCTGGTCAGCCGTTATCAGGCGAGCGGGCTGCTTGACGATGCCGTCTATGCCGAGGCCAAAGCGGCCAGCCTGCGACGGCGCGGTCTGTCGGGGCGGGCAATCCGCGAGCGACTGGCGGCGCGGGGGGTTGCGGCCGGGACAGCCACGGCGGCGCTGGCACGCACCGACCGCGACGGCGGCGCCGAAACCGCCGACCTCGCCGACCGCGCCGCGGCATGGGCGCTGGCCCGACGGCGACGACTGGGGCCGTTCCGGCCGCCAGGGCAACGCGAACTCCACCGGACCCGTGACCTGGCGGTACTCGGTCGGGCTGGTTTCCCCTATGAAACCGCACGCAGGGTTATCGACGGTGGCACCGAGGAAGACGAGATGGAATAATCACCATCCCGGGCACGCCACCCGCCTGGTCGCGTGCCCGAGTCCCTGCGCCATTCCGGTGTTGGGGCCGATCTTCCGGTCCCTGCTCCCCGGTCTCAGGTGGCGACCGGCCTCGCCTCCCGGGCCTTGGCGATCTGGTTCTTCAGCCGCCGGGCTTCGATGCTCAACACGGCATCGTGGCTGGACAGCAGGAAGGCGTCGATGCCGCCGCGATGCTCGATCGAACGGATGGCATTGGTCGACACCCGCAGGCGGACGGTCCGGCCAAGCGCATCGCTCAGCAACGAGGTCACCTGAAGGTTGGGCTGAAACCGGCGCCGGTTCTTGTTGTTGGCGTGACTGACGTTGTTGCCGAATTGCGTGCCTTTGCCGGTCACGGCGCACCGACGTGCCATCGGACGGATCCCTTTTTGAAAGTGCTGAACTGAAGCAGCGGATAAATCATCCCTTCCGCCGAACGGTGACCGGACGGCGACGGTTGCTCTTGTAAGCGGCCCGGCCGCGGTCGTCAAGCCCGGCGTTGACGTGAGTGGGCGAGAAGGGGCGGGGGGCGCCGCAGCTTGCGACGCGGGGTCCCCGTGGGGTAGTTTCGATGGGCGGAGAAGTGCTACGGGAAGCCGAGAAAAAAGACGCCATGATCGACTCCGGGGCACAAAAATCATCGGAGCCTGGGGTTCGGCGGCATTTTCCTTGCCGTTGGCGGTGGAGGAGTCCGTATCATGATCGAAACTGTCCGCGTCCCGCCTCGGGTCGAGAGAATCAAGATCGGAAATTTTCGGGCCTTGAAGAATGTCGAATTTGAGGACCTGACCCCGCTGTCGGTTTTGCTCGGTCCGAACGGCAGCGGAAAATCGACGTTCTTTGATGTGTTTGCTTTTCTTTTGGACTGCTTCTCCGAAGGTCTGCGCCGCGCGGTGGACAAGCGGGGGATCGGGTTGAAAGACCTGCGCAGCCGCGACAGCGACGGGCCGATCAGTTTTGAGGTGACTTACCGGGAGGGCTACCTCAAGGCGGAGCGACGGCCACCGCGTATTACCTATCACCTGGAAATTGATGTGGACAGCCGTCGTCCGGTGATCGCGCAGGAATGGATGCGGTGGCGGCGCGGGCAGACCGGGCAGCCGTTTCACTTTCTGAAGTATGAAAGAGGGGTCGGTTCGGTCGTCACCGGCGAAGTCCCGGAAAGCTCGGACCAGCGGGTCGACCGGGCGTTATCGGGACCGGACGTGCTGGCGGTCAGCACCTTGGGGCAGTTCGCGGAAAACCCACGGGTCAAGGCGCTGCGGGACTTCATCACCGGATGGCACCTGTCACACCTGTCGGCCAAGGATATGCGGGCCATCCCCGAGGCCGGACCACAAGAGCGACTGTCGAAAAACGGGGACAACCTCGTCAATGTCATTCAGCATCTCAAGGAACGTTATCCTGAGCGTCTGGAGAGCATCTTTGAGGTTCTGCGCCGTCGCATCCCGCAAATCGAGCGGGTCGTCCCGGAAACGCTGCCCACCGGACATTTGCTTTTGATGGTCAAGGATGCCCCGTTCTCGGAAGGGGTGCAGGCCCGTTACGCTTCGGACGGAACCATGAAGCTGCTGGCCTATCTGGTTCAGTTGAACGACCCGGTACCGCCGCCGCTGATCGGCATTGAGGAACCGGAGAATTTCCTGCACCCCAAGTTATTGCGGGAACTGGCCGAGGAGTGCGACCAGGCAGCGGTCAGCACGCAGTTGATCGTTACCACCCATTCTCCATTTTTTATCAATGCGCTGAGCCCAAAGCAGGTCTGGGCGATGATGCGTGGTGACGATGGCTACGCCGTCGCGAAGCGGATCGCTGACATGCCGGGAATTCAGGAAATGCTTGATGCCGGGGCGCTTCTTGGTGACTTGTGGATGGAAAACTATTTCGAGTTCGGCAATCCGTGACGGAGATTTAACATGACTGTGTTTATTCATGTTGAAGAGCCGTCGATGGAGAGTGCGCTCGATATTCTGCTGCCGCGACTGTTTGAAAATCGCGAGGTTACCTGGAAAATCATTGATCATGGTTCGAAGCAACGGTTATTGAGAGATTTGCCGAGTCGCTTTGCCGGATATGTGGCGCGCCTTGCGCGTGAAGAAATTAAGGTGCTGGTGGTCGTCGATCGGGACGATGATGATTGTTGCGATTTGAAATCCCGGTTGGAGAAAATTGCGGCGGGCGCGGGATTGCCGACCAAAGCGGCGCCCGATGCGACCGGCCGGTTCCATGTGGTCAATCGCATTGTGATTGAAGAACTGGAGGCTTGGTTTTTTGGCGACGTTCCGGCGCTTTGCGCGGCCTATCCCCGGATCCCGGCCTCTTTGTCCCGGAAGAAGGGGTTTGTCGAGCCGGATGAAATCGCCGGGGGTACCTGGGAGAGGTTGTTACAAGTCCTGCAACGGGCAGGATATTACGGCGCCCTGGAACGGCTGCCCAAGAATGAGGTCGCGCGAAAGGTGGTCGCCGGTATGGAACCAGGCCGCAACCGCTCACCCAGCTTCCGGCATTTTGTCAGCGGCCTGGAGGCGTTGCTGTCCGAGAGCAGCCGTGAACAGAAAAAAACGTCTCAAATGCGACGCCGACATGGCTTGAAGACCTGACGGGGCTCCGCTACATCGTCACCCCGGGGCCGAAGCCTGGTGGTGCCGGTCGGGTCCGATGGGATGGACGCGGTTGGTGAACCTTGATTGCGAAAGGTGTCAGTGTTCTTGACCGAGTCACGCCATCGTCAGGTTCCGCTGGTTGCCGTTGTCGACGGAAATGGCCAGAATCGCAGCCAGGTGGCTCATGCCCTGATCTCATTCTATCGGGTGGTCCAGTATTTCGACGTCGGTGGGGCGTTGTGCGGGCTCCGCGATGAGGTTGCCGATCTGGTGCTGGTGGACGACCAGACCCCCGGCGGCGGCGGATACAATCTGGTCAGGGCGATGCGGCGGGACCGGGTGCTGGCCTCCGTGCCGGTGATCCTGACCTCGGCGCAGGACGAACGCAGCGTCGCGCCGGCGGTCAAGGCGTGTGGGGCCAACGCCTTGCTTTCAAAGCCCTATCGGCGCAGCAAGCTGATTGCCACGGTTACCGCGGTCCTCAACCGGCAGGTCGAAGAGGGGTGGAACCGGCTGCCATCCCGGCCACGCGCCGCGCTCAAGGAAACCATCAGCGTCTTCAATAACATTTCTGACGCCATCGATGGCGGTCAGGGCATCGATTACCGGGTGGTCGACGATGCCTGCCAGCCGCTGGTGGAGGCCATCGAGAATGACGACTATAAGGACATTCTCGAAGGCGTGAAGGATCACGACAATTATACCTTCGCTCATTCGCTCAAGGTTGCGACCCTGCTGTCGCTGTTCGGTAACGCCATCGGCTTGACCCATCGTGACGTGCTGGTGTTGAGCGGCGGTGGCCTGCTCCACGACGTTGGGAAAATGACCATTCCACACCAGATACTCAACAAACCCGGGCATCTGACGGCGGAGGAGTTCGAGGTGATGAAGGGTCATGTGCCGGCCAGCCGGGCGGTGCTCGAAGCCAATGACAGCGTTCCCAGGGGTGTGATGATCATCGCGGCTCAACACCACGAAAAGCTCGACGGCAGCGGCTACCCGCGGGGTTTGAAGGGGCGGGAACTGAATGAACTGGCCCGGATGTCGTCGATTGTCGACATTTTCTGCGCGCTCACCGATCGCCGGGTCTACAAGCCGCCCATGGCGGCCGGCAAGGCCCTGGAGATCATGACCGCAGAGATGTCGGCACATCTCGATCAGCACTTGCTGAAGATGTTCCGGGGCATGATGCTGGAAGCGGTTCGGGACGTCTGACGGGGCGGGTGGCGGATGAATGGCGGAGCGGTGACGGTGCTGTTGGGGCTGGGCGGCAATCTCGGCGACCGCGCCGGCCATCTTGGCCGGGCGGTGGCGGCGCTGGACCGGGCCCTGGCGGTGACGGCGGTATCGGCGCTTTATGAAAGCGCGCCGATGTATGTCACCGACCAGCCGGCATTCCTCAATCTGGCATTGGCGGCCCGCACCGGTCTCGCTCCCGAGGCTCTGCTCACTCTGGTCAAGGGGTTGGAGACGGCGCTGGGGCGGACGCCGGGGCGGCGTTTCGGGCCACGGGTGGTCGATATCGATATCCTGCTCTATGGCGACACCGTGCTCTCCCGGCATGACCTGGAAATTCCGCATCCGCGGCTGGCCGAGCGCGGCTTCGTGCTGCGGCCGCTGGCCGAAATCGCTCCCGGGGCGGTTCATCCCGTCCTGGGGCGCACGGTGGCGGAGTTGCTTGGGGCGTTGCCCGGGGACGATGGCATGGTGCGATTGCCGCAGCGGTTGCCTGCGCCCGGGCCGGGGGCGGTCGGCTGATCCGTGGCGGGGCCAGGGCGACCTGGGTGCCTGGGCGATGGTGTTTGGCCGCGATTGTTTTTATGGTCGGGGCTGTTGATCAGGAAAGCGAGGGCGTGCCTGTGGCCGATCCAGTTTCTGCCGGCGTCACCACCTACCGGATCGTGCTCCGGGATCTGGTGGTTCGGGCGTCGATCGGCGTCCACGACCACGAGCACCGGCGACCGCAGCCGGTGCGCATCTCGGTCGATCTTACCGTCCGCCACCCGGGGGCGGGCTTTCGGGATGAGATTGCGGCGGTGCTGTCCTACGAAGGGCTGGTCGACGGTATCCGGCAGGTGGCGCAGAGCGGCCATATCAAATTGATCGAGACGCTGGCCGAACGGATCGCCAGCCTGTGCCTGATCGACGGCCGGGTGCTCGGTGCCGAGGTTCGGGTCGAGAAGCTGGAGGTTTTCCCCGACGCCGCAGCGGTGGGGGTGGTGATGTCCCGGTGGCGCGGTTAGCCGGTACCCCTCTTGTGCCCCGGCCGGCGGGCCGAACGGCGGGCGGCTTCCGATTTCGGGCCAAGCCGCTTATCATCGGCTTCGATCCACAAGGGAAGGAGCGAGCGGTCGATGAACTGTCAGCCGATTGGAAGGGTGCTGGTTCTGCTGGTCGCGTTGGGACTGCCGGTCCCGGCGTTCGCTGCCGGTGTGCCGATGACCCTGGGTTATGCGGAATTTCCACCTTTCACGTACACCGACTCGGAGGGCAAACCTCAAGGCTCTTTGATCGAAATGGTCGAGGCGGTGGCGGCCGATGCCGGCATCGATCTCGGAACCCGGGCGGTGCCGCCGACCAGTTTGTATCCGGGCATCGCCGACGGGACCCTGGACCTGTTCATGGGGGTGACCACGCCGCCGGAATTCCAGGGCACCACACTGGCCGGGGAGTCGGTGATCGCCCGGATCGAACTTGACGTCTACGCCATGGACGAGACGCCGGTGGTCACGCGCATGGAGGATCTGGTCGGGCGCACGGTGATCGTCCATGCCGGCTATTCCTACGCCGGCTGGCGATCGTTTCTTGAAAATCCCGCCAACCGGGTCACCTTGGTTGCCGTTGATTCGGCGGAAAGAGGCTTGTCGGCGCTGCGCAACCGGCCGACGCTGCTGCTGCTTGAATATACCTTGCCGATGAAGCTGGCGCTCGCCGGGCGGATTCCGCCCAACCTCAAATCCACACCCATCTCGGTGGTTGATGCTCACTTCGTGGTCTCGAAGAAGACGCCGGATGCGGCGGCATTGCTTGCCCGACTGGAGCGGAGCTTTCAGCGGCTGCGCAGTGCCGGATCCTTGCCGTGACGCCATGACCGGGCTCCGGTCGCCTGGGTCTCACATCGGAGGGGCCGGGGGCACCGGGAGATGAACGGCCCCCGGTTCGGCATCACCGGCAGGCTGGCGGCGGCTTTGATCGGGCTGGCCGCGGGGGCGTTCACCGGCGGGGTGGTCGCGCTGCTGTCGGGCCAGGCGTTGCGGAACACCATCACCGGAATCGCCGACCGGCTGGTCACGGTGGCGCCGGCGGAGGCGCAGCATGCTGCGGCACTGGCCGTAACGGCGGCGGATCGGGGCCAACTGGTGGCGTTGCTGGCCATGCTGGTCGCCGTCGGCGTGCTGGCCTTCGGCGTCGTCAGCCACCGGCTGGTGGTGCGGCGGCTCCGCCAGTTGCGCCGCGGGCTGCGCGCGCTCACCGCGGGGCGGGCGGCGTCCCTGCCCGGTGGAACCGACGATATCGCCGAAATGGCGGCGGTGGTTGATGATTTTGTCTCCGAATGGCGGCAGAGAGAAACCGCGCTGGCCGAAAGCGAAGCGCGCTTTCGTGGTCTGATCGAGGGGTCGATCCAGGGCATTCTGATACATCGCAATTTCGTGCCACTGTTCGCCAACGACGCCTATGCCCGCATCTTCGGCTTCGAACGGGCCGAGGCGTTGCTGGCGTTGCCCACCCTTGAGGTTCTGATGGCCTTCGAGGAGGGGCCGCGCGCCTGGCGTTCCTATTTCCAGATGATGGCCGGCGAAGAAGCGCCGGGACTCCGCCGGGTCTGCCGGTTGCGCCGGGACGGACTTCCGGTCTGGTGCGAGGTGATCGAGCGGGTCATCGAATGGATGGGCCGTCCGGCCATGCAGGTGACGGTGGTCGACATCAGCGACCGGGTCCGCGCCGAGGCCGAAGCGGCGGAAACCTCGCGCCAGCTTCAGGCGGCATTCGCGGTGATGCCCAATGGCCTGTGCCTGTTCGATGACGAGCTGCGGGTGGTCATTCATAACGAACGTTATCTTAAGTTGTGGAGCTATCCGCCCGAGTTAATGGCGTCGCGACCAAGGCTGTCGGACCTGATCCGGCGTTCGGCGGAACAGGGGGACCTGGGCGGGCGCACCGCGGACTCGCTGATCTTCGAAATCTCCACCTATATCGGCAGCGGCCTGCCGCTGGTGGGCGAAACCCGGCTGGCCGATGGGCGGGTCCTGGAGTTTCACGGCAATTACCGCCCCGAGGGCGGCTATCTGGTCACATGCACCGATGTCACCGAGCGCCGCCAGGCCGAGGAGGCGCTTCGCCAGGCCAAAGAGCAGGCCGAGGCGGCGGTCCGCTCCAAATCCACCTTCCTGGCCACCATGAGCCATGAGATCCGTACCCCGATGAATGGGGTGCTGGGCATGCTGGAACTGCTGGAGCGGACGGCGCTGGATACCGAACAACGCAAGTCCGTGGCGGTGATCCGGGAGTCGGCGCTGGCGCTCCTGACGATTATCAATGACATCCTCGATTTTTCCAAGATCGAAGCCGGACGGATGGAAATTGAGCGGGTTCCGATGTCCCTTGGCGGGCTGGTCGAAGGGGTGGCCGACCTGCTGTCAACCCGAAGCCGGGAGAAGCACCTGGACCTGATCGTCGATCTGGACCGGGGGCTGTCCGACGCCCGGATCGGCGACCCGGTGCGCCTGCGTCAGATTCTGCTGAACCTGATCGGTAATGCCCTGAAATTCACCGATCGCGGATACATCGCGGTGATGGTGGCCGAGGGGCGCGAACGCCATGCCGATGGCGTGCCGACGGTTCGGTTCGAGGTGGTCGACACCGGCATCGGCCTGTCCGAGGACCTCCAGGCCAAGCTGTTCGCGCCGTTCAGCCAGGCCGACGCCTCGACCACCCGTCGCTTCGGTGGCAGCGGTCTGGGGCTTTCCATCTCCCGGCGTCTGGTCGGCCTGATGGGGGGCGCCATCGGGGCGCGGGGCGCCGTCGGTTTCGGTTCAACCTTCTGGTTCGAGGTGCCGCTGGCGCTGGCCGAGGCCGGGACGGTGAGCGTAGCGCCGGCCCTCTCCATCGATCTTCAGGGCCGGTCGGTGCTGGTGGTGGACGACGCCCCGGCCGCCTGTCGGGCCTTTGACGCGGTCCTGAGCGGTTGCGGCGCCCGGGTGGTGTCGGCGCCGGATGCCACCTGCGGGCTGGATGCCCTGCGCCGGGCGGCCGATCGGGGTGCGCCGTTTCAGGTACTGGTGGTGGACCACGATCCCGACCGGCTCGACGGCCTGGGGCTGGTCCGTTGCCTGAAATCGTCCGGCCGGTTCAGGGCGTTGCGGGTGGTGGTGACCACCCACCTGGACGATGCCGGGGTTCCTGCCGCCGCCGAGTCGCTGGGGGTGACCGAGGTGCTGTTCAAGCCGGTGCGCCGGAAGGTGCTGGAACGGGCGGTGGCCCGTGCCGTCGGCTTGATCGCGCCGGAAGGTACGCAGCCGCCGGCGATGGCGCCTGGGGGCGCGGTGGCGCCGCCGGGCCGCGAGGAAGCCCGGGCGGCGGGCGTGCTGGTGCTGGTGGCCGAAGACAACCCCACCAACCAGGAGGTAATTCGCCAGCAATTCAAACGTCTGGGATTTGCCGTGGATCTGGTCGAGGACGGCGAGGCCGCCTGGGCGGCGCTCCAGGCCACGTCCTATGGCCTGCTCGTCACCGACTGTTTCATGCCGCGGCTGGACGGCTATGCCCTGGCCCGGCGCATCCGGGCCGCCGAGATTTTGTCCGGAGGTCATTTGCCCATTGTCGCCCTGACCGCGGCGGCGCTGTCGGGAGAGGCGGAAAAGTGTTTCGCCGCCGGCATGGACGGCTACCTTGCCAAGCCGGTGGCGCTCCGGGACCTGGAAGGCGTGGTGGCTCACTGGGTGCCCCGGGCGTTGGCCCTGCGACGACCGTTGAGCCGGAATGACGGTATGGTGGCGGTGCCCGGGACGCCGGAGGCGCCGCCGGTCCTCGATCTCGGCTTTATCGATACGCTGTTCGGCGACCGCGAGGCCGCCCGGTCGATGATGGGCATTTTTCTGGAAACCACCGGTCCGACCCTCGATGACCTGGCCCGGGCGCTGGCTGCCGGCGACCGGGACGACGCCCGCTTTGCCGCCCACTCCATCGTCGGCGCCGCCCGCACCGCCGGTGCTCACCGGCTGGCCGGGGTTGCGGCGAGCGTTGAGGCCGACATCACCGCGGGCGAGCTGATCGCCGCCCACCGAAGGTTGGCGGAAGTGGAGGCGGCATTCCGCGACGTCGATACGGTGATCCGAACCGCCTTATGAACCGGGTTGGCTTCCGGTTTTTTTTGCGCAGTCCTTGACGTCACGGGGTCAAGGAGGCGAGCCTCCTTGCGGGTGCAGGGCAGAGCCCTGCAAAATCAAGACAATAGTGATATCCGAGCGACTATGGGGCAAAGCCCCCAATGGGTCATCGTTTACGCCCGCCGGTATTATCCCCTCCGGGTTCCGCGGGCCAGCCACACCACCGGGAGCATGACCAGCACGAGGCAGCCCGAAAGCCAGAAATAGTCAAGGGAGGCCATGGCGTAGGCCTGGTTGATCAGGGTTCGGGTCCAGACCGCCAGCGCCTCGGTATAACTCAGGCCGGTGGCGTGGAGGGTTGCCACCGCTTCGGTCAGGGTGGGATCGTAAACGCTGATGCCTTCGCTCAGCCGGGTCTGATGCAGGGCCTCCCGACGGTCCCAGAGGGTGGTGGAGATCGAGGCGGCGAAGCTGCCGGCGGTGATGCGTGAGAAATTGGAAAGGCCCGAGGCCAGCGGGATGCGCTGGGGCGGCACGCCTTGCAGCGAAATGGTCACCAGCGCCACGAAGAACAGCGACATGGCGACGCCCTGGACCATCATCGGCCAGACCAGGGATTCGAAACTGGCGTCCGGGGTCAGGTCGGCGCGCATGAAATAGGCGATGGCGAAGGCGATGAAGGCGACGGTGGCGGTCACCCGGGCGTCCAATCGGGCGGTGAGCGGGACCAAGACTGCGGTCAGCACCACCGCCACCGCGCCGCCGGGGGCGGTGGCCAGCCCGGCCCAGGTCGCCGTGTAATTCATTTGGGTTTGCAGCCACAGCGGTAGGATCACGATGTTGCCGAAGAACACGCCAAAGGTCAGGCACAGCGCCAGCGTCCCCAGGGCGAAATTGCGGGTGGTGAACAGGGACAGGTCGACCATGGGATGTTCTTCGGTGATTTCCCAGATCAACCACGCCACGAAGCTGATGGCGGAGACCAGGGCGAGAATGACGATGGTGGTGGAGGCGAACCAGTCGGCGTCCTTGCCCAGGTCCAGCATCACCTGCAACGCCCCGACCCAGACCACCAGCAGCCCAAGGCCGACGGTATCCACCGGAATCTTGCGGGTGGGGGTTTCCCGAGCGGCCAGACCGCGCCAGCAGAGCAGGGCGCACAGCAGTCCGACCGGCAGATTGATCAGGAATATCCAGGGCCAGACGTAATTGTCGGAAATGTACCCGCCGAGAATCGGTCCGGTGATCGGCGCGACCAGGGTGGTCATGGACCAGATGGCCAGCGCGGTGCTGCGCCGATGGGGCGGAAAGATCGAAATCAGCAGCGCCTGGGAGCCCGGGATCATCGGACCCGAGACGACGCCCTGGAGGATGCGGAAGGCCACCAGCGACTCGAGGCTCCAGGACAGGCCGCACAGCAGCGAGGCCGCGGTGAACAGCAGCACCGAGACCACGAAGGTCCGAACCACCCCATAGCGTTGCATCAACCAGCCGGTGAGCGGCACCGAGACGCCGTTGGACACGGCGAAGGACGTCACCACCCAGGTTCCCTGGTCGGCGCTGACCCCGAGATTGCCGGCGATGGTCGGGATAGCCACCACCACGATGGTCGTGTCCAGCACCTGCATGAAGGTCCCGAGCGCCAGTGCGATGGCGGTGATGGCCAGGGCGACGCCGGAAAGCGGGGGTAGCGGGTTCATTCCCGGTTGTCCTTGGCGGGAGGAACCTTGGCCGCGACCGGGGCCGCGATCGGTGCTGTTCCGAGATTATCGGCGATGATCCGCGCAATCAGCGCCGTGATGTCCGGGTCGTCGCCGTCGCTTGGCCGGACCGGCAGCGGTTGGGACCGCAACCGGGCCGCGACCGGCGGGCCGGACTGGTCACGGATGTCCACGGTGGCGCTGACCGACAGGCCAAGACGCAGCGGATGGGCCTGAAGCTCTCCGGGGTCGAGCAGAATCCGCACCGGTACCCGCTGGATGATCTTGATCCAGTTGCCGGTGGCGTTTTGGGCCGGCAGCAGAGAGAAGGCGGTGCCCGACCCGGCGGACAGGCCGGCGACCTTGCCGTGATAGACCACGTTTCCGCCCCAGAGATCCGCGGTGAGCGTGACCGGCTGGCCGATTCGGATCCGGTCGAGTTGAACCTCCTTGAAGTTGGCGTCGACCCAAACGTCATCCAGCGGCACCACCGCCATCAACGGCGTTCCGGGACCCAGCCGCTGACCAAGCTGAACCCCGCGGCGGGCGATCACCCCATCCACCGGCGCCACGATTCGGGTCCGGTGACGGGACAGGGCGGCGTCGCGCAGGTGGGCTGCGGCGGCCAGCACCAGCGGATGGCTTTCGACGGTGGTCCCGGCGATCTCGGCGTTGGTGTGATCGAGCTGGCCGTGGGCGACATCGAGGGCCGCGGTCAACTCGGTGACGGAGTCGCGGCCGTGGGCGATCTCCTCCGCGGACACCCCGCCGCTGGCGGCCAGCGTCTGGCGGCGCTTCAGGTCATTTTGGGCCTGGCGCAGGGCGGCCTCGCGCTCGACGATCTGGGCGCGCAACTGTCCGGCCTCGGCAATCAGCGCGCGGACCTGACGGACCGCCTGGGCCAATCCGGCTTGGGCGCCGGCCATGGCGACGTCGGCGTCGGCGGGGTCCAGTTCCACCAGCAACTGGCCGTGCCGCACCGACTGGGTGTCGTCCACATGGAGCGCCATCACCGTTCCCGCCACCTCGTTGGTGATCTGGACGATGTCGCCGCTGACATAGGCGTCGTCGGTGGACTGGCTGTTGCGGGCATTAAGGTACCAACTGGCGCCCCAGCCGAGCCCGCCCAGCACCACCAGCGTTCCGAGCACCAGCAGGCCGCGCCGGCGGGTGCGCGCGGCGCGGGGGTGGGGGCCAGGGGCCGGATGCGGATGCGGTGCGGGAGCAGGGTTGGGTTGGCCGGTCGGGTTGGCGGCGGGGTTGGGGGTGGGCGCCTGGCTCATGACTTGGGCTCCGACTGGGCCGGATCGAAGCTGCCGCCGACGGCGAGCAGCAGCCTGATCCGGGCCATCACCTGGGCGGTGGTGATATCGATGTGCTGGCGGCGTGCCGCCAGTAACTGGGTCTCGGCGTTGAGCACCGAGAGGTAGCCGGCAAGGCCGGCACGATATCGGGCTTCGGCCAGGTTAAAGGCCGCTCCGGCATCGTCGAGTTGCCGTTGCTCGTGGTCGCGCTCGCGACCCAGAGCCGCGATTTCACTCAGCCGGTCGGCGGTGTCCTGGACGGCACGCTGGACCTGTTGGTTGTAGCTGGCCACCGCGGCATCCAGATCGGCGGTGCTGCCCCGGTAGCCGGCGGCCAGAGCCCCGCCGTCGAACAACGGCAGATGGATGGCCGGGCCGGCGCCGGCGATCAGGGAGGAGCCCAACGCGAGGTTGGTCAGGCCGATGGCCGAAAAGCCGGCAAAGCCCATCAGATTGACGTCGGGATAGAAGGCCGCGGCGGCGGCGCTGCGGCCGGACAGCGCCGCGTCGATCCGCTGCCGCGCGGCGATCAGGTCCGGGCGCCGGGCCAGCAGGTCGGCGGGCAGGGTGGCGGGCAGCGGCAGCACCGCCTCGGCCTTCAGGCTTGGCCGGACGATCCGGGCATAGGCTGTGGCGCCGGCCCCGGTCAGCGCCGCCAGCTGATGCACGGCCCGGGCCTTGTCGTTTTCCGCGGCCTCCCGTGCCACCCGGGCCTCGGCCACCGCGCCGTCGGCCTGGCGCCGTTCGACCTCGGTATCCAGACCCGAGGCCACCCGCTGGCCGGTGATCTCGAGAATCCGTTGTCTCTGGGCTTCGGTCTGGACCGCGAGGTCCGCCACCGCATGGGCGTGGACCAGATCCAGATAGGCTTGGGCCAGTGCCCCGATCAGGGCCAGCCGGGCGCTGGCCACGTCCAGCCGGGCGGCCTCGACCCGGTCGCGGGCGGCGGCGATCAGGGCCGCCTGTCGGCCCCAAAAGTCCAGATTCCAGGAAAAAGCGGTCTTGATCGCCCCCTGCCAGTAGACGTTGCCGGCAAAGGGGGGCGGGTAAATGTCGTTGGCGCTGAACCGTTGCCGGGTCTCGGCGCCGTCCAGGCCGACCTGGGGCAGCAGGCCTGCTTCCGCCGCCGAGGTCGCCGCCTGGGCCGCGCGCACCCGGGCCAGCGCCTCGGCCAGGGTCGGGTTGCCGGCCAGCGCCTGCTCCACCAGCCGGTCGAACTGGGGGTCGCCGTAGGCCCGCCACCAGCGGTCGGCAATCACCGGAGCCGGCCGGGCCGAAAGTCCCAGTTCCCCGACCGTCACGGGATGGTCCTGGGGCGGATCGTCAGGCGGGGTCATGCAGGCGGCCAGGGACAACAGCAAAGCCGCCGGGGTCAGGGCGGCCCGGCGGTGGCGGTTGCCGGTTCGGGGCCGCCGGCTCATGACGCCTGCTCCGGGGTGCCCTGGGTCCGGGCGATGAACCGGGTCAGCAACTGGATCAGAGTATCGACTTCGGTACGGCTGAAACCTTCGAGCATCTCGTTGAAACAGTCCACCACCGCCGGCATCAGCGCGGTCAGGGTGTCCTGACCGGCGGCGGTCAGGGCCAGATCCATGGCCCGCCGGTCGTGGGAGCAGCGTCGGCGTTCGATCAGGCCGTGCTGCTCCAACTGCTCCATGACCCGCGTCAGCGCGCCGCTGTCATAGCCGATATCGCGGCTGATCTCGGCCGCGGTCTGGGCCAGACCATGACGGACATGCATCAGCACCACCCATTGGGTCATGGTCATGCCTTGCCCGGCCAGCACCGCTTCCAGCCGCCCGAGAATCAGGTTGCCGGACCGGCGCACGAGATAGCCAAAACTCCTGCCGCAGCCGAAACTGTCGACGGTGTAATACCCTGCCATAAGACCCTGCCTCAACAATCACTGCCTGGGCAGGGATAATGGCGGCGGGCCGGACGGGCGTCAAGGGTGGGGCGGTCCCGGATCACCTCACCCCTCGCCATGGAAATGGTCGTAGATTTTGCGGGCGACGGTGCCGCTGATGCCGGTGACCGCTTCCAGGTCGGCGAGGCCGGCGCGGGCGATGGCGCGGGCGCTGCCGAAATGGAGAAGCAGGGCCTTCTTGCGGGCCGGGCCGATGCCGGGAATCTGGTCGATTTCGGAACGGGCGAGGGCCTTGGTCCGGCGGTCCCGGTGGGTGCCGATGGCGAAGCGGTGGGCCTCGTC
>PLTC01000122.1 GCA_003165295.1 Rhodospirillales bacterium | reverse complement strand
TCCTGGGGCATGGGCTGGCCGGGGCCATCCAGCAGGGCGTCATCCCCGACGCAACCTACCCGACCCGGGCCGAGGGCGAGCGTACTGATGGACCTTTGCTCTTTCCAGGGGCGTTGCCCCCAGACCCCGTTACGGGTGCAGGGTTTCGAGGAAGGCCAGGTTTGCACGAATCCGGGGGCCGGCGGAGGGCAGCAGGACCGCGCGACGCAGCAGCGACAGCGCCTCGTCCAGGTGGCCGGCCAGGGCTCTTGACAGGGCATGGTTGTTAAGGACGTCGGCATTTTCGGGATTGAGGGCGGTGGCCGCCCGGTATTGCGCCTCCGCCTCCTCGGTGCGGCCGAGTCGGTCGAAGGCGACGGCCAGGGTCGCCGCCGGCTCCCAGTCGGTGGGCGCGCCCTTGACCGCGGCGGTCAGCGTCTCGACCGCACGGTCGGCGTGGCCAAGGGCAATCTCGTCCTTGCCCCGCTCCAGCAGCAGCCGCGGCAGCGGGCCCAGCCGCGGCGGCGCCTCGTCCAGCAGCCGTTGCGCCTCCTCGAACCGGCCCGCGTACCGAAGGTTGCGCGCCAGCCCCAGAATCACCCCGACATCGTCCGGTTTGTGGTCGTAAAGCGCGGCATAGCGCCGGATCGCCGTCTGATAGTCATGGTCCCGTTCGGCCTGCTCCGCCGCCCCGACCACCACCCCGTCGAGGGTGTCCCGGGTCCCGGTTTCGGCACAGCCGGTCAGGACCGCCAGCGCCACAACCGTCGACACGGCGAGCGTCAACGCGGCGAGAGTCTTGGAGAACAGCGGAGCCGATGGCATGATGGGCCGATGTCAGGCAGATGATGATCAAGGACAGGGGCGCCGATCCGGTCGGGACCGGTGGCACCATGTACCGCGCACCGACAGGCAAAGCGAGATGTTTCCCCACCGGACCACCGTGCGGACCGTTGTCGTAATGGCGACGCTCCTGTTGGCCGCCCCGATCGCCGCCGAGCCGAAGCCGACCCCCGGCGCCGCGCCCCAGTGTTTACCGCTGGCGGTGGACGCCATCACCCTGCTCGACCTCCCGGGCGACATCCGCACCGTGATCATCGCCAATCCCCAGATCGCCGATGCCTCGGTGCTGGGGCCGCGCCGGCTTTATCTCCTGGGCAGGAAGCCGGGGCAGACCGGCCTGATGGTGGTCGGCGCCGACGGCGCACCGCTGTTGCGCGCAACCGTCATTGTCGCGCCTGCCGAGCCGCCGTTGCGCGCAACCGTCATGGTCGCGCCTGCCGATCTGGGGGTGGTCACGGTGGATCGCGGCACCCACGAATCCACCCTGTCCTGTTCCCCGCGCTGTGTGGCCATCGACGAGGGCAAAAGCGGAGCCGATGNNCGCTGCCGCCGTCCCCAGGCCCCACCACCGACACCCCGTCCGGGCCGGCCCCCAGACTGAAGCCGCCCGCCCTCGAGACCAACCCCTAGACCTGCCCCTGGCACCGCTCCGGGTTGCCCGATCGGGCACCGGAACCAACAACAGGAGGACCAACAGGGGAGGGAGCCGACAAAGGGGGCTTGACAGCCGGGGGCCACGCGCTTCCTCTTGTTCCATCGGGAGGACCGTCGGTCCTTGCCGCCGGCGCCTCACCCAGCAAGGTCGATCATACCCGTGCCGAAGACTCTTCCCGTAGCGCCCGAAGCCGGCGCGGTTCCCGTTCCGAGCCCCCTCCCGACCCGCCGGCAATCGCGCCGGCGGCTCGCGTCGCTGCTGATGCTGGCGCCGCTGCTGATGCCGCTCGGCGGCTGTCTGGACTGGCCGCCGTTTTCCGGCGGATCGGGGCCGTCGTCGGGCAACACCGCGGCGCTGTTCGCCGCTCCCGGAGTCGAAGACGGCCTTCAGCGGCTCAGGACCGCGTTGGAGGCGTTGCGCCCCGGCCGCCAGGAACTGCGCCCCGACGACCCCCACGTCGCCCTGTTCGCCGAGGTGTTGGGCCGGATCGTCCAGGACTATGTCCGGGTGGTGGAACCCGCGGTGCTGATCGACGACGCGATCAAGGGCCTGAACAAACCCGGAGACGGCAAGGGCGGCGAGGCCAAGGCCGGCCCGCGCGCCGACGCCGACCTGATGGAAGCGGCGATCACCGGGATGATGTCGGGGCTGGACCCCTACTCGGCCTACCTCAACCCGGAAAATTACCGCAATATGCAGGCCCAGACCCATGGCGAGTTCGGGGGACTGGGCATCGAGGTGACCCTCGACCAGAAGACCGGATTCATCCGGGTGGTGGCACCCATCGACGGGACTCCGGCCGCCGAAGCCGGGCTGCGGGCGGGGGACCTGATCAGCGAGGTGGACGGCATCCCGGTCAAGGGCATGACCCTGATCCAGGCGGTGTTTCGCATGCGCGGGCCGACCGGCACCAGCGTCCGCCTGACCCTGCGCCACAGCGAGACCGGCCCGACCCAGGTGGTCTCGCTGATCCGCAGCATCGTCAAGCTGCACCCGGTCCAGTCCCGGGTCGAAGGCGGGACGGTGGGCTATGTCCGCATCACCACCTTTAACGAACGGACCGCCACCGAACTCGAAGAAGCGGTGGCGAAGATCCGGCAGACCGTCGGCCGCCGCCTGACCGGCCTCGTGGTCGATCTGCGCAACGATCCCGGCGGGCTGCTGGAACAGGCGATCGCGGTTGCCGACGACTTCATCGACAGCGGCGAAATCGTTTCGGTACGCGGACGCCGCTCGGCCGAAGGCCGCAGCTACCCGGCCTCGGGCGACAGCCTGATCCCCGGCGTGCCGATGGTGGTGCTGATCAACGGCGGTTCGGCGTCGGCCTCGGAAATCGTCACCGCCGCGCTCCAGGATCACAAACGGGCCCTGATCTTCGGCACCCGCTCCTACGGCAAGGGCTCGGTCCAGACCGTCAGCCCGCTGCCCGACGCCGGCGCCCTGCGTCTGACCACCGCCCGCTATTACCGGCCCAACGGCACCCCGGTCGACTGCGTCGGAGTCTCCCCCGACCTGGAAATCAAGACCCCGGCCGCCCCCGGACACGCCGAAGAGCCGCACCAGGACCCCGGCACCTGCGCCGATCTCTCGGTGCCGCCACCCCGGCCCTCGCCCTTGCGCATGGCCGATTTCTGCCCCGACGTGACCGAACCGGCGGCAGGCGCCCCGGCCACCGGCACCCAGGCCGATACCGGGACCCCGGCCGCCACCGGTGACGCCGGAGCCGCCGGAACCGAAGCCAAAGAGACCCCACCGGAGACCGGAGCCAAAGGCGCCGAGGCCAAGGCCGGACCCGATCTGCCGTTACGGTGTGCGGTGTCGGCGCTCCAGGCCCGGCGCGTGGTCAACCAGCCGTGAGTGAATGCCGTCATGCTTGATGTCGTCTTTGTTGCGGTGATTGTCGGGTTCTTTGCCGCCTGCTATGGTTTCCTGCGGTCTTGTGATCGCCTGTAACGGAGATGACGATGCTTTGGGAACTGCTGATCGGCGGCGTCGTCGCCGCGTTCCTGCAAGGCTACCTGTTCTACGCCCTGATCCGCCCGGAAGACTTCTGAGCAGGGAGCATCGGAAGATATGACCATTCAAGGCTTGGGCCAGCTTGCGCTGTTTGTGGCGTTGCTGGTCGCGGCGGTACCGGTGCTGGGCGGCTACATGGCGCGGCTGTTCGGCGGCGAGCGGGTCCTGCTGGAGCGGCTGTTCGGACCGCTGGAGCGCCTGATCTACCGCCTCGCCGGAATCAACCCGGGGCGCGAGCAGCACTGGACCGCCTATGCCGCCGCCCTGCTCGCCTTCAACCTGCTGGGCGCCTTGCTGCTCTATGCCCTGCTGCGACTCCAGGGCACGCTGCCGCTCAATCCCGGCGGGGTTTCCGGGGTGGCGCCGACCCTGGCCTTCAACATCGCCGCCAGCTTCGTCACCAACACCGACTGGCAGGCCTACAGCGGCGAACAGGCACTGAGCCTGTTGAGCCAGATGCTCGGCGTCACGGTCCAGAATTTCCTGTCGGCCGCCACCGGCATCGCCCTGTTGCTGGCCCTGACCCGCGGACTGACCCGCCGGTGCAGCAAGACCATCGGCAACTTCTATGTGGATGTGGTCCGGGGGACGCTTTACCTGCTGCTGCCGCTGTCGGTGGTGATGGCCCTGTTCCTCGTCTCCCAAGGCGTGCCGCAGACGTTGACCTCTCCCGCTTCGGTCACGACCTTGGAGGGCACGACCCAGGTCCTGCCCGAGGGGCCGGTGGCGTCCCAGCTTGCCATCAAGCAGCTTGGCAGCAATGGCGGCGGCTTTTACAATGCCAATGCCGCCCATCCCTTCGAAAACCCGACGCCGCTCACCAATCTGGTCCAATGCTGGGCCATTCTGGCCATTGCCGCGGCGCTGACCTTCACCTTTGGCCGGATGGTCGGTGACCTGCGCCAGGGCTGGGCGCTGTTCAGCGTGATGGCGGTGCTGTTTTCCCTCGGCCTCGCCACCACCTGGTGGTTCGAAAGCCAGCCCAACCCGCTGCTGGCCACCCTGGACCTGGACCAGCACGCCTCCTCTCTTCAGGCCGGCGGCAACATGGAGGGCAAGGAGGTTCGCTTCGGCATCGCCGCCTCGGCGCTGTGGGCCACCGCCACCACCGCGGCCTCCAACGGCTCGGTCAACGCCGCGCACGACAGCTTCTCGCCGCTGGGCGGGCTGGTGCTGATGATCAACATGAAACTTGGCGAGGTGGTGTTCGGCGGGGTTGGCGCCGGCCTTTACGGGATGCTGGTGTTCGTGATCGTCACGGTGTTCATCGCGGGGCTGATGGTCGGCCGCACCCC
>PLTC01000016.1 GCA_003165295.1 Rhodospirillales bacterium | reverse complement strand
CCGCCAGTGGCATAGACCAGCGCGCCGATCTCGCCCCGGCGGATGATCGACCCGGAAAACACCGCCTCGCCGGCTTTGCGGGTGGCGGGCAGGGATTCGCCGGTCAGAGCCGACTGATCCACTTCGACCGAATCGCCGTCGAGCAAGCGGGCATCCGCCGGCACGATGTCGCCCAGGCGCAACCGGATGACGTCGCCCGGCACCAGTTCGCGCGCCGCCGGCGTGATCCATTTCCCATCACGCTTGACTCTGGCCTTGACCGCCAGCCTGGCCTTGAGGGCAGCGATGGCGTTGCCGGCCTCGCGCTCCTCCCAGAACCCGATCACGCCGTTGGCCAGGAGCAAAACCAGGATGATGAAAAAATCCGGCCAGTGTCCGACCACCCCCGACAGGATCACCGCAATTTCAATCATCCATGGGATCGGACCCCAGAAATAGGAGAGGAACTTCAGCAGCGGATTGACCTTCTTTTCTTCGATCTCGTTAGGTCCATACCGGACCAGCCGTTTCTGTGCCTCCGCCTCGCCCAGGCCGTCCGGGGAGTACCCCAGTGTCCTCTCGACCTCCTCCAACGGTAATGATTTCAAATCGCCCGTGACATCGGGTGTTGGTCCGGACTTGGCGTCCGATGGATTCAGACGATTGGCATCCTGTCCCATGATATTTCCCTTTATTCTCGGCGATGCGCCAGGCGGGACCGAAACGACCACGCTTTCATCAGACGATGAGCTCGCCACCATCAACCACGCGGCTGTGCAGATCGTCGGCGGGCGCGAAGGCGATCGCACGCCGGGCGAAGTCGACCGGCGAAGGTCCCCGCAAGCTGGTTGAGGTGGAACGGTCCATGGTCCGCAACTCCTGTCAGGCAACTGCCAGGTGTGGGAGGGTCTCCTGGGTGTGCCGTGCGATCATCAATTCTTCGTTGGTCGGAATGACCCAGGCCGACACGGCGCTGTCGGGGGCGGAAATGCGCGGTCCGCCGGCGGCGTTCGCCGGCCCGTCCAGGGTCATGCCGAGCCAGGCCAGCTTTCCGCACACGGCCGCGCGCACCGGGGCGGAGTGCTCGCCGATGCCGGCGGTGAACACCAGGGCGTCCAACCCGCCGAGAACGGCGGTATAGGCGCCCACGTACTTCGTCATCGCGTAAACGAAGAACTCCACCGCTGCGATGGCCCGGGGATCGCCGCTGTCCTGTAACACCCGCATGTCGCCGCTGGTGCCGGACAGACCGAGCAGCCCGGCGCGCTGGTACAGCATTTTCTCCAGCGCGGCTTCGTCGAACAGCTTGCGGCGCAGCAGGTAGAACAGCACCTCCGGCGGCACGTCGCCCGAGCGCGTCGCCATCGGCAGGCCGGACAGACCGGCAAAGCCCATGGTGGTTTCGACGCTGCGCCCGTCCAGCATGGCGCACATGCTGGCGCCGCCGCCGAGATGCGCGACGATCACCCGCCGGGCTTCGGGCGCGAACTTCGGCACCTGCCGGCTGATATATTCATAGGAAATGCCGTGGTAACCCCAGTGGCGCGCGCCATCGTCGCGCACGTCCTGGGGGAGCGCGTAGTGCTGCGCCACCTCCGGCATGGTTCGATGGAACGATGTGTCGAAGCAGGCGACCTGCGGCAGCCCCGGGAACGCCTCGGCGAGCGCCCGCGCGCCCCGCACATTGAAGGTCTGGTGCGATGGTTCCATCGCCGCCAAGGACTCCAGATAGTCCAGCACGTCGCCGTCGATCCGCGCTGGTGCCCCGAAGCGGGTGCCGCCAAGCACGACACGATGGCCGGCCGCCACCACTTTCAGGCCGGGAACATTGGTCTCCAGCCAAGTAATGACGAAGTGCAGCGCCGTCTTGTGGTCGATGGCATGGCCCTCGCCCCATTCGTGGGCGTCGAAGGGTTTGCCATTCGGGTTCTTGACCACGAAATGCGGATCATCCGCCATGGCGTCGATCTGGCCGCGGCAGACCAGAGGCAGGGACCCGGCCGCGTCTATCGCATAGGCGGCAAATTTGAGGCTGGTGGAGCCCGCGTTGATCACGATGATAACATTGGCCATGGTCGGTCACTCCTCGGGCTCGGGCAGGATGCGGGCGGGATCGCGCGCCAGCGCGTCGGCGTAGAGCACGGCGGCCGCGGCGGAGAAGCGGCGCGCGTCCGCGGTGTCGGCACGGCTGGTCAGCACCACCGGCACCCGCGCGCCGACCACCAGCCCGGCGATCTGAGCGTCGGCCATGAAGGCGAGGTTCTTGTAGACCATGTTGCCGGCCTCGATATTGGGCACGAGCAGGATGTCGGCCAGGCCCGCCACCGGCGAGGAGATACGCTTGGTTCGTGCCGCCGCCGCGTCGACCGCGGCATCCAGATCAAGCGGCCCGTCGACGATGCCGCCGACGATCTGCCGCCGATCGGCCATCTTGGCCAGAATCGCCCCGTCGAGGGAGGCCGGCATTTTCGTGCGCACGGTTTCCACCGCGGCCAGCACCGCCACCTTCGGCAGCTCGATGCCGAGCGCGAGCGCGAAGCCGATCGCGTTCTGACAGATGTCGCGCTTCTGGTCGGTGTCGGGCGCGATGTTCAGGGCAGCGTCGGTGATGATGACGCGGCGGGCATAGGTCGGAATCGATGCCATGGTGCAGTGGCTGAGCAGGCGTCCGGTGCGCAGCTTCGCTTCCTTCAGCATGATGGCGTGCAGCAGCACATCGGTGTGCAGGCTGCCCTTCATCAAGACCTGGACTTCGCGGGCGCCGGCCGCCATCGCCGCCTTGAGTGCCGACTCCTCCGGGCCGTCCGTGGGCACGATGCGGCAGTCGGACAGATCGAGCTTCGCCGCCGCGGCGACCTGGCGCAGTTCCGCTTCCGGACCGAACAGGACCGGCACGATCAGTCCGGCCTCGGCCGCCTCGATCGCGCCGGAGAGTGACTCGGCGCTGCATGGATGTACGACACCGGTGAGCATCGGCTTGAGCCCGCGGCCGCGTTCCAGCAATCCTTCCAACCGATGCTCGGGCAGGTCGCGTTGGCGCCGCGTCGTCGGCGCCACCACCTCAAGCAGGGCCGTGGCGATCTGCTGTCCCGCCGGGTCCGTGCATTGCCCGGCCAGGATCACGAGCCCCTCTCCTGCGCGCTTTTCCCGCACCGTCAGCCGTACCGTCAGGACGGTGCCGATCGGCAGGGCCGCACGCACCTGCACCGCGGTCGAGCGGATGGATGACCCCGGGCCGGGCAAATCCGACCCGACCAGCGACGTCAGGATCGCGGTGAGGATTCCGGCGGCGCCGTGCATGTCGCCGGCGTCGGCGAACGGGTCGACCTCGCCGAAGGCGGCGGCCCAGGCACGGACGTCGCGCGCCTGTAGGGTGCGCTGCACCGCTGCGGTGTCGCCGAGGCTGATCTCGTCGAACGTCCTGTTATGGATCGACGGCATGGTGATGTCTCCCGCCTGCGGTGGGTGGATGCGCTGCGCGACCGCTCAGGGCGACACGCCGCGGGGCTGGGGAACTGGCGCGGCAACACCAGGGCGGCCCGACGCCACGGGAACCGCCGGCTTCCCGGCCGGCACCGCCAGCACCTGCGTCAGCCGGGCCAGCCGGTCGCGCTCGACGGCGATCGGGGGACCGCCCGCCCCGACGATGGATGCCGCCTGGTCCAGCAGGTCCGTCCGGGCGCCCGCCTCGGGCACCAGGGCCGCCAGCGCGTCCACGGCGCGCTCACGCTCGAGGTGCAGCACGAAAGCCTGATCCCGCACCAGCGTCTTGAACTCGGCCAGCGAAAGGTGCATGAGCCGCCGACGCGCGACGTTCAGCGCAAGGGCACTGCGCTGGTCGATCGACCGCCCGGCCCCGACGACATACAGGACCGCCCGGGTCAGGGCTTCGTTGAAGCCGCCGGTCTGAAGCCTGGCCGCAGATTCCTCCATGCGACCCCGCTGTTCGGCCGCCATTTCCGGCGAGGTGGCAGGGAGCGACCGCACCTCGCCGGCGCTTGTGAGGCCGAGGAGAGCCTGCACCAGCGGCGAGCCATAAAATCCGAAGAACATTTGCTCGGTCACACGGTCTCGCGTTCCGCGATAGCTGTTCAAGGCCGTGGTGATCTGATCCGAAACCTGCCGCTGCCATGCGAGGAACGGATTGTCGGCTGCCATCGGCCGCCGCGCCGCCGTCACGGCGGCGGCCAGCGTCGGCATGGACGCCATTCCCGGGTTTTTGTCGGCGAAGATCGTATAGCTGAGCCTGAGCGGGTTCATGGCGTGGGCCAGATTTGCCATCGGCGGGCTGGCGAGCGCGCGCACCAAGGGCTGCAAACAGGTCCGGTAGATCGCGAGATTCAGCGCCGACAGCCGGGCCACGGCGGCGAAGGCGCGGTCGTCGTCGGGGCTGTTGCGCCCGAGCGCACGGATGTCGTCGAGCGTACGCGCCTCGAAGCGGCCGATCCAGTCGCCGGTGACGAAGCCACCGCGCGGCAGGTCCGTCGGCCGTGGCGACAAGACCATCTCATAGAGACCCGGCGGCAGACAGTCGATGACGTCCATCAATTCCACGAACTCCTCGTCCTGCTTCGCTCCCACCTTGGCGGAAACGAAAATGGCGAGATGCCCGATCTTGTCGTCCAGGGCATACACGATCGTCTGGCCGGCGGCACGAAGATCGGCGATGTCCCGATAGAGATCGAGAATCCAGCCGAGCGACTGCGGTGGCGGACTGATATTATCGCCTAACGAGGTGAACACGATGATCGGTGACTTGATATTGCGGAGATCGAAGGCCGTGCCATCAAGCGACCGCAGTTGATTGCGGGCCAGCTTGTCACCGATGAAGAGGTTGTCGACCAAAAACTGCAACTCATCACCGTTCATCTCGATGAAGTCGCCCCACCACTTCTCGAACTCCAGGTAGCGCACCGCCTCGGTGTCGATGTTGGCATAAACCTCGTACTGTTTGCCCCACAGCCAGTAGGCCGGATTCAACATGTCGAAGTTCAGCACCAGCCAGGTGCCATCGAATTTCCCATTGCCGAGGTCGCTGGTCATCGCGGTGAGCCAACTCCCGCCGGCCATGCCGCCGGCATAGCGCATCGGGTTTTTGCCGCGGACACCCTGCCAGTACGACATCGGCGATCCCGGGACCAGACACGGTCCGAACAGATCGGGCCGCAACATGGCCACCATCAGCGTTTGATAACCCGCCTGGCAGTTGCCGATGGCGAACGGCCGCGAGGCGTTCGGATGAAGCGCGACCACCCGCTCGAAAAACGTCACCTGCCCCTCGACGACGTCGAGGAACTGCTGGCCGGGCTCCGGGATCGCGCCGAAGCCGATGAAATAAACCGGATGGCCAGCGTGCAGAGCGTCGCCAATTTCGCTCTCGGTCTTGAAGCCACCGATGCCCGGCCCCTGGCCCGCCCGAGGATCGACGACCACGACCGGCCGCTTGCACGGGTCAATCACGACCCCGGGCGGCGGCAGTATCCGCGACAGCGAATAGTTGATCGGCCGGGGCAGCGACCGGCCATTCATCAGCACCTCATGGTCGAAGCGGAGCACGGTCGCGAACGGCCGCGAGGTGATTTCGATCTCTTCGTTGCCGCGCCGCCGCAGCAGATCAACAAAGAGCACGCCGCGCTGGACCGCATCGACCATGTAATCCTGCCAGCTTGCAGCGAAACTACCGACGACCGCCGTGGGTTGGCTCGGAAAACCCGGCACCTCGGAGTCGGGCGGCTCCATGGCACTTGATGGATTTGACCTTGCTTCAGTTGGCATTTTTGGCTCCCCGGGAAGATTTCATCTGGAACGGCACGCTTCCGGTCACGCCATTCAGCCCGGACCATGGACAGGATGATCCGCAGGTTCCGCCGCTTTCACGCCCACATGCAGATCCAGGCGCGAGGGGTTCGCAGTGCCGAGGATCGCCTTGGCCCGAGCCACGTCCTCCTTCGCGCCGTGCGCCATCACCAGAAAGCGATCGGCTTTCACGGCGGCCTCATAGGTGATCACGCTGTCTTTCGGGATGCCAAGACCATAAAGCGCCGCACCAAGCGCACTGGCGCCACCGACTATGACCGCATTCTCAATGACGACAAGTACCGTCGCGGCGAGGTAGCCAAGCACGATGACGGGTCCGACGACCGGAACGGTCAGGAACAGACCACCGAAGAACAGGCCCCAGATGGCACCCCAGAACGCCCCGCGCGCACCCCAGAATTTGATTCGGTCCCCGATATTGTAGAAACCGGTGACTTTTTCCTCACTATGGTATCCCTTTCCAACAACACTAAGGCTTTTCATCTCGAAGCCGGCGGCGGCCAGCTTTTTCACAGCGGCTTCCGCAGCGTGGTGATCTGCGAGAACGGCGATGACCGTGTCGGGACTTTCCATCTGATCCTCCATCGGGCCTGGCATAGGCACGGCAACAACGCTATCGCCTCGCTCTTCAAGGGGTCACTCAGCAATACCAGCAATATTTAAACACGATCGCCGGCAAGTAGCCCCGACAACAGCCTGGTCTGATACCCTAGTATGGGCAAAGTAAGTCGTTGCCGTATACCACTGGTGGCGCCTTGCAGTGTGGCGAGCCGTAAATTACCGGGGGCACATGGACATGGCGCCTGTCCATTTGGTCATGGTCACGGTCGGCGTTGTCTTCTTCACCCTGGTGGACACCGCGTTCTTCCGCGTTCGATGGCGTAACCAGCGTCCCGAAGACAAGAAAGGTGGAGGCTGCAAGACATATCGCAAACTTCGCAGTCGGGGAGGGCTTTGATTCGACGTCGATGATGCAGGTCATGGCGACCTCCTCTGTTGACATGGCGACGTGTCGCTGAACGTCAATGCCGACCCACGAGCGCTTCGGGATCAAGTAAGTGAAGGAACTGCTCGTGGTTATCGGTTCCAGGGCTGATCGGCCCTATCCGGTGGTCCGTCTGGGCCGAAGCTGCTCTAGTTATGTGCCTGAAGAGCTTTATGGCCGAACTTCTGGAATACCTCGTCGGCAACCTTCTTCTGCGCTTCCGGCATCGACGTGTAGAGCACTTCGAACGAAGCAATCAGATTCTTCAGTCGATCGGCATGCTCCTGGGTGAATTTCTCGTATGCTTTCAAATCCTCAACCGCCGTCATGCCTTGCGAAGGCTCGGCTGATCGTTCGGAAGCAAGCTTCTCCATCGACGCGGCGTTTTCACGCATCGCCTTCGCAACGTTTTCCCACTTACCCTCCTCCTCGGAAGTGATCATGAGTGACGTGTGAAGGTTGGTTATCCGCTGCTCGACGGTCTCCCTCTGGGTGTCCGTGGCTTCGACGCCGGCTTGCGCAGCGGGATTATTGGCACTGCTCGTGACGTTCGCCACGTCGTCGATCTCGTCATAGCGGATCCCGTCCTCCGCCTGCTTCAGGGCCTGGCTGGCTTTGTAGTAATCATGAGCGGCGATGAACTTGGCGGCCTCGTCAACATCGGACGTACTCTGCTTCAGCGGGGCCACCGTCACGGTGTAATCCACGTCAATGGCCTCGAGCCTGATGGCCTCGAGTGCCGTCTTGCCATCGCCTTTCGTCAGGCTTTTCTTTGCCGTCACGACGGCAGCGGCCTTCTCTGGTGTCGGCTCGTAAGACTCGCCGAGAACGATGCTGCTGTCGATGGGAATCCAGGCGATCGGACTGTCGCTGTTTTCTCCTTGACCCTTTGGCTTCACCGGGGCTTTCGAAGGGATTTGGAGCGCCGACTCCGCCTTCATGAAGACGGCTTCATCGGTCTTGGCCTTCGCAAGAGACGCCTGAGCATCGGCGACGTACTTGGCCGCTTCCGCGGTATCTCCATCGAAAATCGCCATTCTGGCGAGGTGGATATCTTCGAAGGCACTACCGCCTTCCTTGGACACGCGGCCAAAATCCTTCTCGGCAATCTTAAGGGAGGCCGCACTGGGTACTTGTGCCGCAGTCTTATCCGGCGGCGCGGCATCACAGCTCCCCACCATTCCGGCCGACAGGATAAGAGTTGATGCTAGAACAAGGGCCTTCTTCATGAGCATATCTCCTTTTCCTGAGTTGACGCTCTTCACTACCGAAGAGCGCAGCGATAGATACGTCGGTTCGCCAACCCTTGGATTTACCACAACAGGCGTAGCATCCTATCGCCGAAGAGCGATAGAAAACCGACAATATGCCTTCCCATGGCATGACGCCTTAGGGCATCATCTTCGGGCAAAGGCGACTCGTACTTTTCGACGGTCGCAGCGCATGCTACTGATTGACGATATTGCGGGGGTAGCCTCGGAAACTACCTATCGATATTCGCCTGGGAGGAAATCGACGTTCACGTATTTCCAAAGAGGTGGGTGGAACTACACGACCCCAGTTCCGGATTCCAGATACACCCCACTCAGGCAATCCGTTCCAGCACCAGCGCGATGCCCTGGCCTCCGCCGATGCACAGGGTGACAACCCCTCGGCCCAGACCGTCGCGCTGCATGGAATGCAGTAATCGGGTCGTAAGGATCGCGCCGGTCGCACCGAGGGGATGGCCATGCGCGATCGCGCCGCCCTCCACATTCACGATCTCTTCCGCGAGGCCAAGTTCCCGCGTCACGGCGAGCGCGATGGCGGCGAACGCCTCATTGATCTCAAACCGCTCGATATCCCCGGTTTGCAACCCGGCGCGCAGCAAGGCCTGGCGGACCGCCGGCACGGGTCCGAGGCCAAACAGCCCCGGTTCCACAGCCCCAATGCCATAAGCGACCAAACGGGCCATCGGGCGCAATCCATGGCGCTCTGCCCAGCTCTTCTCGGCGACCACCATCGCCGAGGCGGCGCTGTTCAGTCCAGGGGCATTGCCCGCCGTGATGGTGCCGTCCTGCCGGAAGGCCGGCTTCAGCCGCGCGAGAGAGTCAAGCGTCACGTCATGGCGGGGGCCTTCATCCTTGTCGAACACCGTCGGCCCCTTGCGGCCGGGGATGTCCATCGGGACGATCTCGTCCTTGAAGTGTCCGGCGGCCTGCGCTGCCAGGAACAGACGCTGGGATCGTTCAGCCCAGCGGTCCTGGTCGGTGCGGCTGATCTGCATCTTCGTCACCAGATCTTCCGTGTGCCAACCGGCGTGCCGACCGGAAAAGGCGTCGTTCAGGCCGTCCTCCAGCATCGCGTCCACGATCACGCCCGACCCCATGCGATAGCCCCAGCGGGCCTCGCGCTGGAGATAAGGCGCGAGGTCCATGTTTTCCATTCCGCCCGCGACGGCGCTGTCAACGAAGCCCAGCATCACCTCCTGCGCCGCCGAGACGATGGCCTGCGCACCGGAACCGCAGACACGATTGACCGTCATCGCCGGCACGTCCACGGGCACCCCGCCGTTGATCGCCGCCTGCCGGGCCGCATTCATCTTAACGCCGGCCTGAATCACGTTACCCATCACCACGGTGCCGATATCCCCACCGTTCAGACCGGATCGCGTCAGCACCGCCTTGATCACCGCCGCACCCAGTGCCGGAGCAGTCGTCGCCTTGAGCGAACCGTTGAAAGTACCGATGGCAGTGCGGACCGGATCGCAAATAACGATGTGGCGAGGTTCCACGGGAGCAGTCCTTTCACGAACGGGACGTCGGATTAGGCCCATTTAGTAACGGGGGCGCAGCCGAGGGCAATCTGCCCCTTTGAATAGACGTATTGTCTAATATAATTACGGCACCATGCCACATATATGTTTATTATCACGATAAAAACGTTAACGCATAAACAATAATTACCGATACAAATGGCTTATATAAGACGCCCTGGCCTAATCAGGCATTGCGCGGCTCGTCATACCAGGGACCGGGCGCAGAATGCCTCGCAACGAGGCCGTAATGATAGCCTCGGAATCTACCTGTGGCCGCGCAGCACTGAGGTGGCAACGGCCGACGGGCACCGGGTTACCGTTGGAACGCGCCGGCGACGGCAGCAAAGCTGCCTGGCAACGGGCAAAAGCGGCATGACCGGAACCGCGGGCGGAACCGGGGGGGTGGCCGCGGTTGACCCGCCGGCACCAACCGGCCATTATCGTTTTTGCATCCTGGGGATGCCCCCGGGGACGCGCGGGTGCGGCCCGGGTCGGGTGGGGGGCGGTTCATGAAGCGGACACGATCTTTGGCCATTGGCCTGCTGGTACTGATGCTCGGGCTGGCGGCACTCCATCAGGGTGCGCTGCGGGCGGACGCCGCGACCATCGGCAGCACCACGGCGCCCGCCGCCCCCAGGTCGGGGGAGTTGATCGACGCCAATTCGGTGTTCTTCGGTTGTGCCGCCGGCGTCACCGTTGGCGCCTTGTTTACCGCGCTGCCGCCACTGGTCGGCTGGACCTTTTACGCCGGGGCATTGCCGGCGGTTGTCGCCATGGTTGCCGCGTCGGGGGTCGGCTGCACCGTCGGGCTGTTCGGGGGAGTGATCCTGTCCACCGTCCACTGGATGACCGCCACCATTGGCGCCGCCTGGAGAGCCGTGTTCGGCTGACCGGGTGTGGGAAAAGCCCCCTTGGCCCCGGCCGATCCTGAAGGCCGAGGCCAAGGGGGCGCCGCCTTCGGTTTTAGCGTTTTGTTAACGGTAAGCCCGTAGGCTTTTCCGGTATCAACGGGAACGCCCGCCCTTATGGTTCCCCGGCGCCTCGGGTTGGGGGGGCCGGAGTCGGGTCGGAAACGCCGTCCCGGCTGTGTCGGTTGTCTCGGGGAGGGAAACTTTGATGAAAGCAGCCTTGATGAAGATCGTAAAGGCTCTTCGTTCTGGAGTCCTGCTGGCGTCGGCAATGCTTGGCGATGCCGGTACCGTGTGGGCTCACGGGGTCGAAGCCGGAGGTTTCCAGGCTGCCGCAGGTGCCTCTCATCTTGCCATGGCGATGACCGAGGGTCCGGGCAACATCGTGGTGCTTCAGGAGCCGTCCCGTACCGGCACTCCCGGCGACGGTTTCATCAGCGTCGACACCGTGATCATCGGCTGCACCGCCGGCGCCGCGGCGGGCGCCCTGGCCATCGCCCTGCCGGTGCTGACCGTGGCCAGCAGCGGCATCGGCCTGCCGGCCAGCGCCTCGGCCATTCTCAGTACCGCGGGCATCGGCTGCGCGGTCGGCGTGGTCAGCGGCCTCGCGGCCATCGGCACCGCATGGGGCCTCAACCAGATCAATCAGGCCAGCGAGTCCGGAAGCAATTAGGCCGGCCTGGACGGAACCACACGGCGGTCGGGCGGCATGGAGCGGGTGGAGTGCGTGGTGGTCGGGGCCGGCGTGATCGGTCTCGCGGTGGCTCGCCGTCTGGCCCGCGCCGGCTGCGACGTGGTGGTGACCGAAGCCGCGGCCGGCATCGGCACCGGCATCAGTTCCCGCAACTCCGAAGTCATTCACGGTGGTATGTACTACCCGTCGGACAGCCTGCGCGCCCGGCTGTGTGTCACCGGCGGGCGCGCCCTTTATGCGTACTGCGCCGGCCGGGGCATCCCTCACCGCCGGCTGGGCAAGCTGATCGTCGCAACCGACCCGGCCCAGGAGGCGGGGCTGGCCGCGATCCAACGCCAGGGCCGGATCAATGGCGTGACGGATCTCGTCCGGCTTGGCACCGACGAGGTTCGGGTGCTGGAGCCCGAGGTGAAGTGCGTCGCCGCGCTGTTCTCACCGGCCACCGGAATTGTTGACAGCCACGCCCTGATGCTGGCGCTTCGGGGCGACGCCGAGAGCCATGGCGCGGTTCTGGCCTTCAACAGTCCGGTGTTGGGCGGCCGGGTGAGCGACCACGGCCTGAGCGTGACGGTTGGCGGCACCGACCCGATCACGCTGGGCTGCCGGATGCTGGTCAATGCCGCCGGTCTCTCGGCTCAAACGGTCGCGGCCGGCTTCGACGGGGTGCCCGCCGCCACCATCCCCCGCCAGGTGCTGGCCAAGGGCAGCTACTTTGCCCTGACCGGCGGCGCGGCGCCGTTTGGCCGACTGGTCTATCCGATCCCGCCCGAAGGTGGCCTGGGCATCCATGTGACTCTCGACCTTGGTGGTCAGGTGCGCTTCGGCCCCGATGTCGAGTGGACCGATCACCTCGACTACCGGGTCGATCCCCGGCGGGCCGGAAGCTTCTACGGGGCGATTCGCCGCTACTGGCCGGGCCTGCCCGACGGCGCGCTGTCCCCGGCCTACGCCGGAATCCGGCCCAAGCTCTCCGGTCCCGGCCAGCCTGCCGCGGATTTTGTGATTCAGGGGCCGGCGGATCATGGCGTTCCCGGACTGGTCAACCTGTACGGCATCGAATCCCCCGGCCTGACCGCAAGCCTCGCCATCGCCGACCATGTGGCGGAACTCCTGGTCCCGGACCCCGATCACCGAGGCGCCGGCCCGACCTGAACGTTCACAGCTGCTCGCGCTCGACAAGGCTGAGCAGTTGACCGGCCAGCGGATGCCCGGGCCGGAGGTCGAGAACCCGACGGTAGAGGAATTCCGCCTCAAGGAGGTTGCCCGCGCGGTGCAGAGCCACGGCATGGCGGAGGGTGGCGTCGAGAATATGGTCGAGCAGTCTCATCGCGGACCGGTTACGAGGGTCGATGGCCAGGATCGCCTGCACCCGTTGAACGCAGTCGCCGGTACGGCCGGCGCGGAGCAGAGCCAGGGCGGCGTCGAGCTGGAGCGTCACCGGATCGGTGCGGCTTCGGGCGACCGGGCGAACGCCATAATGCCGGGCGTAGGTCCGGCGGGCATTGTCCACCTCGTATCGGATGCGATGCGGGGCCGGCACCGGCCGGCGGCGGCCGTGCCCGATCACCGCCAGGATGGTCTTGCGCTCGTTGCTGACGCTGTTGGATTCGGTCAGGCCGCAATGGGCGATTCGGAAACCGGAGGCGCGGAGCAGGTCGGCGAATTCGGTCCGGCTCCATTCGCGAATATGATGCTGATTGGCCGGCGGTCCCGGATCGTCGGCGCCCCGGGTCAACAGCCGGTCGGGGGTCGACAGCACCGCGAACGGCGCCCGGACCAGCATGTTCCTGATGGTCTGCAACAGGCGGGCCGGGTCAGGCAGATGTTCGATCACGTCGGACGACACCACCACGGCCTGGCTCAGGACACCGGGATCGATGCCCAGCAACTCCGGGCGCCCGAAATCCCAATCGATCCACTGGCCGCGGGGAAAGCGGCGGCGGGCCAGCGCCAGATTGCGTCCGGTGTCGACGCCGATGATCCCGAACCGGGGATGGAGTTTGGTGAGCTTGAAGCCGTTGCCGCAGCCAAGATCGATGATCCAACGCGCCCCGACCCGCGCCGCCAGCGCCGCCGCGATGAAGTAGACATAGGGCTGCCAGGCGGTGGTGACCGAAACCGTGTCGTCGAAATAATGCGCCTGCTCACGATGCCGGTAGGCCGGAGTTATAAAACAGTTCCTGGCCGCCAGCAGGCGCGACTGCGGCGGCAGCACGAAGGTCTTGAAACGACCGAGCGACCGGAAAAGCCTGTGCATCTCTCTCGGGCTCCAACTGGCGTGACCGGCGGCGACCGTGGCCGCTCCGGGGCCGGTCAGGCCCAGGAGCGGTCTTACGCTTCGGCCCTGGAAATCCCCGGCCCGCCACCAACCTTAAGCCAATGACCGAAGAAACCGAACGGAATACCCTGGGCGGACGGCTGGCGCGTTATGCCCGGGTGTCGTCGGCGATGGGCGGGGTCGCGGCGCGACTGGCCGGGGAACGACTGCTGGGGCTGCCGCTGGAACGCGGGCAGCACGCCGCAGATTTGCGCGCGGCGCTGGGCGGGCTCAAGGGACCGCTGATGAAGGTGGCGCAGATGCTGTCCACCATCCCCGATGCCCTGCCCCAGGACTATATCGACCAGTTGGCCCAGCTCCAGGCCGATGCCCCGGCGATGGGCGGGCCGTTCGTGCGCCGCCGGATGGCCGCCGAACTGGGTCCCGACTGGGAACGCCGCTTCACTTCCTTCGACCGCGAGGCCGCCGCCGCCGCCTCCCTCGGTCAGGTTCACCGGGCGATCGGGCCGGACGGCCGGGCACTGGCCTGCAAGCTCCAGTATCCCGACATGGCCTCGGTGGTCGAAGCCGACCTGAAACAACTGGCCCTGGTGATGGCCATCTTCGAGCGTACCGACCGCGCCGTCTCGACCGGCCAGATTCTCGCCGAAATCTCGGCCCGGCTGCGCGAAGAGCTGGACTACCGCCGGGAGGCCCGCCACCTGAGCCTGTACCGGACCATGCTGGCCGGGATTCCGGGCGTCCATGTCCCGGAATGGGTGCCGGCGCTGTCCACCGGCCGCCTGCTGACCATGACCTGGGTCGACGGCGAACGTCTGCTGCCCTATGCCCGCCGCCATCCCGAGGCGGCCAACGATNNTCCGCGCCTGGTACGTGCCGTTCTACTGTTACGGGGTGATCCACGGCGATCCCCACCTGGGCAACTACACGGTTCGACCCGACCACAGCCTCAATCTGCTGGACTTCGGGTGTGTCCGGGTGTTCCGGCCCGACTTCGTCAGGGGTGTGATCGACCTTTACCAGGCCCTGCGCACCGACGACCACGAACTGGCGCTGGACTCTTACCGCCGTTGGGGCTTCGCCAACCCCAGCCGGGAATTGATCGAGGTGCTGAACATCTGGGCGCGCTTCGTCTATGCGCCGTTACTGGAAGACCGCACCCGGCGCCTTGAAGAAACCAACCGCGGCAGCTACGGCCGCGAGGCCGCAGCGAAAGTCCATGCCGGGTTGCGCCGGCTGGGCGGTATCGAAATCCCCCGGGAATTCGTGTTCATGGACCGCGCCGNNCAAAGGGCCGGTCGGCCCTTTGAACCCTTGACGTTTGGAGGTCAAGGAGGCGCGCCTCCGTGCCGGTGCGGGGCAGCGCCCTGCCCTCACCGCACCTCGAACTCGGCACTGGCGTTGCGGCCGTCGGCGTCAATCACGGTGACGCGGACGAAACCGGGGCCGTCGGGGCGCCATGGCACATCGCGGCGGTTGCCGGTGACCGCCAAGGGACGGCCGTTGACCAGCCAGGTCAACGGCCGCCGGCCCCCCGAGGCACTGAGAATCAGCGGCGCCGGGTTGCCGTCGGCGTCCTCATCCGGGTCCAATACGATACCCTCGGTGGGAAACACCAGACGCAGTCGTTCCGGGTCGGCCAGGGTCAGCGGCCGGCGCTCGGGATCTCCGGCCTCGATTCGACGCAGCAAGGCCGGCGGCGCCCCCGGCAACCGGCCACCGCCCGGACCGGCATCCCGTCCGTCGCCCTCGTCCAGCAGATCGAACACCCGATACAACAGCGGCGCCGCGGTATTGCGGCCATAGCGGTCAGGGCTGGGAGTGCCGTCGGGGCGGCCGACCCAGACTCCGACCGTGTGTCGCGATCCCACCCCAAAGGCCCAGGCGTCGCGAAAGCCGTAACTGGTCCCGGTCTTGAGCGCAATCGACGGCCGCCGGCTGATCTCCCCCAACGGCACCTCGCCCGGCGGCGGCGGCGTCCCCTCCAGGATGTGCCGGACCTGGGCCGCAGCCTCGGGTGACATCAGCGCCACCGGCGCGGTGACGCGAAGGCCGCCGGGAGGCACCGCTTCGGCCACCAGCGGCGCCACCTGACCGCCCCGGGCCAGCGCCACATAAAGCGTGGTCAGGTCCCACAGCGTGATCGAGACCCCGCCGAGCGCCAGCGGCAGCCCGGGCTCGGTCAGCCCGGGCGGGAAGTGCAAGGTGACGCCCACCGAGCGCAACCGTTCGGCAAAGCGGACCGGCCCGACCCGGTCCAACACCAGCACCGCCGGCACATTGAGAGACTGCTGCAAGGCTTCGCGAATGGTCAGTTCGCCGTGGAAACTGCGGTCGAAATTGGCCGGCGCATAATCGCCGAAGCGGGTCGACACGTCGGCGATCACGGTTCCGGGATGGATCACCCGATCGTCGAAGCCCAACCCATAGATGAACGGTTTCAAGGCCGAGCCCGGCGAGCGGGCCGCCCGGGTCATGTCGATCCAGCCGTTGCGGCTGTCGTCGTGGCGATCGGGAGCGCCAACAGCGGCAAGAACCCTGCGGTCGTGGTTGTCCACCACCAGAATGGCGAGCCCGCCATGCTCCACCAACCCCTGCCGTTCGCGCCCGACCAGCGCCTCGACCTGGCGCTGAAGCCCACCGTCGAGGCTGCTGGTCACCGTCGCCGCTCCGGGATGGCCGGCGCGCAAGGCTTCGGCCAGATGGGGCGCGAGGTCGGGGAACGACCGGATCACGGTCGGCACCGGTTCATTCGCGGCCTCGGCCGCCAGCCGCGCTTCGATCACGCCGGCGGCGACTCCCCGCGCCAGCACCTTGGCCCGCGCCACCGCCGCCGCCTGGGGCCGCCGGTCCGGGCGCAGCCGCCCCGGGGCCTGGGGCAGCGCCACCAACAGCGCCGCCTCGGCCGGAGTCAACGCCCCGGACCGGGTTCCGAACCAGGCCCAGGCCGCGGCCGACAGCCCTTCCACCGGTCCGCCGAACGGCGCCAGGGTGAGATACATGCCAAGGATGGTCCGCTTGTCGTAGCGCGCCTCCAACTGAAGCGCCCGGACCATCTCCCGCAGCTTGC
>PLTC01000223.1 GCA_003165295.1 Rhodospirillales bacterium | reverse complement strand
CCCACATCATCAAGGTCAAGCTGCCGAGCGCCGATCTTGAGAACGCCGAAGCCCGGAAGGTCTACGAGTCCCGGCAGATTCCGGTGGCCACGCTGCCCGAGCGGGTCGCCCACATCATGCAGTCGTCGTTCAACGGCCGCCGCATCGTGGTGTTCTCGGGCGGCGNNAACGGCTCGATCATCGGCCGCAACAGCTTTCAGCGGCCACGGGAAGACGCGCTGAAGCTGCTCGACCGGTTGGTGCGCATCTATCTGGGCCAGGAATAGCCCTTCCGGTTCCGACCGGGGCGGGCGGAGGCCGGAACTCCGCCCCCCTTCCTGCCTGCCCGTTCACGGATGCCTTCGCCGATGCCCACGACCCCCGCCTGCCGCCTGTATCTGGTCACGCCGCCGGACCTGGAGCCATCGGTCTTCGCCCCCGTGCTGGCGGCGGCGCTGGATGCCGGTGACGTGGCCTGCGTACAGCTCCGGCTCAAGCTGGCCGACCGCGACACCGCCGCCCCGGCCGACGTCCTGCGCCGCGCCTGTGACGTGCTGCGGCCGGTGGCCCAGGAACGCAACGTCGCCTTCGTGCTCAACGACCGCCCGGACATCGCCGCCGAGACCGGCTGCGACGGCGTTCATATCGGCCAGAGCGACACCCCGTATCAGGAGGCCCGCCGGCTGGTCGGGGCCGACGGCATCGTCGGGGTCAGTTGCCACGACAGCCGCCATCTGGCCATGGTCGCCGGCGAGCAGGGGGCCGACTATGTGGCGTTCGGCGCCTTTTTTCCCACCGGCACCAAGGGAACACCGTACCGGCCGGAGCCCGGGATTCTCGAGTGGTGGAGCAGCCTGATGGAGATTCCGTGCGTCGCCATCGGTGGCATCACCCCCGACAACTGTGGACCGCTGGTCCGCGCCGGCGCTGATTTTCTTGCGGTGGTCACCGCGGTATGGAACCATCCCGACGGCGCTGCCGCCGCCGTCCGCGCCTTCAACCGGGCGATCGCCGAGGCCGGATAACCGCCCCCCACCTGCCGTTAAGGGAGATTGCCGCCAATGACCGAGACCCTGACCGCCGTCATGCTCGAAGACGTGGACGGCAAGCCCAAGGCATCGTTCAAGTCCCTGACGCTGGCCGACCTGCCCGACCACGATGTGCTGGTCGATGTCGCCTGTTCCACCGTCAATTACAAGGACGGGCTGGCCCTGACCGGCAAGGGCAAGATCGCGCGCAAGCTGCCGATGGTCTGCGGCGTCGATCTTGCCGGCACCGTCGCCGAGTCGCGCTCCCCCGACTGGCGGCCGGGCGACCGGGTGGTGGTCAACGGTTGGAACCTCTCGGAAACCGAGTGGGGCGGCTACATCCAGAAGCAGCGGGTCAAGTCCGAATGGCTGGTCCGCGTCCCCGACGCCTTCACACTGGCCGAGGCCATGGCCATCGGTACCGCCGGCTACACCGCCATGCTCGCGGTACTGGCGCTGGAGCAACTGGGGGTGCGGCCCGATGGCCGGGAGGTGCTGGTCACCGGTGCCGCCGGTGGCGTCGGTTCCATCGCGGTGGCGCTGCTGGCCGGGCTGGGTTACCGGGTCACCGCCTCCACCGGGCGCGCCGAGACCCTGGACTACCTGAAGGGGCTGGGGGCCACCACCATCATCGACCGGGGCAGCCTGCTGGAAAAGGGCCTGCCGTTGCAGCGCGAACGCTGGGCCGGGGCCATCGATTCGGTGGGGGGCGTGACGCTGGCCAATGTCATCGCCCAGACCGCGCGCCAGGGTGCGGTGGCGGTATGCGGTCTGGCCGGCGGCGCCGACCTGCCCGGCTCGGTGTTCCCGTTCATCCTGCGGGGGGTATCGCTGGCCGGCATCGATTCGGTGCTGGCGCCCCGGGCCAAGCGCGAACTGGCCTGGGCGCGGCTGGCCACCGACCTGGACCGGGCCAAACTCGACGCCATGACCACCATCGCCCCGTTCACCCAGGTCTTCGATCTGGCCGAGGCCATCGTCAAAGGCCAGATTCGGGGCCGCACGGTCATCGACGTCCGCGCCACCCTCACCGCCTGACGTCGTCCCGGGGTCCGGGGCCGTCCGGCCCCGGTGGGGTCCGGGGGCAACGCCCCGGGAAACATGAGGCGCCACGCCACCATGACCCGAACCCGCCTGCTCCTCGCCCAACTGGCGATCCTGTTGCTGGCCCTGGCCCTGGCCACCGCCGGCACCGTGCTGCTGGCGGGCAGGCCGCCGCCGGCCTACGATCTGGCGACGCTGAACGCCTGGGCGCCGGTCAAGGAGGCCGGTCCCAGCACCCGGCTGCTGGCCGAGGGCGTCACCCGGCTGGCCGGTCCCGACCGGGAGCCCGCGCCCGACTGGTTCACGGTCGAGGACCGGCAGGTGCTCGACCAGGCCGAAGCGGCGTTGCGGGCCAACCACCTTCAGGAGGGCCTGGGCCACCTGATGGTGCTGAGCAGCCACCTGGAGCAGCGTGGCAAGACGCTGACCGACTTCCTGCCGCTGGTCGCCCCCGACCTTGCCGCCTGGCTGGTGGCGGCCTATTTCGCGCCGGTGTTGCTTGGCCTGCTGCTGGTGGCCGTGACCCTGCTGGTCTTCGCCCCCTGGCTGGCCCGGCGCCTGATCGACACCCTCAAGATGCTGGCTGGACTGGCGGTGGCCACGGTGGCGACCGCGCTCGCGGTCAGCCTGTGCGTGTCGCTGGCCGGACAGCCGGCCCTGGTGTTCACCCTGATCGAATACCTGACCTTGGTGGTGAGTCTGACCGGGCTCGGCAATCTCATCCTGCTGATCCGCACCCGCCGCCGCAACCTGCTGGCATCCCGGCCGAAACCGGCGCTGGCCGGGCCGGACGGTGGCGCGCCGCTGCCGCTTCCCGGCCGGCTTCGCAGCATCGGCCGCGTCACCAAGGGAGCGACGGCCCCGGATCAGAGGCCGCCGGGATTGCCGGGACGGTGACGTCCATGCTCCGGATCTCCCGTGGCCACCCCCCCGCCGGCGATCCGTACCCCCTTATCCCCTGGTTCGGACCTACCGGGACCGGCGTGGGGAGGGTGCCGGCCACCAGACTGGCCAGGATCCCCGCCTCAAATGCCTCAAGAGTCATGGCGGCCCGCCCCTTCCCGTCCCCCGTCCGGCCAACCGCACCTCTTAGGGTTACGGTCGGCCATCACGCGCCTACCGAATAGAGCCGTCATGGCAGCGAGGCAACGGAGGTTCGAGCCTCCGGGCACAAGCTCAGGGTGCGCCGTTCCGCGCAACAGAGGCTGAAACGGGCGGCGGCCCGCCCTTCCGGCCCCGCTTCCGACAGACAACCCTGCCGGGAGCGGGGCCGGAACACCGGCGCCCCGGTTGCCGGTCAGACCGCGGGCCGGCTGCGGATGTGGCAGTAGCCGCCGCCGGGGCGGAAGCGCGAGAGGTATCCGGGCAGGACCACCTCGGCGGGGGTCGGGGTAATGCCCAGCGCCTGAAGACCGAGAGCGGCGGCGCCGACCACGTTGTCGGTCCTGAGCAGTTCCACCTGATCGCGGGTCAGCATCGGGTTGGGCAGCTTTTCCAGGATCGCCGCCTGGAACTTCGCCACGCCCCACGGAATGTCGAGCAGCAGGCATGGCCTCTGGATTTCCGCCAGCAACAATTCCAGCACCTGCCGGAAGGTGTAGACCCGAGGCCCGCCCAACTCGTAGGTCTTGCCCGCGGCGTCGGCCTTGGCCGCGGTGGCGTCGTCGTCCAGCACCGCCGCGATGGCCTCGACCACATCGCCGACATAGACCGGTTGCAACCGGGTGTGTCCGCCGCCGATCAGCGGCAGGAACGGCGACACCAGCGCCATGGTCCCGAACCGGTTGAAGAACCCGTCTTCCGGGCCGAAGATGATGCTGGGCCGCAGGATGGTGGCCTCGGGAAAGCCTTCGAGCACCTTCAGTTCGCCCTCCGCCTTGCTCCGGGCATAGGCCGAGGCCGAATGACGGTCGGCACCAAGGGCCGACAGATGGACGAGGCGCCGGACCCCGGCCACGCCAGCGAGGCGGGCGATGCGCCCGGCCGCCTCGCCATGCACCTTGGGGAAGGTCCAGCGACCGCTTTCGTACAAGATGCCGATCAGATTGACCGCCTGATCGGCTCCGGCCAGCGCCGTCGCCACCGACCGGTCGTCGAAGATATCCACCGCCGTCGGCACGATCTGCCCAACCTCACCCGCGGTCTTGAGGAAGGCGGCCTGCCCGGGATGGCGGCACGCAACCCGGATGATGGCGGCTTCCTGCCGTGCCAGACGTCCCACCAGATGCCGACCGACGAAGCCACTGCCCCCGAACACGGTAATGATCCGGTTCCGATTACCCATCACGTTTCCCCCAGCCCGACGACGTCCCAAATGACGCCCACATCTCGGAGCGGCATTTTAACCAGATCGCCGGAGTGCCGCCAGTGCCGACCACCGGCCGGTGTCGCGAAAACCTGCCCCCGAAAAACCGTTCCCAAAGCCGGCCACAAAAGCTGTTGACAGGGCCGGACCGGAAGCGTAGGAACTCGCCCCACACAAGACCCCACAAGGCCCAGGTGGCGGAATTGGTAGACGCGCAGGTTTCAGGTACCTGTGGCAGAAATGTCGTGGAAGTTCGAGTCTTCTCCTGGGCACCACTGTTCACGTAGCCGTCCGCTCTGAGTGACAGGGATGCGGACGGTCTCGGCGGGTCGGGGCCGCTTGCGTCCGGGACGCCAGCCTGTCGCCTCCGGGCGGCATTTCTCGCTGACTTTGCGGAGGCCGGAGCATGCCGATCGATCTGCATGACGGCGACCTGCCCAACGGCCTGAGCTGGGGTGATGCGGTCGCCATCGACACCGAAACCATGGGGCTCAATCCCCATCGCGACCGGCTGTGCCTGGTCCAGTTGTCGGCGGGCGACGGCACCTGCCACATCGTCCAGTTTCGTGGTGACGACTATCGTGCGCCCAACCTGCGGCGACTGCTGACCGACCCGGGCGTCACCAAGATATTCCATTTCGCGCGATTCGACCTTGCGGTGATCAAGGCGTATCTGGGTGTGATGGTCGGACCGGTTTATTGCACCAAGGTCGCGGCCCGGCTGGTCCGAACCTTCACCGATCGCCATGGCCTCAAGGACCTGTGCAGGGATCTGCTCGGCGTCGAGCTTTCCAAGCAACAGCAGATGTCCGACTGGGGCGCGGCCGAGCTGACGCCGGAGCAGTTGAAATACGCCGCCAGCGACGTGCTGCACCTCCACGCCCTGCGCGCCCGGCTCCAGACCCTGCTCGAACGCGAAGGCCGGGTGGAGCTGGCCGAAGGCTGCTTCCGCTTTTTGCCGACCCGGGCGCAGCTCGACCTCGGGGGCTGGATCGACCCCGATATTCTCGAGCACTGAAACAAGCCGGCGTTTGACCGTCGCCGGCATCGGCGGCATAGTGGCGGCGGGCGGTGCCTGTCGGGTCCGCGGGCTTGTGTGACGGCCCGGGGGCCAGGCGGGTTACGAGTCCGGGCACCGGGGCCGCAGCCGTACCAAGCGACAATGCGTCAAACCATCGGATCACCTTGAGCGAAGTGCCCCCCTCCCCAACCGCCGCGGTTCCGTCCTCTGCCCCTGCCTCCGCCTCCGCGTTGTGGTCCGACGGCGAAGACGGTCGCGCCAGTGCCGTCCGCGTGCTGAAAATGGAGGCCGAGGCGCTGGTCCGGCTGGCCGGCAGCCTGGATGGGGCCATCGCCGAGGCGCTGGGCTGTCTTGCCGCCGTCACCGGCCGGGTGGTGGTGACGGGCATGGNNTTCTCAATGAGCTTGCGGCGGACGTAGGTGTGGAGTTCGCGGTAGAGGGGTTGGACCTGCGTCCAGAGGCGCTCGATCTCGGATTGGAATTGCTCGGGCGTCATGTCGTATTGGGAGCGCCAGAGGGAGCCGGTGTCGGCAAAGCCGAGTTCGCGGGCACCCTGATTGGAAAGCTCGGCGAGGCGGGCGTAGTCGTTGCGCATGGGCTTGCCTACGGCGTGCCAGCCGGACCAGAGGGCGGTGAGTTCTTGCGGGTCGCGGCTGTTGGCCATCTTGACGCCGACCTCGTCGATGCCGAGGCAGTTGTCGGGATTGGAGTCAGGGCAGTAGCGGCCTTTGCCGTAGGCGGCGTCGAGCTCGGCGGCCTTCTGGGTTTCTTCGGCGCGGAGTTTGGGATCGGAGGGCGCGGGGAGGCCGATGCTGAGCTTGAGCAGCAGCAGCTTGCGCGCGGCGTCGGGCGGCAGGGCGAGGCCTTCAAAGCGGCGGGCCTGGTTGATGAGCTCAGTCTGGCGGGCGATCATGCGGTCGCTGGCCTCGGCGACGAGGGCGACGGTGTCGTCGGTGATGTAGGTTTCCTCGACCCATTGGGCGCGGGCGACGTCGATCTCGATCCCGTTGAGCTCCTGCTCGGCGCTGTCAATGAAGGCGAGGGCCTCGGCGACGGTGGGCTTGGAGGCTGGGGTTTGCGCAGGGGCGGTGGAGACAGACGAGAGAAGGGCGGCGAGCGCCAGCAGATTGAGGAGGGTGCGGAATTTGAAGTTCATGGCAAGGGGAGGATAGAACATTTCTCCGATTGCTGTAAGGGTCGCGGCCGGGGCGGGCTAGTTGGCCGCGGCCAGGGACTTGCGGATGTTGGCTTCAATGTCGCTGGCGGAGGTGAGGCCGAGCTGCACGGCGACGACGGTTCCTTTGCGATCGACAAAGAAGGACATGGGGAGCGAGTCAAGGCCGCCGTAGGGCTTGCTGACCTTGTCGCCTTCAATCAGGACAGGGTAGGGCATTTTTTCCTGATCGACGAATTTGGCGATGTCGTTCTTTTCGCTGGCGAACAGCTTGGGGTTGTCGCGGTCGATATCATCTGCCGACACGCCGAGGATCTCAAAGCCCTGCGCGGCGTATTGATTGCGCAGGTCGATGAGCCAGGGGGTCTCGATTTTGCAGGGGCCGCACCAGGTGGCCCAGAAGTTGATGAGGACGGCTTTGCCGCGATAGCTGGAAAGGGAGACTTTTTTGCCGGCGAGGTCTTCGAGAGCGAAGTCGGGGGCGGGCTTGCCGAGGAGCGGGGAGACGAGTTGCGGAACGTCGCCGGGAGAGCTGGGGATGAGCTCGACCTGCGGGTTCGAGGCAAGGCGGCGCTCGGCTGCCTGCTTGCGGTATTGCCAGTTGGCCCAGCCGGCCCAGGCAAAGATGGCCAGGATGGCCAGAACGGCGGTGAGAACGAGTGAGTTGCGCTTCACGGGGATGGACCTCTCCCTGTCTATTGTACGAGGCGGGATGGGGCGCGTGGACTCCAGGGAAGCTGATAACATCAGGTACCGATGAGCGAAGCGAAACCAATCAACGAGAAAGCCGGCGGCGTGAAGCGGGCAACGCCTGCGCCGGCGGAGTTAGTGCGCACCGAGGCGGCGGCGCTTGAGGCGCTGGCGGCGCGGCTGGAAGGGCCGATGGCCGGGGATTTTGACCGGGCCGTGGAGCTGATTCTGCGCTGCGGCGAGGGGCGTGGCCGGGTGGTGGTGACGGGCATGGGCAAAAGCGGCCATATCGCCCGCAAAATCGCCGCCACCCTGTCCTCGACCGGCACCCCGGCGCTTTACGTCCATCCGGGGGAGGCCAGCCACGGCGACCTGGGCATGATCGCCCGCAATGACGGGGTGATCGCCCTGTCCAATTCCGGCGAAACCAGCGAACTCAGCGATATCGTCGCCTACACCCGGCGCTTTCGGATTCCGCTGATTGCGGTGACCCGCAACGCCGGCTCGACGCTGGCCGAACAGGCCGATGTCCTGCTGCTGCTGCCCACCGCCCCCGAAGCCTGCCCGCTGGGGCTGGCGCCGACCACCTCGACCACCATGATGCTTGGCCTGGGCGACGCGCTGGCCATCGCCCTCCTCGAACGCCGCGGCTTTTCCGCCGCCGACTTCCACCAACTGCACCCCGGCGGCCAGTTGGGACGGACGCTGCTCAAGGTTTCGGACATCATGCGGGCCGGTGGCGACCTGCCGCTGGCCCACATTCGCGACGTGATGGCCGAGGTCATCCTGGTCATCACCGCCAAACGCCTGGGCTGTGTCGGGATCGTCGGCGATGACGGCTGTCTGGCCGGGGTGATTACCGACGGCGACCTGCGCCGGCACATGAATCCCGGCCTGCTGGCGGCCGACGCCGGCGCGGTGATGACCTGCCGGCCGAAGACGATCCGTCCCAATGCTCTGGTGGCCGAAGCCATCGGACAGATGAACGAGCTGTCGATCACCAGCCTGTTCGTCACCGACGGCGGCCAGCCGGTGGGAATCATTCACATCCACGATTGTTTGCGCTCGGGAGTGGCGTGATCCATGGTCCTGCCCGCACCCCAGGAACCCAAGGACTCCACAGAGTCCCGGGAACCCCACGAGTCCCCGGGGCCGGCTGCCGCGCCCCGGTCCGGACGCCGGTCGGTGATGCCCAACTGGATGCGCCGCGGTCGCGGCCACGGCGCCTCCCGGGTGATCAGCCGGCACTACAGCCGGCTGGTGATCGGCCTCAAGGTCGGACTGCCCTTGCTGTCCCTGGTGATGATCGCCCTGATCGCGGTCTGGCCGTACCTGCGCGACGCCCAGCGGAACGCCGGCAAGATCGACAAGTCCCAGACCGCCATGATCAATGCCCGCTACTTCAGCCATGATCGCCAGGACCGGCCGTTTTCCATGACCGCCAAAAGCGCGCTGGAGGTGCCGGGCCAGACCAATCTGGTGGATCTGGTGGCTCCCGAAGCGGAGATGACCCAGACCAACGGCAGCTGGCTGACCGTCACCTCCGATCGCGGCCGGTACAACCAGGACGACGGTCGGCTGTTGATGCTGGACAAGGTCCATTTCCTGCGCGATGACGGTTTCGAGTTCGTCACCGACGAGGCCGAAATCGACACCAAGTCCGGGAACGCCTGGGGTGACCACAAGATCGTGGGCCAGGGTCCCTCGGGGGAAATCCACGCCGACGGCTTCGTCGCCGTGGACCACGGCAAGACCGTGACCTTTACCCATTCGGGAAGCGCCACGATGCTCAACGGCACCGGTGCCGCCGCCAAGACCACGCCCACGGCCCCACCCCCCAACCCCGTCGCCAACCACGACACGGCCAGGAACCACCCGACCAAGGATCACCCGGCCGGAGACCACGGGGCCGGAAACCACGGGGCCGACAAGGACCAGACCACCGGTAAGGGAACCGAGAGATGATGACCGCGTCACCCGCCCCCCACCGCCCGCCCGTCGCGCAGGCCGCCGTCTTCGCAGCGGTCCTGTTGTTGCTGGTGGCCGCCAATGCCCGTGCCGAAACCCAGGGCACCCCTGCGACCCCGGCGCCCGCCGCCGCCACTCCGGCCACGGCGGCCGGCAAGCCGGCAAAGCCCCCCAGGAACGGCGCCGGCGCACCAGCCGGAGCCGCCGCCGGGCCTGCGACGCCGGGCGGCCCCGGCAGCGCCACCAGCCTGCCCGGCGGCGCCGGCTCCAACAAGTTGCCGGTGGACGTCCAGGCCGACAACGCCATCGAGTGGCATCAGGATGAAAAGGCTTACGTGGCCCGGGGCAATGCCAGTGCCGTTCGCGGCACCACCACGGTCTATGCCGATGTCCTCACCGCCTATTACCGCGAAACCAAGGACAAGGGGACCAACGTCTACCGCATGACCGCCGAGGGCAATGTTCATGTGGTCTCGCCGTCCCAGCAGGTTTTCGGTGAACATGGCGTCTACGATACCGACCGGCAGCTCGGGGTCATGACCGGCGCCGGCCTCAAGCTGGTGACGCAAAGCGACGTGGTGACGGCCCGCGACAGCCTGGAATACTATGACAACACCAAGCTTGCGGTGGCCCGCGGCGATGCGATCGCGGTGCGCAACCTGAACCGGATGCGTGCCGACACCCTGGTTGCCCAGTTCAAGGAAGACGCCAACGGCAATCTGGTGATGGAGCGACTCGACGGCATCGGCAACGTGCTGATCACCACCCCGACCGATGTGGCGCTGTGCGACCGCGTGATGTACTCGATCAGCACCGACGTAGCGGTGCTGATCGGCGACGTCAAGATCACCCGTGGCGACGATCAGGTCAACGGTGACGCCGCCGAAATGAATATGAAGACCCACGTCAACCGGGTGCTGAGCGGTGGCCGGCGGGTCGAGGGTCTGCTGACGCCCCAGCAAACCGACCAGAACCAGACTCAGAAGCCGGGGACGGACGCCAAGGGCGGCAAGGCCGGCAAAACCAGCACACCCACGGCCGCCACAACCCCGCCGGCGGCCCCCCAACCGGCACCGGTGGCCCCGGCCGCGGCCTCGACGGCCCCCCCCGCACCCGTCCCGCCCAAGGCTCCGAACACCCCCTCGACCACCTATTGAGCCCCACCACCTTGCCAGGGGAGACCGGAAGAGAGCATGGCCCACCGCCTCACCCCCACCCTGGATCCGTCACCCGGTCCAGGCCCGGGTTTGCCTGCCGGGACCGACGGGTCGGTGCCCCTGCACCTCACCACCGGACTGGTTGCGCATAATCTGGGCAAGAGCTTCAAGCAACGCCCGGTGGTCCGTGGCGTCAGCGTCTCGGTCCAGCGGGGCGAGGCCGTTGGCCTGCTCGGCCCCAACGGCGCCGGCAAGACGACCTGTTTTTATATGATCACCGGCCTGATCTCGGCGGACTACGGGACCATTGTCCTGGATGGCCAGGACATCACGGCGCTGCCCATGTACCGGCGGGCACGGCTCGGCATCGGCTATCTGCCCCAGGAGGCGTCGATCTTCCGGGGCCTGAGTGTGGAAAACAACATCCGCGCCGTGCTGGAAGTGGTGGAAAAGAACCGCGACGCCCGTGAGGCCATGCTCGACGAGTTGCTCGCCGAATTCTCCATCACCCACCTGCGTCGGGCACCGGCGCTGGCGCTTTCCGGCGGTGAACGCCGCCGCGTCGAAATCTCGCGGGCGCTTGCCACCCAGCCCCACTTCATCTTGCTGGACGAACCGCTGGCCGGCATCGATCCCATCGCGGTCAATGAGATCCGGGAACTGATCAGCCATCTGCGCGACCGGGGCATCGGCGTTCTGATCACCGATCACAACGTCCGGGAAACCCTCGACATCGTCGACCGGGCATACATCATGCATGAAGGTGTGGTATTAATGGCGGGCGCGCCCGCGGACATCGTGGTCCATGAGGATGTCCGAAGAGTCTACCTGGGCGAGCGTTTCAGCCTGTAAGCGCCTCCCATAGGCAACGTATCCACCATGACGCTTTCGCAACGCCTTGATTTACGACAGTCTCAGACCCTTGTTATGACGCCGCAGTTGCAGCAGGCGATCAAGCTGCTGCAACTTTCGAATTTGGAATTGATTGAATACATCGATCGCGAGATCGAACAGAACCCGCTGCTGGACCGGATGGACGGTCCCGGCGGCAGCGGCGAGAGTGAGGGCGAGGGCGACGGCTTTGACCGGCCGGCGGGGGATGACGGTCAGTCCACGGCACCCGCCCCCTTCGATCCGCCACCGCGCGACACCGTGGAGCTGACCTCGGCCGAAACCCTGCCCGGCGCTGCCGAAGGCCCGCTGGACACCGACTTCGAGAATGTCTGGACCAATGGCAGCGCCGCCGAGAACGGGCTTGGCGATGGCGAAACGCTGGGCCAGTGGTCCAACGGCGGCGGCCACACCGGCTTCGACGACGGCGAGCCCAATCTGGAGCAGACCTTGCCGGGCGACCTCAGCCTGCGCGACCACCTCCATGGGCAGTTGAATGTCGACCTCTCCGACCCTGCCGACCGCCTGATCGGGGCGGCGCTGATCGATCTGCTGGACGATGCCGGCTACCTCACCGCCGATCTTGGCGAGGTCGCGGCCCAGTTCGGTTGCGATCCGGCCCGGGTCGAACGGGTGCTGGCGGTGCTCCAGCGATTCGACCCCACCGGCATCTTCGCCCGCTCGCTGAAGGAATGCCTGGCCCTCCAGCTTCGCGAGCTGGACCGACTCGACCCGGCGATGCAGGCGCTGCTCGACCATCTGGACCTGCTCGCGGCGCGCAACCTACCGGCTTTGATCAAGGTCTGCGGCGTCGATGCCGAGGACATCTCGGACATGCTGGGCGAGATCAAGAAGCTCAATCCCAAGCCGGCGCTGGCCTTCGACCATGCCCCGGCCCAGCCCGTCACCCCCGATATCCTGATGCGCGCCCAGGCCGGCGGCGGCTGGTTCGTGGAGTTGAACCCCGACACCCTGCCCCGGGTGCTGGTCAACCAGCGTTACTTTACCCGAATCAGCGGCGGGTTGCGCCACAAGGCGGAGCGCGACTATCTGACCGAGCGCATGAATTCGGCCAACTGGCTGGTCAAGTCCCTGCACCAGCGGGCAACCACCATCCTCAAGGTGGCCACCGAGATCGTCCGGCAGCAGGACGCCTTCTTCCTCCACGGGGTTCAATTCCTCAGGCCGCTGATCCTGCGCGACATCGCCGAGGCCATCGGCATGCACGAATCGACGGTCAGCCGGGTCACCAGCAACAAGTTCATGGTGACGCCGCGCGGGCTGTTTGAGCTGAAATACTTCTTCACCTCCTCGATTTCCGGGGCCGACGGTCAGGCCGACCACTCCGCCGAAGCGGTCCGATTCCGCATCAAGGCCTTGATCGACCAGGAAACCGCCGGGACCGTGCTCTCGGACGATCGGATTGTTGACGTCTTGCGCGACGACGGCATTGACATTGCCCGGCGAACAGTAGCCAAATACCGCGAGGCCATGCGGATTCCGTCATCGGTACAGCGGCGTCGTGAAAAGTCTCTTCGTTTTTGATCGACCGGATTCGACCAGCCGGAGGCCAGTCGAGTGGTTTTGGTTGGGCGATCAACGGCGAACCGGGGTGGACGCTGTGACCGGATCGGGGCAGACGCAGGGTTGTACAGTCGAAGCAGGGCGGGAACCCGGGGTCCCGGTCGGGCCTGGGTGTTTCTTGACAATTGGCGGCGCGCGCTACTATTTTTCTGGTCCGTCCCGGGTGCCGCGTCGTTTCTCCAACACCCGGCGGATCACTTAGTCCGGACAAAGTCACACATGCACCTATCCGTTAAAGGCAAGCAGCTTGACGTCGGGGATGCCTTGCGCGCTCATGTCGCCGAGTCTCTCAACGGCGTGGTCGGCAAGTATTTCGGCCGGCCGATCGAGGCGAACGTGGTCTTCTCCCGGGAAGCCCACCTCTTCCGGGCCGATATTTCCGTCCATGTCGGGCGCGGTATCCTGGTTCAGAGCATTGGCGAGGCCGACGCGCCCTACCCTGCGTTCGACACCGCCTGCGACAAGATCGCCAAGCGCCTGCGCCGCTACAAAAGCCGGCTCAAGGACCATCACAGCGCCAGCGAAGCGTCCGGCGACGCCCTTGCCGCCAAGAAGTACATCCTCCAGGCCGAGGCCGAGGATCACACCCACGACGGCCAGGGCGACGGGGCGGCCGAGAGCCACCAGCCGGTGGTCATCGCCGAAATGACCACCTCCATCGCGACTCTGACCGTCAGCGAAGCGGTCATGCGCATGGAGTTGGCCGAACTTCCGGCGATGCTGTTCCGAAATCGGGGCCACGGCGGCCTCAACATGGTCTACCGCCGCGCCGACGGTCACGTCGGCTGGGTGGATCCCAAGGGCAGCGCCGAACCGGGCGCCTGAGCCCATGGTCCCGGACCGGTCAACCATGTCAGTCCATCATGATTGAATTGATCACGCCTGCCAGCATCATCGCGAACCTTCGGGCCAGCAACAAGAAGCAGGCCCTGCAGGAGTTGGCGCGCAAGGCCTCGGAACTCACCGGGCAGCACGAGCGAATGATCTTCGACGTGTTGCTCGAGAGGGAGCGGCTGGGAACCACCGGCGTCGGTCAGGGTATCGCCATTCCCCACGGGAAGCTGGCGAGCCTGGACCGCGTCTATGGCCTGTTCGCCCGGCTGGAGCGGCCGATCGACTTCGATGCCATCGACGAACAGCCGGTGGATTTGATGTTTCTGTTGCTGGCGCCGGAACAGGCCGGCGCCGATCATCTCAAGGCTCTGGCCCGGGTGTCCCGGTTGCTCCGGGACAACGCGGTGTGTGAAAAGCTGCGGGGCTCGACCAGCGCCGACGCCCTTTATGCCCTGCTCACCCAGACCGAGGCCAGCCACGCGGCGTAAGGCGATCGCCCCGCCGCGCTTTCCCATCCTTACCGTCTCCGGCCGGCCTCGAGTCGTTGTTCGAGCAGAGCCTCAATCTCATCGGCGGCACCCGCCGCCGGTGCCAGGATTTCCTTGTCCCAGTCGCCGTTCGAAGCCTCCGCGACCCATTCCAGGTTATTAAGAATCTTGAAGCAGGGCAGCATCGTGGAGATGCGCCCGACCGGAATCACCTGTCCCGAGGCCCCGATCGAAACGAACACGTCGTCTTCGGTAAGGTCGTTCAGGACCGACCACAGCGTCTGGTATTTCGGCGCAAGCTCGCCGAACAGCACCACGTCGGGGCGGAACAGCGACCGGGTGAGCGGGCACCGGAACTGGTAGCCCGAAACGTCATGGCGGTTGCCCCTGATCTCGATCACCGCCGAGGGTTCCTGCCCGACGTCGCCGGACCAGTAGCGGCGATAGCCGATATCCACCAGCAGTCCGGGTTCGCCCACGGACTCCATGCGCCGGACCTCGCCATGGAGGTGGACCACGTCCACGCAGCCGGCGCGCTCCAGCATGTCGTCGATGTTCATCGTAATCACCATGGTCTCGGGATGCCGTTGCTGCCACCGGCGGATCAGGGCATGGGCGGGATTGGGCGCATAAGCCTTCAGCGACTCCCGAAAGCCGTCCAGGAAAGCATGCACCTGCCCGGGGTCACGGCGGAAGGTCCGATCGGACAGCACCTCCACCGGGTCGATGTTGGCATAAAGCCCGCTTCGACCCCGAAAGGTCGGAATCCCCGAATCGGCACTGAGCCCGGAACCCGAAAAGAACACCACCCGCATCGAACCGTCTCCCCCCCTTTGTCCCGCGACCTCCGGCGCCAGCCTCCCCCCCCCATAACCACCACCGACGCCCGGATCACCGATTGCCCGCCGTGATCGCTTGACCCCGGCCCCGGGACTCCCAACCTGTCTTGAGGAGGATAAATCTCATATATGTCCTTGCCTCGGTACCTGCAATCGCCCGTCCTTGCAAGAGCCCATCCTTGCAAATGGGCAGGAGTCGCGATCATGACCGTCCATTCTTCCTTCCATCCCCATCTGCCCCACATCGCCACTTGGTCCACGGCCAAGCAGGAACTGGCCGGCCAGTTTTTGATCCTGTTGATTTTGCTGGCCTTGCTCGCATTGGGCTAGTGGATCGCGTCATCTAAGTTACATGGCATCCGGGATGCGCGGCCGCCCCGACCGCATACGGGCGAGACGCCCGCGCTCCCAGGAAGGAGCCAGTTAGCCAATAACGCTCTAACATACTGAAAAATATAATTTTTACGCCACCCCGGAATCCAGGAAGAGCCTCCGATAAGATCCGGTGAGAATCAGCCGTGTAAGATCAGGAAGCATGAACAAGGCCCCCGGCGCTCGGGTGATGCGCGCCATCAATCGCCGAACAGACGCCTGATCCAGGCGATGAACCCGGCGGCGTGCCGGCAATCGGCATCCAGATACTTCCTGGTGATCGCCTGCCCCATCGGCGTCCCGGGATGGTCCTGCCAAGCCAGCCAGGTGTGGATTTCCGCCTTCGAGAGATAAGACGGGCGAAACCGCCGGTGCGAATCCCCAATGCCCTTGACGCAACGGCGGGCGTGGTCGATCAGGGGATCACCGGCCGGCACCAGGAATTGAATGAAATCCTCGATCATCCCGGAGGTTCGGTTGTCCGGCATCAACCAGATGCCAATTTTTGGCTTGCCTTCGTGCTCGACGATGGTCCCTGCACCCTCGGGCACACCGGGAAGTTCCGGGTATCCGGCCTTGCCGAGCAGGACGGTAAGGCTTTGCCAGCGTCCGGCGAGATTTTCATCGGCATCGACCATGATCCCGAGCCGCCGCAGTTCGCTCCCTTTCAATTGCACCGGCACGGTTTCGAGCAGTTGATCGATCCCGCCTTTGTCCCGAACCTCGAAATTCTCCGCTACTTTATGATGCCGCAAAAGAGTCCAGACCACATGCTGGTCGTCAGGCCCCTCCACCAGCAATATCGAAGACTTGTTTTTATTCATCGCACCTCGATATCCTCTTCGGTGACGATGCGCAATTCCGCCGGATCGAAGGAGACGCCTTCGATATTCCCGGATTTGCCCTCCAGCCGGATCAGCCGCGCGTCGCCGAAGCCCAGTTCCGCGGTCGCCGCCTGAAAGCCCCGGATGCAATCCAGGCTGTGGGTTGCCGCGAACACCTGAACGTTGAGCGCGCGGCTCTGATCCAGAATCAGCTTCCACATCCGGGTCATCACCGAATAATGAAGGCCGTTCTCGATCTCATCGACCAGGAGAAGTCCGTCCCGGGCGGCGATCAGGGAAACCGCGATCCCGAGCAGATGGTTGACCCCCTCGCCAAGGCTGCGCAAAGGTATCGGCTTGGACTGTCCGCTGACCTTGGTCATGCCATATCGATTGTACGGCGTGCGGGTATCGGCGACAAAAGCCACACGCTCGATATCAGCCGAAACAAGCCTCAGCGCACTGTAGATAATACCTTCTTCAGCAGTCAACGTAACCTTGTCCCAACCACGGGCAATATCGTTGGATGACAAGCCATCTGCCGGTACATATTGGAAAGGAAAAGGCGAATCCAGGTCACGGCGACTAACCCGTCGAGAACGGTCAACAATTTCAATCGGAACCAGTCGCTCCCGATCCCCAACTTTGACCTGAAGGGCGGCAGGAGATCCCTCCGCGGCGTCTTCTCTCTCAACGATGATTATTCTTCGTCTGGCCTGTCCGTCACTATCTTCGATTTTCTCAATAAAACGGCAATAGGCAACATGCAGAATCGTAGCATCAGGACCGAGCGATGCGATCGACAATTCCGGTCGTTCGAGATCCAGGTCGGGCCGCCCAAAGAACAACGCTTCGTAGGCCAGATTATCTCCGATCATCTGGCCCGCCTCGGCTTCGCCTCTGCGCTCAGCCGAAATCTCATTCCTCGAAGAAAGCAGATCACGAATATTAAAAACAGCCCCTTCGGCGACAAAAAGCTGGATCGCCTCCAGCAACGAGGTCTTACCGCAACTGTTCTTTCCGACGATCAGATTGACCCGCGACAGCTCGGGCAGGGTCAGATGTGCGAAGGGGCGGAAACCCTTGATTTCCAGGCCATGGAGGAAAATTGGCTTGGGCATGGGGGATCACCCTCAGATTGCGGGGCCGGGGCGCCGATCCCTGATTCCGGCATCAGCAAGAGGCGGGCGAACGGCCCGCACTCCCACACCCACGGGGCCGGCCCGGTGGGTCAGCGACTCCGGGTCACGTCGCGCAGCACCGCCAGGTCGCTGGCCTGTTCCTCCAGGCGGAACCGGACCACGTCGGTCGAGCTGATGATGCCCAGCAATTCGCCGTTTTCGACCACCGGCACATGGCGGACCCGACGCATGGCCATCAACCGGATCACGTCCTTCAGCGAGTCGGTGGTCTTGCAGGTCTTGACCTCGCGGGTCATCATGTCCTCGACCTTGTAGGACAGGCTGGCCACGCCCCGGTCGGCAATGCCACGGATGATGTCGCGCTCGGTGATGATTCCGGCCAGCTTGCCCGAACGGTCACGAACCGCGAGGGATCCAAATTTCTTCTCCTTTAAGACTTTGGCCGCGGTCTCGATGGTTTCGGTCTGGACGATGGTAATCACGCCGGCGCCCTTGGCACGCAAAATTTCCGCGACGTTCATTGACTCTTTTCCTCACCTGGGAGTGGCTGCCACACCTGGGCCGTTCGGGGCGTCACCGCCGGGGAAGCCCACAGCAGATTGAATTTTATGTCCTTTATCAGGCGGCGGAAAGGGTTAATTCACGCTGCCCGCCGTCCGCTCCGGCGTTCGGCGACCATCGCCTGAATTCGGACATAATCGACCTTTCCGGTACCGAAAATCGGCACCTCGTCAAGCACCATCACCGTCCGCGGCACCAGCAGTTCCGAAACCCCCAGGCGGTGCGCCTGTTCGGCAATGGCGGTTCGTTCCGCCCCACGATGCTCGGTGACCAGCACCAACTGTTCGCCCTTGCGGTTGTCGGGCGCGGCGACCACCGCATGACGCTCCTCGGGCCACAGGGACAACACCAGGGCTTCGGCCGCCCCCAGCGACACCATTTCGCCCGCAACCTTGGCAAAACGCTTGAGCCGGCCGACGATGCGCACGAAGCCATGCTCGTCCATCGCCCCGATATCGCCGGTGTCGTGCCAGCCATCGGGGGGCGCCTCCAGCACCCCCGAACCGTCGGCCTTGAGGTAGCCGAGCATGATGTTGGGACCGGAGACCAGCAGCCGGCCGCCCTCGGTAATCCCGTCCACCGGCTCCAGACGATGGCGAATGCCCGGCAGCAGCCGCCCGACCGTGCCCGGACTGGCAAACATCGGGGTGTTGACCGCCAGCACCGGCCCGGTCTCGGTGGCGCCGTAGCCCTCCAGCACCCGCACCCCGAACCGGTCGGCCCACAGCCGCCGGGTTTCCTCGCGCAGCTTTTCGGCCCCGGCAAAGATGTAGCGGACCGAACGGAAGTCGTAAGGATGGGCCACGCGGCCGTAAGCATTGAGAAAGGTGTCGGTCCCGAACATCATGGTGGCGTCGCAGGCATAGACCGCCTCCGGGACCGCCTTGTAGTGCAGCGGCGAGGGATAAAGGAAGCACTTGAAGCCGGACAGCAGCGGCAGCGCCAGCCCGCCGGTCAGGCCAAAGGAATGGAACACCGGCAAGGCGTTGAACAGCACGTCCGACGGGCTGAAATCGACCCGGGCCTTGAGCTGCCGGCAATTGGCGATCAGATTGCCATGGCTCAGCGCCACCCCTTTGGGCAGGTTTTCCGAGCCCGAGGTGAACAGAATCACCGCCGGCGCCCGCGGCGTTCCCCGCTGCCGCCGGTGCCAGGCGCGCGCCCGGCGCGCCCGCCAGACCCCGGCCAGCCGCTCGGCGGTGGTCAGGCTGGCGCGAACGTCTTCCAGGTACAGCACCTCGGCCACTCCGGCCAGCGCCGCCGCCAGCGCCTCAAGCCGCGCCACCGTGATGAAGCGGCGGGCCGTCACCACCAGTTTCAGGTCGGCGGCCCGGCAGGCCTGGGCCGCCTGGGTCGGGCCGACGGTGAAATTGAGCATCGCCGGAACCCGGCCGATTGCCTGGAGTGCGGTGAACACCACCGCGGTCCCCACCGCGTTGGGCATCAGCACCCCCACCACCGCCCCCGGCGGCGCGACTCGGGCCAGCCGCGGTCCCAGCACCATCGAGGCCAGCACCAGCCGGTCGTAGCTGATCGGCGTGCGCTCCATGTCCTCGAACACCGGGCGGGCGCCGCCGTAGCGCGCCCGGGCGTCCAGGATCGCCTCGAACAGGGTCCGGTCCAGATTTTCGGCCCGGAACGCCGTCTCGGTCATCAGGTCATAAAGCTTTTCGCCCGCCAGTTGCCGCCGGCGGCGGCCACCGAGCCCCCGGGGCAACTCAATCCGCTGCGCCGGCCCGATATGGATGACAATGCGGGGAAACCAGCGCACCGGCACCTTTCCCCGGGACCGGGAAAACGGCAGCGCCTCGGCACCCTCGATCCACACCGGCAGCACCGGCGAGCGCGACCGGCAGGCCACCACCGCCGGGCCGTCATAGACCTTCATCAGGCCGCCGGTGACGCTGATCCGGCCCTCGGGAAACATCAGGCACCGGCCGCCGCGCCTGAGCGCCCGCACCACCGCGATCATGGCCAGCGGGCTGAGCGGGTCGATGCGGAAGGCATCGACCAGCAGCAGCCAGGGCCGCAACCACCGGCAGCGTTCCATCGCCTCGACCACCGCGAGGCTGGGTCGGCCGGGCAAAAAGGTCGCCAGCAGCGGCGCATCCAGCAGCGAAACGTGGTTGGCGACCACAATGGCCCGCTCCCCCGCCGTCCGGTAATTCTCGAGACCGTGAACCTCGACCCGGTAAAGCAACCGGAACAGCGCCGCGAGCACGACCTTCAGCACCGGCCCCAGCCGGCGCTGCGCCCAGCCGGGCCGGATTGTTGCGGTGGACAAGACGACCTCCCTGACAACGCGGCCCCGGAACACCGCCGGAGTCCCGCCGAAAACCGTCAGCACCATGCCCAATCCCGATCGAAAAGAACAGGCAAAGCGGGCTGGACGAAATATCGAGCGTCACCCGCGGCGCCGCCAGCGTCGGCGACGCGAATCGGCGCCCGCGGTGATGCACCCGACCCCCGACCCGTTGACCGCCCGAAGCACGAAGCCGCCGGATCCGTTCGTTACGATGCTTCTCGTTACGGGACCTGTTGCACCCCGTTGACCTCCGGCCACGACAAGAGCACTCTGCCCGGCATCGTCAACCGCCGGTCCCGAGCCTGCCGTCTTCGACACGCGCGTTCCACGGCTCGCGCTCCTTTCCGTTGGAGGCTCCGTCTCGTGGTCACCGATCGGCTGCTGGAGGCCATACTTGATGCCAATGCGCAGGTCCCCGACGTCACGTTCCTGGCCCTGCTCGGCCGCCCGACCAATCCCATTACCATTTGCATGTGCGCCGATTACCTGATTCCGCTCACCCTTTATCAGGGTGAGGACATCCCGCAGGCCCTGGACGCCTTGTCCCGGACCGTTACTTCCCTGTTACAGGCCCGGCAGGCGTTTTAGCGTGCCTCGTTCCCACCCTTTTCGGAGAGCCATCCCAATGTCCGTTTCTTATCGCTTCGGCCTCTGTCTCTGTCTGTGTTTCGCGCTGGGCGGGCTCGCGGTCCCGCCGGCAGCCGCCGCCGGCGCCCTTTCCGTCGATGATCCGGCGGCAGAGCAAATCTTCGACCAGGCCAAGGCCAAGGCCGGGTTCTGGAAGCTGATGCAGCATTTCGAATCTCAGGTCGACCAAACCTATTGCGGCATCGCCTCGGCGGTAACGGTGCTCAATTCCCTGGATGTGCCGGCACCGGTCTCGCCGGCGATCTATCCCTACCGCCGATTCGACGAAGACAACATCTTCACCGACGCCGTGCTGGCCATCAAGGCGCCCAAGGTGGTTCATCTTGGCGGCCTGACGCTCGACGAGTTGGGCCGGGTGATCGGGACCTTCGGGGTCCAGGTCACGGCCTATCATGCCGACAGCCCGCTCGACCTTGATGGCTTCCGCACCATCGCCGCGGCGGCGCTGGCCGATCCCAATTCCCGGGTCATCGTCAACTTCAACCGCAAGTTCGTGGGTGAAGACGGCGAGGGTCACCATTCGCCACTCGGCGCCTACGATGCCACCTCCGACCGCTTCCTGCTGCTCGACGTGGCCCGCTACCGCTTGCCGCCGGTCTGGGTCAGCGCCGCCGACCTGTGGGCCGCAATGAACACCGATGACACCGACGCCAACGCCAAGCGCGGTTTCCTGGTCATCCACAAGTAGTAAGCCGCCGCGCCGCGCTTCCGGGGCCAAAGGCCCCGGGAGACCACGGGCAAAGCCCCATAGGTGCGAGGATACTGCCGTTATCCTGATTGCAAACCGGACCATCCGACCGGCCGGAATTTGTGGCCCGTCACCGTTTGGGTTGAACCCCGGCAATCCTGCATGGCTGCCGGGAGGCTGGCGGTTCGCCTTGAATTCCCGGAATCGATCGTCTAAGCCGTCTCACCCTGACCTACCGGTTGGCTTCCCATGACTCTGGCCTTCGTCAACGGCCGCTACCTCCCCCTATCCCAGGCCCGGGTTTCCGTGGAGGATCGCGGCTTTCAATTCGCCGATGGCGTTTACGAGGTGGTGGCCATCGTCGGCGGCCGACTGGTCGATGTCGACGGCCATATGGACCGGTTGGCCCGCTCTCTCGGCGAGTTGCGGATCGCCTGGCCCATGTCGCGGCCGGCCCTGTCCCTGATCATGGGCGAACTGGTCCGCCGCAACGGCGTCACAACCGGACTGGTCTATCTTCAGATCACCCGCGGCACCGCCCCCCGCGACTTCAGGTTCCCGGTGCCGCCGGTGCGCCCGACCCTGGTGATGACCGTGCGCCGGGTCGCGCGCTTCGGCTCTCCGACCCAACTCGCGGACGGCGTCGCCGTCATCACGATTCCTGACATCCGCTGGTTGCGACGGGACATCAAGTCGGTGTCGCTGCTGCCCCAGGTTCTGGGCAAACAGCAGGCGGTTGAGGCCGGTGCGTTCGAAGCCTGGATGACCGATGCCGACGGTCTGGTCACCGAGGGCTGCTCCAGCAACGCCTGGATCGTCACGGACGCGGGTGTGCTGGTAACGCGGCCAGCCGATCACCTGATCCTTGACGGCGTCACCCGCCGCTCGCTGCTGCGGATCGCCGGAGAGCTTGGGGTGGCCACCGAGATCCGGCCGTTTTCCGTGGCCGAAGCCCGGTCGGCGCCCGAGGCTTTCCTGTCCAGCGCCACCACCTTCGCCCTGCCGGTGACCCGGATCGACGGCCAGCCGGTCGGAACCGGCCGGCCCGGAAACCTGACCCGCCGCCTGCGCCAAGTCTATCTGGAAACGGTTTGCGGAGTCCGGCCGTGACCCTGCCCACCACACTGCCCGGCGCCGTCATTTTCGACTGGGACAATACCCTGGTGGACAGTTGGCGCTGCATCCATGCCAGCCTGACCGTCACCTTCGAGGCCATGGGCTTGCCGGCCTGGAGCGAGGACGACACCCGCAGGCGCGCCCGCCGCTCACTGCGGGAAAGCTTTCCGCCGCTGTTCGGTGATCGCTGGGAAGAAGCCCGAACCATTTATTTCGATCACTTCTCGGCCCACCACCTGGAACACCTGCAACCGCTGCCCGGCGCCGAGCCGCTGCTGAAGGCGCTGCACGGTCTGGGAATCTACCTCGCGGTGGTGAGCAACAAGACCGGCCGTTTCCTGCGCCGCGAGGCCGAGGCGCTGGCCTGGACCGGCTATTTCGGCAACATTGTCGGGGCCACCGACGCCGAAGCCGACAAGCCGGCGCTGGCCCCGGTTTCTCTGGCGCTTGCGCCCGCGGGTCTGACCCTTGAGTCGCTGCCGGCAATCGGGAGCTGGTTTGTCGGCGATGCCGACATCGACATGGAATGCGCCCATGTCGCCGGCTGCCTGCCGGTGCTGGTGGGCACCGCCATCGACGAGGATTTCGGCCGCTACCCGCCGGCGGTTCGCTTCCAGAGCTGTCTTTCCCTCTGCGACTTGGTCTCGCGTCTTGCCGATACCATATCCGTTTCGACTATTCGGAACGTCACGTCCCAGGTCTAAAGACCGGACCAGGGACCAAACCGGGCCGCGACGCCGGGCCCCAAGAACAGCCAATGAAAGGGCTCTCCTGACATGTCCGAAAAAGCCCAAAACGTCCAGGACGTGTTCCTGAACTATGTCCGCAAGAACAAGACACCGGTCACGGTGTTTCTGGTCAATGGCGTCAAACTTCAGGGAATTATTACTTGGTTTGATAATTTTTCGGTGCTCTTGCGACGTGACGCACACTCTCAACTGGTCTACAAGCACGCGATTTCGACGGTAATGCCGGCCCACCCGATTCAGCTGTTTGATCCGGCCAGGGACCCGGACCACGAGTGAGCGCGTGATGCCCCACCCGGACGACACCGCCGCCGGCACAGGCCGCGCCGCGGTGATCCATCCGGTGCTGCGCGCCGCCGCCGGCGCCGGCCGGCGGAGTCCCGGCTCACAGCTTGAAGAGGCGGTGGCGCTGGCAGCCGCCATCGACCTGACGGTGATCCACGCCGAAGCCATTCCCCTGGCGCGTCCGCACCCGTCGACTTTCCTCGGCTCGGGCTCGGTGGAGCGGTTGGCCGGCCTGGTGGCGGATGGCGATATCTCGCTGATCATCTTCAATCATGCCCTGTCCCCGGTGCAGCAGCGGAACCTGGAACGCCAGACCAAGGCCAAGGTCATTGATCGCACCGGCCTGATCCTGGAGATTTTCGGCGCCCGCGCCCGCACCCGCGAGGGTCAACTCCAGGTTGAACTGGCGGCGCTGACCTATCAGCGGTCGCGGCTGGTTCGCTCCTGGACCCATCTGGAGCGCCAGCGGGGCGGCTTCGGCTTTCTGGGCGGACCCGGCGAATCGCAGTTGGAACTGGACCGGCGGTTGATCGGCGACCGCATCCTTCGAATTCGCAAGGACCTTGACGAGGTGCGGCGTACCCGCACCCTGCACCGGCGGGCCCGGGAGCGCGTGCCCTATCCGGTGGTGGCCCTGGTCGGCTACACCAATGCCGGAAAATCAACCCTGTTCAATCGGATGGCCGGCGCCGAGGTCTTCGCCAAGGACCTGCTGTTCGCCACCCTGGACCCGACCATGCGCGCGGTGGCGCTGCCCTCGGGCCGGCAGGTCATCCTCTCGGACACGGTTGGGTTCATTTCCGACCTGCCGACGGCGCTGGTGGCGGCCTTTCGCGCCACCCTTGAGGAGGTCACGGCCGCCGACATCATCCTTCACGTCCGCGACCTCGCGCACCCCGACAGTCAGGCCCAGCGGGACGACGTCCATGGCGTCCTTCGGGACCTGGAGATCGACCCCGAGGCCGACACCCGGCTGGTCGAAGTGCTGAACAAGATCGATCT
>PLTC01000069.1 GCA_003165295.1 Rhodospirillales bacterium | reverse complement strand
CGATCCAGCCAGTTGCCCGGCCAAAACGCTCGTCAGCGACCAGAGCAATCGACAATTCTCTGGGTGGATACTCCCTCCACCGGATACACGCGCCATCGGGGCGCACCACAAAATCGTTTTATTTCAACGACCTGTCGTATCCTGGCGCCTAGGGGGCATTGCCCCTGGAGGCCATTATCGCAGCTTGCCTTTGATCAACTGAGCTGCCGCGGCCCGGGCCTCGCGGGTGACCTGTGCGCCAGACAGCATCCGGGCGATTTCCTCACGCCGATCTTCGCCGTCCAGTTCAACCACGTCGGTCACCACCGCCTCGCCGCGCTGGCCCTTGCGCACCTGGAAATGACCGCTGCCGCGGGCGGCAACCTGGGGGCTGTGGGTGACCACCAGCACCTGAACCTCCCGACCCAGACGTTCCAGGCGTTCCCCGACTGCGGCGGCAACGGCACCGCCGATGCCGGCATCGACCTCGTCAAACACCAGGGTCGGCACGGTACTGGTGCGGGCCAGCACCACCTTCAACGCCAGCATGAACCGGGCCAGTTCGCCACCCGAGGCGATACGGTTGAGCGGCCCCGGTGGTGCCCCGGGGTTGGTCGAAATGCGGAAGGTGATGCGGTCGACGCCCGAGGCGCCCCAGTCGTCCTCGGCAAGCCCCTCGATAACCGTGACGAAGCGGGCGCGATCGAGCTTGAGCGGCGGCAGTTCCTCGGCAACCGCCGAGTCGAGACCGGTGGCGGCGGCCCGGCGGCGCTCGCTCAACCCCTGTGCCGCCTCCAGGTAAGCCGCGCGACAGTGCCCGGCCTCACGCGCCAGTCGGGACAATTCGTCGCCCTGGTCCTCGATCAGCGCCAGCCGTCGAACCAGAGTCTCCCGCAGCCCGGCCAGTTCATCGACCGCCACCCCGTGCTTGCGCGCCGCCGCGCGCAAGGCAAACAGGCGCTCCTCCACCTGATCCAGGTTCCCGCCGCCGCCATCAAGATCGGCGGAGACCCGGCTCAACAGCGCCGCGGCCTCGGTTACCTCGCTGGCGGCCCGGTCAAGGGCGGCCAGCGCCTCGTCGAGCCGGCCACCGGCCTTGTCCGCGGCCCGGCCGAGCTGACGCAAGGCGCTCGCCAGCGACCGTTCAGCGCCACGTTCGCCACCAAGATCCGCGGCGGCACCGTTGATCGCCTCCATCAGCCGCTCCCGATGCATCAGCACCGCGCGGGTTTCGGCCAGCGACTGCTCCTCTCCGGGAGCGGGCGCCAGCTCCTCCAACGCGGCAGCGGCGTGGCGCAAATACTCTTCTTCGGCCCGCGCCCGCGCGATCTCCGACTCCGCCCGGGTTCGCGCCTGCTCGACCTGTCGCCAAGCCCGCCAAGCCGCCGCGACTCGAGCGGCTTCGGTTTCCAGCCCGGCATAGGCATCAAGGACGCCGCCATGGGTGCGCGGATCCAGCAGGCCATGGCTGTCGAACTGGCCATGAACCTCCACCAGTTCCTCACCGATCCGCCGCAGCAAGGCGACCCCAATCGGCTGGTCGTTGACAAACGCCCGCGAACGACCATCTGCGGTCACCACCCGGCGCAGGGTCAGACCGTCGGCACCGTCCAGGCCCTGTTCGCTCAGAATCGCGAACACCGGGTGATCGTCGGAAAGCTGAAACTCGGCCGTAACCACGGCCTGATCGACACCCCGCCGCACCAGACCGCTGTCACCGCGCGCCCCCAGGGCAAGACCCAGTGCATCCAGCAGAATCGACTTGCCGGCCCCGGTCTCTCCGGTCAGAACGCAGAGGCCGGGGCGAAACGGCAGGGCCAGACGCTCGATCAACACCACGTCGCGGATGGCCAGAGACACCAGCATGGGTGTTCCCCGCCCCTGACGGACTTAGAACAGGGAGTCCCAGAACGACCCACCACCCTTGGTGTCGCCCGGGGGTACCGTCTTGTCCGCCGCCTTGTCATCGCCAGCCGGGCTCTTGTCCTCCGGCGGCGCACCGGCATTGCTCAACAGTGCGTAACTATCCTGGTACCAGTCGCTACCCGGAAAGTTGTGGCCGAGAATCGCCGCCGCCCGTTGCGCCTCGCTGAGCAAACCAACGGACAGGTAACACTCCACCAGCCGATGCAGGGCCTCGGCGGTGTGAGAGGTGGTCTGGTAGGTATCGACCACGGTACGGAAGCGGCCGATCGCCGCGGCATAGTTTTGCTGACCCATATAGAAACGGCCAATGGCCATTTCCTTGCCCGCCAGATGGTCGGTGGTCAGGTCGATCTTCAGCTTGGCGTCCCGGGCATATTCGGTGCTGGGAAAGCGCCGGACCACCTCGTTCAGCGCGTCGAGCGCCTGCCGGGTGATCTTCTGGTCGCGACCGACATCGGCAATCTGCTCGTAATAGCACAGTCCCTTGAGGTAATAGGCATAAGAGACCTGATCGCTGCCGGGATGAAGTTGGATGTAGCGGTCAAGCGCGACGATCGCGTCGTCATATTTAAGGTCCTGATAATGGGCAAAGGCCGCCATCAACTGCGCCTTGGTCGCCCACTGGGAATAAGGATGCTGACGCTCGACCTCGTCGAACAGCTTCGCCGCCTGCTTATAGTTCTTATCCTCCATGGCCTTGGTGGCCTCGTCGTAAATCTTCTCGGGCGACCGCTCGACATAGGGCAGTTCGTCCTTGTCTGACGAACAGGCGGATAGCCCGAACGCCAGCAGCGGGGCCACCAGCAGCGCCGCTGCGACGGAGAGGCGGAAGGCGGAGAGCAACGAAGGAACGATCAGGCGACGGAGCATGGCAAACCGTACGGACATGGGGGCCGGGACAAGGCGGCGTTTCACACCGGGTCCCTTATAGCATGGCGATGCCCGGTCGAGACAAGCCGGCAATTCTCTTTCGGGTCTTTTCGCCGCCCCGCCCGGTCCCCGGGGATGTCAGCGACGGGACGACAGGATTCCGCCGACCGCCAGTCTCACCCGGGAAAAACATCCCTGAAAAACAATCAAAGGGCGGCACCGTTGCCGGCACCGCCCCTTAACCAAACCGGTCCAAACCGGCGCGGAAACGGCATCCCTCACCGCCCCGCCGCCGCTCACGACTGCGTGGTCATTCCTTGCCGGTATCCTTACCGGTATCCTTGCCGGCGGAACCCTGATCCGGCGTCTTGTCCTTGTTGCCCTTGTTGTCCGCCACCGGCAGCGCCACGAAACGCAGATCGCCCTGACGGTCCACCAGCATCAGCACCGACTTCCTGCCCTCCTCCCGGGCCTTGGCGATATTGGCCGCCACATCGGCCGGCGCAGCCACCTCCTGCTGACCAACCTCGACGATAACGTCGCCCGGACGGACACTCTTGTCGGCGGCCGCACCGACGGCCTGAACCTCAGTGATCACCACGCCTTTGGTATCGGCGTTGATTTCGAACTGCTGACGCAGTTCCGGGGTCAGGGTCGCAACCTTAAGTCCAAGCTCGTCAAAGTCCTTGGTCTCCGCCCCGGCCTTGGGCGCAGCGTCCTCATTGTTCGACGCCAGCAGACCCGATTCCTCGGCTGCTTCCAATTCGCCGACCTTGGCCTGGACCGTCACCTGCTTGCCCTTGCGCCACACCACCACCGGCACGACCTTGTTGATCGCCGTATCGGCGACGATCCGCGGCAGGCGCCGCATTTCGGTCACCTCCTTGCCGTCGAAAGAAATCACCACGTCGCCGGCCTGGATGCCCGCCGCCGCCGCCGGGCCGTTGGGGGTGACCGATGCCACCAGCGCACCGTGGGCCTTGGCCATGCCCAGACTCTCGGCAATGTCCGGGGTCACGCCCTGGATGCGCACGCCAAGCCAGCCGCGTTTGGTGTGCCCGAAATCCTCCAACTGGGCGACCACCGGCTTGGCCAGATTGGAGGGAATGGCGAAACCGATGCCGACCGAACCGCCGGACGGAGAGAAGATCGCGGTATTGATACCGATCACCTCACCGTTGAGGTTGAACATCGGGCCACCCGAATTGCCGCGGTTGATCGAGGCATCGGTTTGCAGGAAGTCGTCATAAGGGCCGGCGTTGATGTCGCGGGCACGGGCCGACAGGATGCCGGCGGTCACGGTGCCACCCAGCCCGAACGGATTGCCGATGGCCAGCACCCAATCGCCGACGCGGATCTTATCGCTGTCCCCGAACGGGACCGCCACCAGCGGGTGATCGGTGGTGACCTTGAGCACGGCGATATCGGTCTTGGTGTCGCGACCCACCACCTCTGCCTTGAGGTTGGTGTCATCGTGCAGGATCACGGTGATCTCGTCGGCGTCCTGGATGACGTGGTTATTGGTGACCACCCACCCCTTTTTGGCGTCGACGATGAAGCCCGAACCAAGCGACGTGGCGTGACGGGGCGGGGCATTGGGTTCCTTGCCCTGGTGGTCAAAGAAATCCTTGAAAAAATCTTCGAAAGGCGAACCCGGCGGGAATTGCGGCAGTTCGGGCGCGTTGCCGTGGCCGCCCTTGCGTTGGGCGATGGTCTGAGTGGTCGAGATGTTGACCACGGCGGGCAGCAGGCGATCGGCCAGATCGGCAAAACCCTGGGCCGGCGCCCCAGCCCGAGGCGCCGGAGCTTCGGTCTGGGCGGTGGCAATGGCACCGGAGCCAACCGTCACCCCAAACGCTAACAGGGCGGCGGAGACAACGGCGCAATAACGATCACGATGAGTCACGGAAGCAGTCTCCTGACCTTGTTGAGGTCCCGATGTTGATGTCCCGAGTTGGTATCCCGATGCTCAGGTCCTGATTGAAGTCTCGGGTCCAGGTGCATGGCAGTGGATGCCCTGATGAATATCGCGCCCCCGGCCACCGATACAAGCGCCGGACTGATGCCGGCGCGGAACCGGGAACACCGGAAACGGTTGCGTTCAAGGCGATGACGGCTTGGGATGATCAACCTCCAAGAGGTCCAAAGGTTCGCATCGCGCCAGCGCCGCCGCCTCACGGTATGCCTCGTCAAAAACGTCCCGCAGCGGCCGGCCGGAGTCCATCGGGTTGGCGAGCTGATGCTTCAGGACAGCGATATAGGCCTTCGCGACGATATAGGTATGGACCTTGTCCGTCGACGGCCGGGAACCCGGAAGCTCCCGACAGGCCAGCGCCGCGGCCTCCCGGTAAGCCTCGTCATAGACATCGGTCAGCCGCCGGTCGGAGGTCATTCCATGGACCAGCTGATGTTTCAGCACCGCAATATAGGCCTTCCCGGCAAGGTAGGTATGCATCTTTGTGTGCAGATCATCCCCGCCGTCGGCGTCCGATGGGTTGCCGGTCGAGATCATCACCTCTTCCCCCTCTTCCCATCCTTCCCGCCATGGCCTGGGAAGGAAAGATGCCGGACGCCGGCGATGGGCCGGCGGCATGACCACCGCCGGCCACCGGCATGGCCCGATCTACTGGCCCGCAGGCACCGATACCGGCGGCGCCCCGGCCCCGGTGATGCTGCCAAAGTACCGGAAGAAGTCACCGGTCGGCGACAGCACCAGCGTCGTATCGTCACTGTGCATGGCGTTGCGGTAGGCTTCCAGCGACCGGTAGAAGGCGTAGAACTGCGGATCCCGGGCCGTGGCGTCCGAGATGATGCGCAGTGCCTGGTTGTCACCCTCGCCTCGGGCCTTCTGAGCGTCGCGCTGGGCATCGGCCAGAATCACCGTCCGTTCGCGATCGGCGCGGGAGCGGATTTGCTGGGATTGCTCCTGGCCCTGGGCACGGGCCTCGGCAGCCTCGCGTTCGCGCTCCGAACGCATCCGGGCAAAGATCGACTGACTGGTTTCTTCGGGCAGGTCGGCCCGCAGGATGCGGACGTCAACGATCTGGATACCGAACCCCTTGGCCTCGTCGTTCACCTGGGCCTTGATGTCGGTCATGATCTTGGTCCGCTCCTGGGACAGGACCGCCAGCAACGTGACGTTGCCCAGCACCCGCCGCAGTGCCGAGTTGACCACCGGCGCCAGCCGCTGTTCCGCCACCACTTCGTTGCCGACCGACTGATAGAAGACATAGGGGTCGGAAACCCGGTAACGGGCGAAGGCGTCGACATCAAGCCGCTTCTGGTCAGAGAGGATCACCTGCTCGACCGGCGGGTCCACGTCGAGAACCCGACGGTCGATCATCACCACATTCTGAATGAACGGCAGTTTGAACTTGAGGCCCGGAGTCTGGAAGACCTTGACCTTGGCTCCGAACTGAAGGACCAGGGCCTGCTGCATCTCGTTGACGGTAAAGAGCGCATTGGACAGCATGAAGCCGCCGACCAGCAGCACGATGCCGGCAATGATCAGGGTACGGTTTATCATGGTTGCCCTCACCGGCGCTGCTGCTGGGATTGGACCGCCGAGGTGGCCGCGGCGGCGGGCGAATGGGTCAGTTGCGGCAGGGGAAGGTACGGAACCACGCCCTGGGTGCCGGCGGTGGTGTCGACGATCACCTTGTTCACGCCGCGCAACACCTGCTCCATGGTCTCCAGATACATCCGCCGGGAGACCACTTCCTTGGCCTGGCTGTATGCCTGGTAAATCGCGGTAAAGCGCGAGGCATCGCCGGTGGCCAGGCTGACCACCTGTTCACGATAGGCCTGGGCCTCCTGATTCAGCCGCTCGGCATCGCCGCGGGCGCGCGGGATGATGTCGTTGCGGTAGGCTTCGGCCTCGTTGCGCAGTCTCTCGCGGTCGGATCTGGCCCGCTGGACGTCGTTGAAGGCGTCGATCACCGGCGCCGGCGGATCCGACTTCTGCAACTGGACCTGGGTCACCTGAACGCCGGTCTGATACTCGTCAAGCATGGTCTGGAGCAGGGCCAACGTGCTGGCCTCGATCTGCTGGCGCGCCTCGGTCAACGCCGGCTGCAATTCGGTGCGGCCAATGACCTCGCGCATCGCGCTTTCCGCCGCCTTCTTTACCGTCGATTCAGGATCGCGGATGCGGAACAGGTACTCGACCGGATCCTTGATCACCCAGAATACCGTGAAATCGATGTCGATGATGTTCTCATCGCCGNNCATCGCCGGTCAGCATCAGGCTTTCGTCCGGCAATTCGCGGTCGGCCGAGGCCCCCCGCCGGCTGTCGCCGTTACCCGAACGATAACCGATCTCGATGCGGTTGACCCGTGTCACCTTGGGCGTGAACACCGTCTCGAACGGCGCCGGCAGGTGATAGCGCAGGCCGGGATTGGTCTTGTAGACGAATTCACCAAAACGCAGCACCACGCCCATCTCGTCGGGCAGCACCCGATAGATGCCCGAGGCCAGCCACAGGCCGACCAGAATCACCACGACCAGCGCGATCCCTTTGCCGCTGCCAAAGCCGCCCGGAAGCATCTTGCGCAGCCGGTCCTGGCTTTTGCGCAACAGATCTTCGATATCAGGGGCTTGCGGTCCGCCACCGCCACCGCCGCCG
>PLTC01000157.1 GCA_003165295.1 Rhodospirillales bacterium | reverse complement strand
CGCCAAATTCACCCCGACCCTAGCCCAGGCCAAGTTAACCATCCGTAACCATGCTCCGAGAAAAATGCTGCGGCGCAAGAAAACGGCGACCCGGCGGCCTCCTGTTCACGGCGCGATGACGCCACCCCGCCCCGGCACCCGGGTCTTGGAGGCCCGGTCTCGGAGACCGTCTCTCCGACCGGGCAAGGAGTCTCCACGAATCCCTCGTGCATGCGAACCGATTGCGGCCGGCGATTACCGCCCGGGACGGCCGCGCGGTGGAAAACGGCTCGAGGTCGAGTAACTCCCGGTCCGCCGCACCGCGGCTGTTCCACCCGGCGCGGTGGTCACCGGCTCGCCCTCGGCGGCCTCTTCGGCGACGTTCCGGGCGGCCTGGGATTCGCGTTTGCGGTTGGCCTCGGCCTCGGCGATGGTTGCTTCGACTTCGCGAATACGCTCCTTCAGGGTGGTTACCACCGCTCCGCTCGGCTTTCGGGCAGCGAATTGTTCCAGATCGTGTTTTAACCGCGCCAGTTGGTTTTTCAGGCCCGCAATGTTGGGCTTGCTCCGTCCGACCTGATAGGCACGTTCCTCGTATTTGCTCACGGCAATTCTCCTCGAAGTCTTAACGATACACGGTGCATCGACCGCCGGCAATGTCAAGGCAACCGGCACCGGGGCCAAAGGGTTTTGCCGGACGGGTCTTGGGAAACCGCACTCTTCCGGCCAAGGCATCTGCCGCCGTTCACCGGATGACCCTGGAACCGGTCTCTATCCCGCCGTCCGATGGCACCGTCTACTCCGACGCCTCCGGGGGAATCCCGGTGCCCGGTTCGGAACCCTTAGCCGCTCCCGCGGCCGACCGGTCCGGGTCGGGGTCCGGCTCCGCGGTAACGGGAACCGCCGGTACCGGATCGGTTTCAGCCGGGCCGGGCTCCGGCTCGATCGCGGAGCAGGGTTCCAACGCCGTGCCATCGCCGGGCGTCGCCGGTTCACGGTATCGAATGTCGTGCACAGGCCCCGGCCCGCCCGCCATCGGCGGGCCGTAGCCACCACCGCCCGGGGTTTCGATCACCAGAACGTCGCCCGCTTCGACCTCGACCCGGCCGGTGGAGTTCAGCCACGAGCGACCGCCGCCGGCCCGCTCGACCCAGGCCGCCCCCGGCAGGCCGGGATGGCCGCCCTGAAGACCGTGGGGCGCGACCCGATGGCGGTTGGCCAGCAACGCGGCGCTCATCGGCTCCAGGAACCGCAGGCGCCGCACCACGCCGCAGCCGCCCTGGAAACGACCGGCGCCGCCGGATCCGCTGCGAATACGGAAGGCATCGACCATCACCGGATAACGCCACTCCAGCACCTCGGGATCGGTCAGCCGCGAGTTGGTCATATGGGTATGGACGGCGCTGGTGCCGTCGAAGGTATGGCCGGCACCGGCGCCGCCGCACAGGGTTTCATAGTACTGGTAGCGGTCGTTGCCGAACGTAACGTTGTTCATGGTCCCCTGGGATGCCGCCAACACGCCCAGCGCGCCGTAAAGCGCGTCGGTGATGCACTGGGAGGTTTCGACATTGCCGGCAACCACCGCCGCGGGCCATTTCGGCCACAGCATGCTGCCTTCGGGAACCACGATGCGGATCGGGTCGAGACAGCCCTCGTTCATGGGAATGTCGTCGTCCACCAGGGTCCGAAAGACATAGAGCACCGCCGCCCGGGTCACCGCCAGCGGCGCGTTGAAATTATCGGCAAGCTGGGGACTGGTCCCCGTAAAGTCGACGGTGGCGCGGCGATGCACGCGATCGATGCTGACCTTGACCTGGATATGGGCGCCATTATCCATCTCCACCGCGAAGGTGCCGTCATCGAGCACGTCGAGCACCCGACGCACCTGTTCCCCGGCATTGGCCTGGACGTGGCCCATATACGCCCGCACGGTCTCCAGGCCATAGTGGCCGACCATCTTGCGCAGTTCCTGCGCCCCCATCTCGTTGGCGGCGATCTGGGCTTTGAGGTCGCCGATGTTCTGGGCCAGATTGCGCACCGGCCAGGCGCCGCCGCATAGCAGCGCCGTCAGTTCCTTTTCGCGGAACCGGCCGCCGTGGACCAGCAGAAAGCCGTCGATCAGCACCCCTTCCTCGTCGATGGTCCGGCTGTCGGGGGGCATCGAGCCCGGCGAGATGCCCCCGATATCAGCGTGATGGCCGCGTGCCGCCACGAAGAACAGCCGTTCACGGCCCACCGTGTCGAAGACCGGGGTCACCACGGTAATGTCCGGCAGGTGAGTCCCGCCGTGATACGGATCGTTCAGCATGTAGACGTCGCCGGGCCTGAGGGCGTCGCCGCGTTTGTTCAGGATCGCACGCACGCTCTCGCCCATCGAGCCGAGATGAACCGGCATGTGCGGGGCATTGGCGATCAGACCGCCGCCCCGGTCGAACACCGCGCAGGAAAAGTCCAGCCGCTCCTTGATATTGACCGAATAGGCGGTCTTCTCGAGGGTGAATCCCATCTGCTCGGCAATCGACATGAACAGATTGTTGAACACCTCCAGCATCACCGGATCGGCATGGGTGCCGACCACCGGCCGCCGCCCCGAAGGCTCGGTCCGGGTCAACACCAGATGGTTGCGAGGGGTGATGTCGCCCATCCAGTCGGGTTCGACCACGGTGGTCGCATTGGGCTCGCGGATGATCGCCGGCCCGATCAGCCGGTTGCCCGGCAGCAAGGCGGCGCGGTCGAATACCGGAACCTGACAGACCCGGCCGTCCAGATGGACCGCCACCGTGGTCAGCCGGCGCGGCAGCGGCAGACCGGGACGGCCGCCGCCCGCCGGCACCGGATCCTCGACGGCCGCGGCGGCCGCCACCACCTCCACCGACACCGCCTCGACCACCAGCGGCTGGCCGGCCATGACGAAGCCGTAACGCTGGCGGTGGGCCGCCTCGAACGCCCGCACCAGCCCCGACACCGCCCCGTCCTGGTCTTCCGCCGCCGCTGCCGCCTGGGTCACCACCAGCGCGGTATCGGTTCCTTCGACCTTGAGATGAACCTGCCGCCGGACTTCGATGGTTTCGAGCGGGCAGCCCTGCGCCACCAACTCCTGCCGCCCCTCGTCCTCCAGTGCCTTGAGGAGTTCCAACAGCGGCGGGATCAGCTCGGGCCGGAGCCGGGCTTCCACCGCCCGCTCGCGGATCACCACGGTATCGGCCAGACCGATGCCGTAGGCCGACAGCACGCCGGCATGGGGATGGATGAACACCCGCTTCATGCCCAGCGCGTCGGCGACCAGACAGGCGTGCTGGCCGCCGGCGCCGCCGAATGCGGTCAGAACATGATCGGCCGGGTCGTGGCCGCGCTGGATCGAGACCTTTTTGATGGCGTTGGCCATGTTCTCGACGGCGATCCTGAGAAAGCCCGCGGCGATCTCCTGGGGCGTGCGCGAAATCCCGGTCTTGCGCCGAACCTCGTCGGCCAGTGCGGCAAACCGCGCCACCACCACGTCCGCATCCAGCGGTTGCCGACCGTCGGGGCCGAACACCGCGGGAAACAGGCCGGGATGGAGTTTGCCGACCATGACGTTGCAGTCGGTGACGGTCAGCGGCCCGCCCCGGCGGTAGCAGGCCGGACCGGGATTGGCCCCGGCGGATTCCGGGCCGACCCGGAAGCGACCGCCATCGAAACGACAGATCGAGCCGCCACCTGCGGCCACCGTATGGATATCCATCATGGGCGCGCGCAGGCGCACACCGGCAACCCGGGTTTCGAAGGTGCGTTCGAAGGTGCCGGCGTAATGGGAAACATCGGTGGAGGTGCCCCCCATGTCGAAGCCGATGATCCGGTCAAAGCCGGCCATCGCCGCCGTGCGCACCGCGCCCACCACGCCGCCCGCCGGTCCCGACAGGATGGCATCCTTGCCTTCGAAACTCCGGGCATCGGTCAGACCGCCATTGGACTGCATGAACATCAGCCGGATGCCGCCCAGGGCTTCGGACACCTGATCCACATAGCGGCGCAGGATCGGCGACAGATAGGCATCGACCACCGTGGTATCGCCCCGTCCGACCACTTTCATCAGCGGGCTGACCTGATGGCTGACCGAAACCTGGGTAAAACCGATGGTCCGGGCCAGCGCCGCCACCTGACGCTCATGGATCGGGTTGCGGTAGCCGTGGAGCAGCACCACGGCACAGGCGCGGAGGCCATCGGCGAACGCCGCCTCCAGCCCGATCCGGGTCGCCGCCAGGTTGAGTGGTCGCTCGATGCTGCCGTCGGCCCGTAAACGTTCGGGAATCTCGACGACCCGCTCATAAAGCTGGGTCGGCAGCACGATGTGGCGCGCGAAGATGTCCGGGCGGTTCTGGGTTCCGATGCGCAACTGGTCGCCGAAGCCCTCGGTGATGGCCAGCACCACACGCTCGCCCCGGCGCTCCAGCAGGGCGTTGGTGGCCACCGTGGTCCCCATCTTGACCGCGGCGATGGCGTCGGCCGGAATCGGCTCGTCGGGGTCGTCCAGGCCCAGCAACCGGCGGATGCCCGCCACCGCGGCGTCGGTGCCGCGTTCGGGACAATCGGAAAGCAGCTTGCAAGTGACCACGGAGCCATCCGGCCGGCGGCCGACCACGTCGGTAAACGTGCCGCCCCGATCGATCCAGAACTGCCACCGTCCTGCGCCGCCGCCGTCCGTGGTGCCGTTCATCTCCCCCTCCCGGAAATCCTCATGCGCGATACTGACAATTTCCCGCGCCGCGTCAACGTCTCACGCCGCATCAGGGAACAACCAACGGTTCTTTGGAAGACCTCGAAACTCCGGCCCGCCACCCGGACCCTGGTGGCTCACCGGGATGGAAACGGCCTCGGGCCGCTCCTGGCGGCCCGAAACCGCTTCCATCGATTCGCTTGAGTTCCGGCGCGACCTTGATTTCTGCGCCTCGCCTTCCGGCAGCTTGCCCCCAATGCCGCCCGGCATCAACAACGGCATGGTCGCGGCATGGTGGCGGAACGATACCGGAGTCCGTGCAGGGGCGTTCATGCAGGTCCGCTTTGCCGGTGGAGCCGATGGAAACGGCGCCCGCCGGGATGACCGGAGCCGGGCCGGCCCACAGTGTCCCTGCCGGGACCGGCCTTATGGCATAGTTTCCTGAGTGGAGCATCATAAAGGCAAGGGACGTTTTTAATCCGCAGGAGGAGGGTGGCACCGATGAGCATCTGGCGCAGGATTTTCGGCCGCGGCGGCGGCGACTCCGAGGTGGCGGTGGCCGCCAGTCATGACCCCGGCTTCGTCATCACGCTGGTCGTACTGGGCTCCCGGCTGGCCCGGGCCGACGGCACCATCAGCCGCAACGAGATCGACACCTTCAAGCGGGTGTTCCACTTTTCGGCCGATGACATGGAGGTCGCCGGTCAGATGTTCGACCAGGTCCGCCAGGACGCGGTGGATTTCCGGCGCTACGCGCTCCAGGCGGCCCGGCAGTTCCGGGAGCGACCGGTGGTGCTGGAACAGATTCTCGACGGTCTGTTCGCCATGGCCTACATCGACCGCCGCCTCGATGACCGGGAACTGGCCTACCTGCGCGACCTTGCCACCCTGTTCGAGATCGGGGACGCCGCATTCGCCCGGGTCCACGCCCGCCATCATCACGAACGCAACCCCTACGCGGTGCTTGGGGTCGACCGGGGCGCCGACGAAATGACCATCCGGCTGGCCCACCGCCGGTTGTCCCAGGACCTCAACCCCGACCGTCTGACCGGCCAGGGCCTGCCCCGCGCCCTGCTCCTGGTCGCTTACGACAAGGCCGCAGCCATCAATGCCGCCTTCACCGCCATCTGCAAGGAGCGCGGCTTCGCCGCCTGAGGGACGCGCACGGAAGGAGACCCGGTCCGGGGCCGGCGGTACCGGCTTCGCGGGGCCGGGACAGCCCTGGCTGACGGTGTGTCGCGGCGGCCACGATCCGCGCGCGGAAGGCCGGACGAAACGCCGCACCGCCCTCTTCATCGGGCCAAGCAGGCTTGCACCCGACGCGCCGGACGGGCATGGTCATGGTGTCACCAGCGGCAACCCGGTTCCACAGCGCCCCTTGTCGGGCGGTCGGGGCTGCGTTCGGGCATTGACGGTCTACTCTGGCTGATTGAGGGTGTTTCCGGTCTACTGTTTAGAAAGCATGTAAGGATGGCCTACCGAGTTGTTCATCGGACGGTGGGTTACACCGCCGAGCAGTTGTTCGATCTCGTCCTCGACGTTGAACGTTATCCGGCGTTCGTCCCGGGATGGGAAGCGGCGCGGGTCTCTGACCGGCGCGAAGGCAGCTACCGCACCGATCAGATTGTCCGCATGCTGGCCTTCCGGCAGCGATTCAGGTCGGTCACGACCTTCGAGCGTCCCCATCGCATCCACGTCACCGGCCAGGGTGACGGCGTCAAACACCTGGAGATGTCGTGGCAGTTCCTCCCCCGGGATGACGGCTGCGACATCGATCTTGAAGTGTCCCTCGGTCTGAGCGTCCGGCCGCTGCAACGTCTGGCCGAGACTGCCTCCCGAGATACCACCCGACAGATGCTGACCGCCTTCATGGCAGAAGCCGAACGTCGTTTTGGCACCAAGGGTGCCGCCGCCACCACGACCGCCAAAGGAGACCGGAGCCGATGCCCGCCGATGACAGCAACGGCCTAGTCTGCCGGGGGACCGGCCTCACTCTCGAGGCCGAAACGGACCAGACCGACCCCCATGTCCGGGGAGTTCCGGGGTATCTGCGTGACGTCTATCGCTGGGCCTATCTGGAGCCGCTGGCGCTCACGGTGTTCGACCATCAGGCGATGGTCTCGGCGATTCTCTGGGGCAACTACCACCGGCTGGCCCGTGGCGTCCTCGAGGAGTTGCACGCGGGCGGAAACGTCCTGCAACTGGCCTCAGTCTACGGTCCGTTCTCCCTCCAGTTGCTGGAGGTGCTGGGCACCAACGGCGCGCTCGACGTGGTCGAGGTGGCGCCGGTCCAGATCGAACGTTGCCGCCGCCTGTTGGCTGACCACCCCAACGCCCGGGTGATCCCCGGTGACGCCGCAACGCCACCCGAGGGCAGTTATGATGCCGTGATCAGCTTCTTCCTGCTGCACGAGGTTCCCGAAGACTATAAGGTCCGAATCGTCGATGCGGCTCTGGCCCGGGTTGCCCCGGGGGGACGCGCCGTGTTCATCGATTATCATCGGCCGGGCCGGTTGCACCCCCTGCGCCCGATCATGATGACGGTCTTCGCCCTGCTGGAGCCCTTCGCCCGGGCGCTGTGGACTCGGGAGATCGCCGCTTACGCCAGCACCCCTGACGGCTTCCGCTGGCGCAAACAAACCTTCTTCGGCGGCCTTTACCAGAAGGTTGTAGCTGAGCGGATCGGCTGACGGGCGGGCGTGGCGCGTCATACAAGGGGGCCTTGCCCGATAGGCGCCAGGTTACGGTGAGTCGTTGACAGGAAAGGGTTTTGTGGGCTCTGCCCACACNNTGAACCCATGACGTCATGGGTTCAAAGGCTCGCCGGCCGGCCCCCTGTTCCCGACTTCCCGGGCCATGATCTCCAGGCGACGCCGGTCATGAATGACCAGGGCACCCTGGCGCCTTTGCACCAGCCCGGCCTTCATCAGATGCCCCAGCGCCCGGCCCACCACGTCAGTCGTGGTGGCGGCCCAACCGGCCATGTCCTTGTGCAGCGGCACCGGCCGCACCACCCAGCGGCCGTCACCCGAAGGATCGGGATTGGCGAGTCGCAGCAACTCCAGATAGACCCGCTGGACATCGGTCAGGGCACTGAACTCGGCAATGCGCTGGCTGGAATGTCGGATCACGGTGGCCAGGCGAACCAGCAGGCGCAGGGCGAGCGCAGGATAACGGCCAAGAAAATCGAGGAATTGGGGACGCGGGCAGGCGGCCAGCACCGAGTCGGTCACGATAACGATATCGGCCGAGCGTTCGCGGCCATCAATGGCCGCCAGTTCCCCGAACATCTCGCCGGGCCCGAACTGCGCGTAATTGACCTCCAGCCCGTCCACCGGCAGAAAGGCCCGGACCAGTCCGGCAGCCACAAAATAAACCGCATCCGGGGGATCGTCGTGACGGAACAGGATGTGGCCGGCGGGCAGCCGCAGCCACCGGCAGGCCCGCTCCACCGTCCGTCGTTCCTCGCCGGTCAGGTCCTTGAAAACATCGCACATGGCCAGACCGACGTCGATTCCGACATCTTCGGCCTCTTGACGGCCGGTGGTGGTCGCCTCGTCGCCCATAGCGGACTCCCTCCGATCCTCGCACCCATGGCTGGCGGTCAGGCCCAGTCGGGGTGATCGTCGCGATGCCAGCCCCAGGTATTGGAAGGGCGCGGCTGGCGCTGGGCGTTGATGGCCACATAGGTAAAGACGCCCTCGGTGACCTTGTGGGGTGCGTCGGTGAGGTAGCGGCGGACCCAGGCTTCGATGCCGACCGTGACCGAAGTCCGCCCGACCCGGGTCACCCGGCCATAGCAATTCAACTCGTCTCCGACCATGACCGGCGCATGGAACGACATGGCCTCGATTCCCACCGTAACCACCCGGCCCTGGGTTCGCCGCCCGGCGGTCATCGCCCCCGCCGCATCCATCTGCGCCAGCACCCAGCCACCGAACACGTCGCCGGCCGGATTGGTGTCGGCCGGCATCGCCCGCACCCGGATCACCGGAGCCTTGTTGAACTCGGGAACCCCTTCGCGATCGGCATCCTTCCACGCATCCGCCATGGCCCACACCCCCGTTGCCGTCCACTGCCGCCCGACCCGCGCCGCCGCCCGGTCACCACCGGCAGATCATTCAGGATAAAGGTTAATTTCTGACAAATCCGCCGCACCCGGCACCAAAGAAGAGATTTGCAGAAAAGACCGTTCCCTCTATCATACTCCCCCTCGTCATCGCATCCGAAACCGAGGCGCCATGACCAAAGCCAGGAAGTCCTATGCGATCCTCCGTGATCAAATCAAGAACGGCCAGGTCACTCTGCTGGTCGAGAGGGCCTGGGTTCATCATCGGAAGAAGTGTCACTATGTCGAGGTCCTCGATCACGCAACGGGAATCCGCAAGGAATTCTGGTTCGACGACGGGCTGTGGCACCGCGAGGAAGGGCCGGCGGTGATCGACTGGCTCGAGACCGGACACCGATACGCCGAGTCCTGGCATTTCAAGGGCGACCTGCACCGCCAGGGCGGCCCGGCAATCACCTCGTGGTGGGAAAGCGGCCGGCCCCGCGTCGAGATCTGGTTCAAACACGGAACCCGACATCGCGGCGATGGCCCGTCCTACCAGTCATGGGACCAGAGCGGCGCCCTCACCCGGGCCGAATGGCACGTCCGCGGTCATGCCATCGGCGATCAGGTGACGCCCTGGCTCGCGGCCAACGCCATCCCGCCCGATCCAGCCCTTTGGAACGACGGGCAACGGGCGCAGTTCGTCGCCCGCTTCGGCGACAACTGACCAGGCCGGGGGCCGAGGCCGGGTTCGTGTCATCTCACGCTCACGAACCCGGATTGGTCCCGATGGCGCTACTTGTCGCAGGGCCAGTGCCGCGACCAGTCGTCGATCATGCCGAAGCGGGCCGGACGGTCCCAGAAATCCCGATGATTTTCCACATATCCGCGGAAATACCGGGACAGTTCCTCGTCGGCCACGCCATCGGGAATGCAGGTATTGAAGTTCCGGTTCTGGCTCAACTGGTCCCTGGTGCCGTCGATCTCGTCCCGGCACTGCTCGGCCAGATCCTGCTCGGCCTGATAGATTCTTTCATGCAAGGACTTTTCGTAAAGAACGCAACACCGGGCCATTTTGTCTTCGGTATTGCACTCGTCGGAAATCGCCCGCGCCTGACCCGGTGCCACCAGAACCAGGATCAGGGCCAGGATCAGGGCCGGAACAGGACGGTTCATCACGGTTCTCTGCCACAGGCATTCAGGGAAACCGGATCGGCGGCGGCCGCGACCGCCGCCCCCCGGCGGTTCAAACATTCAACAACAGATTCTCGCGCTCCCACGAGCTGATCACCCGCTGATAGGCTTCGTATTCTGCGGTCTTGACCGAGGTCACCGCGCGCACGAAGTCCTCGCCGATGATTTCCCGCAACGGCTTGCAGGCATTGAACTTGTTGAGGGCATCCATCAGATGCCGGGGCAGCGTGAAGGCCAACCGGTGAGCGGTGCCTTTGATCGGATCGCTGGGTTCCATCGCATTGACCATGCCGATATAACCGCAGGCCAGTGACGCCGCCAGCGCCAGATAGGGATTGGCATCGGCGCCGGCCACCCGGTTCTCGACCCGCCGGCCCTCCCGGGACGACACCGGCACCCGGAAACCGACGGTGCGGTTGTCGCGGCCCCAATGGACGTTGATCGGCGCGTCCGAGCCCGGCAGCAACCGCCGGTACGAGTTGACGTTGGGCGCCAGCAGCGGCATCGCCGAGGGCAGGAACTTCTGAAGTCCGGCGATGAAGCCATGAAACAACGGGGTATCGGCGCCGGCCTCGTCGGCGAACAGGTTGAGACCGGTTTTGACATCGACCACGCTCTGGTGAATGTGGAGGGCGCTGCCCGGCTGGTCCTGCATCGGCTTGGCCATGAAGGTGGCGTAGACCTGATGGCGGATCGCGGTCTCGCGCACCGTCCGCTTGAACAAAAAGGTCTGATCGGCCAGTTCGAGGGCATCGCCGTGATTGAAGTTGATCTCGATCTGCGCCACCCCGGCCTCGTGGGTCAGGGTGTCGATGTCGATGTCCTGGGCCTCGCAGAAATCATAGACATCCTCGAAAATCGGATCGAACTCGTTGACCGCGTCGATGCCGTAAGCCTGACGCCCGCTTTCGGTCCGCCCCGACCGGCCAACCGGCGGCAGCAGCGGATAGTCCGGGTCCTTGTTGATCTGGACCAGAAAGAATTCCAGTTCCGGCGCCACGATCGGACGCCAGCCGCGTTCGGCATAAAGTTGCAGCACCCGCCGCAACACCCAGCGCGGCGAGATGTTGACCGGCCGGCCGTCGGCATAGAAGCAATCACTGATCACCTGAGCGGTGGGCTCGGTGTACCACGGGACCAGACGGATGGTCGACTCGTCCGGCACCATATAGATGTCGGCATTCTCGTCGCTGGTCACGTCCTCGTCTTCGGGAAAGTCGCCGGTGACGGTCTGGACGAAGATCGCCTCGGGCAGCCGCAGGCCGCGGTCGCGCAGGATGCGAAGGAACTTCTCGGCAGGCACGATCTTGCCGCGGGCGATCCCCGAGAGATCGGGAACCAGGCATTCCACCTCGGTAATGCGGTGAGACTTGATGAAGTCTGCAAGCTGCGTCATTCAGCATCGCCAACCGGCCCGCTTCGCGGGCGCCGCCGGCTCCCCTTGGTTATGGGTGATCCCGCCGGGCATTATGCGCCGGGCCGGGCAAGGACGCCAGCGGGGCCTGGACTGCGGCGGAGCCAGAACAACCTGTCCGAAACCCTGCGCCCCCGGCATCAGCCCCCCTTGACAACCGGGTTCGGCTCGGGCATCTAATCAGTACTATTTTGGTACGGTATTGCGGTCCGGCCCGGACCGCCGGCCAGAGACAGGACCCCCATGATCAAGATCAGCAAACTGACCGATTATGCGGTGGTGGTGCTGTCTCAATTGAGCCATGGCCCTGGGTTGCATACCGTGTCGCACCTGGCCGAGTCCACCGGCATCCCCGCCCCCACGGTGGCAAAGCTGCTGAAGCCGCTGACCGCCGCCGGTCTGGTGGCCTCCCACCGGGGCACCAACGGCGGCTACGCGCTGAACCGGGAGCCTGGGCGGATTTCGGTGGCGGCGATCATTACCGCGCTGGAAGGCCCGATCGCCGTCACCGAATGTGTCTCGGACGCCGATTCCCTGTGCGGAGTCGAGCGCCTGTGCCCGATGCGCGGCAATTGGGAAAAGATCAACCGGACGGTGCGCGCCGCCCTGGAAGAGGTGACACTGGCCGACATGGCGGTGCCGTCCGCCTGGCCGCTGCCGCCGACGCTGGTGCCGCAACCCGCGGACGATGGCAAGACGCCGGTGTTGTAACCAGGGTCGGGACATGGAATGGGGAGAAGGACAATGACCGCCGTATCCGAGACCGTGGATCAGGTCAAAAGTATTACCGATCAGAAGTACAAATACGGCTTCGTCACCGACATCGAGAGCGAAACCGCGCCCAAGGGGCTGAACGAAGACATCATCCGCTTCATCTCGGCCAAGAAGGAAGAGCCGGAGTGGCTG
>PLTC01000293.1 GCA_003165295.1 Rhodospirillales bacterium | reverse complement strand
AAGCTCGCAGAATCCTCGCATTGTCAACTTGCCAAGGCCAGAATTGACGTGTTAAACTCAAATCGATATTAACATCTCGATATAAGTTTCTCGATATGCAAAGCGATGACGCTAAAACTCGGCGACGCGAGATCCCCGAGGCTAGCCTACGCCGTCTCCCGATCTACTACCGTTTTCTGCAGAAGATGGCGGTTGACGGCGTTGTCCGCGTCTCTTGCGCCGATCTTGCCCGCGGTCTGGGATTGGACCCCACCCAAGTCCGTAAGGACATCGAGATGACTGGAATCGTCGGGAAGCCCAGATTTGGCTATCCGCTGGTTCATTTGATCGGCTGGCTGGAGAACTTCCTTGGCTGGAATAGGGCAAAGAGCGCGGTTTTGGCCGGCGCCGGCAGTTTAGGCAGTGCTTTGCTCGGGTATGAGAAGTTCCGCAAACATGGGATGGAAATTATGGCCGTGTTCGACATTGACGGCGCGAAGATCGGGCAGCGCATTCACGGTAAGGAAGTGCAGCCCCTCGGGTTTCTTCCAGACTTCGTGCGGCGGACCCACACCCTTCTCGGCTTGATTGCCACCCCCGCCGACGCCGCGCAATCCGTGGCGGATCTCATGGTTACCGGGGGAATCCGCGCCATTTGGAACTTCGCGCCCGCTCACATCCGCGTACCGGAGCGGATCATTCTGCAAAACGAGGATTTGTACCACTCTCTGGCGTCCCTTTCCTTCAAATTGGAGAGGCAATTGGGAGCGCCGCCATTTGAAAGCGAAATCAGCTATGCCAAAGATCATTGAGGTAACCGAACTCGTCCTCCGCGACGCGCACCAAAGCCTGATGGCGACGCGGATGGCCATGGAAGATATGATTCCCGCATGCGCGGACCTTGACCAGGCCGGCTACTGGTCCGTGGAGTGTTGGGGAGGCGCAACGTTCGACGCCTGCATCCGCTTCCTCAACGAGGATCCATGGGAACGGCTGCGGCAGTTTCGCAAACTGCTGCCCAACAGCCGCCTCCAGATGCTGCTGCGCGGCCAGAATCTGCTTGGATACCGCCACTATGAGGACACCGTAGTGGACCGCTTCGTGGATAAGGCNNGCCGAAAATGGGATGGACGTTTTCCGCGTGTTCGACGCGCTCAACGACATCCGCAACCTGCGGCGCGCCATTGCGGCCGTGCGGCGCAACGGGAAGCACGCTCAGGGGACCATCTGCTACACCGTCAGCCCGCTGCATACCTCCGGCGATTTCGTGGAAATGGCGGAGAAGCTTCTGGACCTGGGGTGCGACTCCATCTGCATCAAGGATATGGCCGCGCTGCTGAAGCCGCAACCCGCATATGAGATTGTCAAGGGCATTAAGGACACTTGCGGTCAGGACGTACGCGTGCATGTTCACGTACACGCCACCACTGGCGTCAGCTTGGTCAGCCTGATGAAGGCCATTGAGGCAGGAGCCGATTGTGTGGATACCGCGATTAGCTCACTGAGCCTGGGACCGGGCCACAATCCCACCGAGAGCCTGGTGGAGATGCTCGAAGGCACCGGTTTTGAAACGCGGTTGGACAAGGCGAGGCTGATCAGCCTCAAGAAATACTTCGCCGGCATCCGCCCGCGGTACAAGGAGTTTCTCTCCAATATCACCGGCGTGGAGACCGAGATTTTCGACAGTCAGATTCCCGGCGGGATGCTCTCCAACATGGAGAGCCAGTTGAAGCAGCAGGGCGCCGGAGACCGCATGGCCGAAGTGTTGCTCGAAGTGCCTAAAGTGCGCGCGGATGCGGGCTTTCCGCCGCTNNTGACCGGCGAGTTTGCGGATCTGATGCTGGGCTACTACGGGGAAACCATCGGGCCGCGCGATCCCCAAGTCATCGCTCTAGCGCACAAGCAGTCCGGGAAGCCTCCGATTCATGGGCGGCCGGCGGACCTTTTGAAGCCGGAGTGGCATGAACTCCGCGACGCCACTCTGACTTTGGCGGGCTGTAATGGTTCCGATGAGGACGTGCTGACGTATGCGATGTTCCCCAAGGTGGCCCCCAAGTTCTTCACGGAGCGGGCCGCGGGTCCGAAGAACCTGGGGAAAGACCCGAACGGGAAACCAGCGGCGGATCCGGCGCCTGCTAAGGCTCCGGCGGCGGGCAACGGCAAGGGGCCGGTGCTTACGCCTGTTACCTACGACGTCAAGTTGAACGGCGCGACGCACCGGGTAACCGTGGCCCCGGTTCAGTAGGCAATTCGAAAGGACTAATATGGCCATTCATACCATGCAGGAGAAAATCGCCGACCTTCGTAAGCGGTCCGACGAGGCAATGCTGGGGGGCGGCGCAGAACGGTTGGACAAGCAGCGCCGAGGCGGCAAGATGACGGCGCGCGAGAGAGTCGACGCGCTGGTGGATCCTGGTAGTTTCGAAGAGTCCGGTCTCTTCGCCGAGCACCGCGCCACCTTGTTCGGCATGGCCGGAAAGAGCTTTCCGGCAGACGGCGTGGTGACGGGCGCGGCATCTGTCAGCGGCCGTCTGGTGCATCTGGCGAGCCAGGATTTTACGGTTTCGGGCGGTTCGGCTGGGGAAATGCACTCCGTTAAGGTCGCCGAGATCATGCAGATGTCCCTGAAGACCGGCTCGCCGTTCATCTTTATCAACGATTCCGGCGGGGCGCGCGTGCAGGAAGGCATCGATTCGCTCTCCGGCTATGGAAAGGTCTTCTACGCCAACGTGATGCTTTCCGGCGCGGTCCCGCAGATTTCCTTGATCTGCGGCCCTTGCGCGGGTGGCGCGGCTTACAGTCCGGCGCTCACCGACTTCATCATCCAGACGCGCCAGGCGCAGATGTTCATCACGGGGCCGCAGGTGATCAAGGGCGTAACCGGCGAAATCGTGACGGCGGAGCAGTTGGGCGGCGCCGAGTCTCATATGGCCAATTCCGGCGTGAACCACTTCATTGCGGAGGACGACCGCCACGCGGTACTGCTGTGCCAGAAGCTGTTGAGCTTTCTTCCTTCGAATAATCTGGAGGATCCGCCGCGCGTGGAAGGCGATCCCAACGTCGATCCGAATACGGCGCTCGACGATGTGGTGCCCACGGAGATCAAGAGAGGCTACGACGTTCGCGACGTAATCCGGAAAGTGGTGGATTTCAGCGATTTCCTCGAAGTGCAATCCGGCTACGCCATGAATATCGTGGTTGGATTCGGGCGCGTGTCCGGACGCTCCGTTGGGATTATTGCCAATCAGCCCTGCGTGATGGCTGGCGCTCTCGATATCAATGCGGCCAACAAGGCCTCGCGTTTCATTCGCTTCTGCAACGCCTTCAACATCTCGCTACTGACTTTTGCCGACGTGCCGGGGTTCCTTCCCGGCGTCACTCAGGAACACGGTGGAATCATCCGCCATGGCGCCAAGATGCTGTTCGCCTATTCCGCCAGCACGGTGCCCAAGGTCACGGTGATTCTGCGCAAGGCTTATGGCGGCGCCTATCTGGCCATGTGCGGCAAGGACATGGGTGCCGACCGGGTCATCGCCTGGCCCACGGCGGAAATCGCGGTGATGGGGGCGGAAGGCGCCGCGGAGATCGTCTTTCGCAAGGAAATCGAGCATGCCGAGGACAAGCCGGCCAAGCGCCGGGAAATGATCGAGCTTTATCGCGAGTCGTTTGCCAATCCCTATGTGGCGGCCAGTCGGGGACTGGTTGATGACATCATCGAACCGGCGGACACCCGGAAATACCTGGCCTTGGCGCTGGAAAGCCTGCATGCCAAGCGCGAGGCGCGCCCGCCCAAGAAGCATGGGCTGATCCCGTTATGACGGTGCCGCGGGGTGCGGGCCGGTAAGGAAGGAGAGGCGGCATGGCCGAACTGTCGTTGGACGATGTGATGCGGGCGGTCGAGGCCGTGCGTCTCGAGATGCGGGCGGAAATCGCGGAACTCAAGGCGGCGCTGGCGGCGCTCCAGGCCCGGCCGGAGGCCGGCACCGGGACCGGGACCGCCCTGGCCGGGATCGACCCAGAGATCAGCCCGGAACTGGTGGCGATCATGGCCGCTGCGATCACGACCTTTCTGGGCAAAAAGGTGCGTGTCCGTTCGGCCCGGCGGGTGGCGCCGGCCGCATCCGAAGCGGCCAGTCCCTGGGCGCAGCACGGCCGCGTCTTCGTTCAGGCGGCCGTCCACAATCTGCGGCATGCCCGTTGATCCCGGGCGGGCGATATGACGTCATGGGTTCCAAGGGCCGCCGGCCCTTGGTGGGGGTCGGGGGGCAAAGCCCCCCTTTTCATCTCTGCCCCTCCCCGAAAAAGGAGCTTAGGCCTTGAAATTACAACTCACGATTGATGGCAAGACCTATGAAGCCGAGGTGGAGGTGCTGGAGGAAGACCCGGCACCACGGCCGCGCGGCTATCTGCCGCCCCACGCTCCGCCTTCGACCCTGCGTTCCCTGCACGTCCCGCCGGAGCCGGCGGCGGCACCCGCCGACGGACCGGTCGACGAGGCGCATGTCTGCCGCAGCCCCATGGCCGGCGTGGTGGCGCGGATCAAGGCCCGACCCGGTCAGGTCCTGGCCCGGGACGACCTGATCATGGTGCTGGAGGCCATGAAGATGGAAACCAACGTCACCGCGTCGGTTGCGGGAACGGTCAGGACCATCAAGGTTGCCGAGGGTGACGGGGTTCGGGTCAATCAGGTGCTGGTGGAATTCGAACATTAGAACGACGCCGGTCCGGGCCGATCGGGGCGATGAGGGCGCGCCCGCGCCTTCGTCGGACCTCATTTGTACCAGGTTGTTCCCGTCATGTTATTCAGTATCGACGGATCGACCTCAATACAGGCCTTATCGCCAAGCAAACCCTGGCCCCACGCCTGAAGCTTGCCGTCGGCCCCGCGGAACGGACTGGCGCCGTATTCCTGATAGAACCCGGCCCAGGGCTCCCCCCAATTCTTAAAGAGCTTGTTGCCGCAGGCCGTCGCCGAGTGAAAATTACTGGTCGTCTTGAATATCTTATGGGCGGCCCACCAGCATTCGACGCAGTGCGCGATGTTTGTGGCGATTGTCAATGGAATGTCTTCAATCGAGTGATGTTCTGTAATTGAATCTATTTTATGCAAACGATAGACATTCGTTTCGGCATGGCCCGTGGTCTCTTTTGTGCCGGTTTTCCCCCCAAATCTCTTAAATGTTTTATGTGTTGACGGTATGCTTAAGGTTTTTACATCACTATATTGTGGCATCAAGCCTTCACTGACTTTTTTTCCGACAAAGCCCGTGACGCTGTTCTTAAAGACAAAGGGGTTGTTGCGTCTGACCTCGTTGACTCCGGCGGTGAAGACCGAGCTTCCCGAAAACGATGCGGTGCCCAGCACAGCTCTGGCGGATTTGGCGACGGAGGACAAATAACGATCGGTAACATCGGTCGTATCAAAATCCAACTCATCGGCAAAGCCTTCGGAGAAAAGGTTGCCCCACAGCAGCATCAGGTCATCGACATTCTCAAGATCATATCCCTCCAAGATCTCCCGGTATTCATCATCTTCGTCCCTTAATTCCTGTAGGTATCTCTCTATTTCCAGAAAAACGAAGGCCGGGTGGGTGGTGCTGGTCACGCTCTGGCCATGGAACGCTTCCCAGGTGGCGACCACCTGGCTTGCTCTCGGGTCGGTCAGGACACTCGGATCCAGGCCAGAGAAGGTGGGCCGCTCTTCGATGTCCATGCGCTGAACGACGGCCGCGCCGTGGCGGCAGCCCGGACAGGACGCTGCCGGCGGCGTCGCCGCGGCGCCGGCCCCGAATCGGGTTGGCGGCGGGACCGGGGATGACCGGTTGGCCGCGGGGGAGGCTTTGGCCTGGACGGCGCCGGTCGGCCCGAACCGGGTCGGCGGGGGGGGATTCCGGAGCTGGTGGTGGGCGGGCGGATGCGCCTTGGCCTGGACCGCGCCGGTTGGCCCGAACCGGGTCGGCGGCGGCAAAACCTGGGGTGGACGATGAGCGGTGGGCGGTGCCTTGGCCTGAACGGTGCCGGTTGGCGCGAACCGGGTCGGTGGCGGCGCCGGGGCACGGTTCTGGTGGCCCGGAGTGGCTTTGGCCTGGATGGCGGACGGTGACGCGAACCGGGTGGGAGGGCCGGCGGAAGCGCCGGGCGCCTGCCGGACGGGCACAGGCTGGCGGGGGACCGGACTCGGGGGTGGCCTGCGGGTCATGACACTCCTCTCAACATCGGCACCGGCCGGACACGGTATACGGATTTCCGTTGTCGGGGTTGCCTGCTCTCTGCCGGGACCGGATTCCCGGTGTGTTGGTGCGACTGTCCGGGTGCCAATGGTGGTGATGGCCTGTTCAGAAGGCGAATCGGGACGGAGAAAGGCTACCATGACCACCACCCTGGCGCCACCTGCTTTCCCGCCGGCGGGCTTGGTGAAGGCTCAGTTGGCATTGTTTAGGCCTGGCATTTTTTGGTGGCATCGGCTTCGCGCCATAAAATATGCGTGCCGCGCCTGCGCTCGAATGTCGTCGCTTGGACTCAGTCTGACAGTCTGCGCGACTGTGATGCGGTCAGCGGTTCGCCAACCTTCGTCAGCAACTCCCGCACTGCCGTCGAATCTGAACGCCAGCAGACCGTCGCAGGATCCAGGTGGTCGGTTCTACTCGGTTCGTTCGTAGCTTATCTCAGTGTCAGCTACTGAACTCGACGTCGCCCCTTCCCTTATATCAGCTTCCGGCATATATCAAGCTCTCCTTTCGTAAGCATAATTTTAAAACGCACGGAGAGACCAGGATGCCAAGTTCGAAATACGCTGCCTACGAAGCCGCCAGGCCTTACTTCGAGCTGGTCCGAGGGGCGCTAGGCGACTTGGTCGACGGCGAGCACTTTTTCGATGTCGTCGCTGATGACGTCGTCTTCGAGGTCCTCTACGACTTTCCCGGCTGGCCTCGCGTTGTTCGGGGGCGCGCCGATCTGATGGCTCGGTTCGCCGGCTACGGCGACAACATTAAGCTCCGGGCTGCAGATAAACTGATAACCCATCAGACCGACGATGGCCGTGTCCTCGTGATCGAGTATGAAGTCCATGGGACCATTCTCGCGACGGGCGTTACGTATAAGAATCGCTTCGCCTCAATCATAAGGATTGAAAGTCGAAAAATTGTGCATTGGAGAGACTACATGGACTCCCTTGCGGCGTGGAACGCGCTGACGGCGGACGCTCGCCAGAGCGGCGTTCGACCGGGTTGAATCGGGGTCAATTTTTGGGATTCACAAGATTGATGGGATTTGCGAATCTCCTGCCGGCTTGATCAGCGGCGGGTTGGGTGGTGGTGGGTCGATACCCGCATAACTTGCAGGATCGGATTGAGAACCGCTGTCTTCAGGCCATTGACAATACCATATCGTCTGGTAGACATGTAGAACAGATGCGTCGCGATGGGGGGCTTGGGCAATGACTTTTTGGCGCCTTTTCAAGGCACTGGTATTGGTAACGGTGATGGTGTCGCCGGTGTCGCCGGGAGCGAAGGCCGAAGCGGACGGTGGGGTGGACGATTGTGCCGGAACGACGGCCTCGGCGTTGTTGGCCGAAGGCTGCCGAAGTCTCGACGCCTTCATGTCGGCGTTCAACAGCCGGGATTCGGCGAAGTGGGCGCAAACCCTCAATTATCCTCACGTTCGCATCGCCGGCGGTGACGTCATGGTCTGGCAGACCCCGGAGGACTATGCCCGGACCAATGATCTTGAAAAGCTGGCCGCCAGTGGTTGGCACCACAGCAAGTGGGACTGGCGCCATTTGGTTCAGTCCTCGGACGACAAGCTGCACTTCACGGTGCAGTTCAGTCGGTACGATGATCAAGATCGACGGTTGGTATCATACGAATCTTTCTATATTGTGACTCGCAAGGATGGTCACTGGGGTGTTCAGGCGCGGTCCAGCTATGCCGGCGTAAAGGTTCCGGGGGCTGCCTTTTGACCGACTGCCAAGCCGCTGGGCCAGGGTGGTTTGCCGTAAAAGGGGCAGCCGCGTAGCCCAGTCGGCCTGGGACAGTCCGGTCCGCCCGCCCGATCGCCAAAACAAGACGATCAGCCTCCGGGGCGTACACCCGGGCCGACGCGAAGACCCGCACGCCCTCGCGGTCTTCGGTATGAAGCAGTCGCAGCGAAACCTGAAACGCCTCGTCGGCGGCCAGTTCCTGCCACAGGTCCAGCAACCGGGTCCGGTCCGGACCCGCACCGGCCAGAAGCTCCAGAATGTTCGGATTGGCCGTGCGCCGCACCCGAAGCGGGACCAGCGTCACCCACGAGGCGTTGGCGAGCGCGGTTCCGTCGGGCCACTCGGGCCGGGCGTCGCCGCCTTCCAGGCCACCACCGTCCAGCACTTCGAGCAATTCGCGCGGAAAACTGCGGAAAACCAACTGATCGTCGGGGTTGGGGCCGGCATCGAACACGGTTCCACCCAGATTCGGCGAGTCCCACACCTGCCGCTGTGCCAGCGCATAGGCAAGCGTAACCTGACGGCGAGCGGGCAAGGTCCGTGGACCATCGACGACGGTAAACGGGAACGGTTCCGCCGGCATCAGCGGGGCGACAGCGGTCCGGATCACCTGGGTATTGCCGACCACCTTGCCGGCGGCGTTCTTCAGGGTGATGCCCGACCACGAGGCCAGAATCCACTGAAGCGCGCTGGTGCCGTCGCTCAAAACCGCCTGTTGGCCGGTGAGTGCCGTGTAGGGGCGAAGCGCCGCGTCCCCCCGGTCGACCTGATCGGCGGTGGCGGTCATGGCGGGCAGCCGGGTGCCGCCCATCAGGAAAGACGCGGTGATGCCGCCGATCCGGTTGAGTCCCTTGGCCTCGGCCAGCGCATCGAGAAGCCCGACAATCCCGTAGGTGTTGGTGGACGGCTGGAGGGCCGCCCATTCCAGTGCCACCTGGACCGCCGTCCGCATGACCATCATCAGATAGTCGCGAAACACCCACGCCGCGACGCCGCTGGTGGCGGTATCGGTGGGCGCGTTTCCGCCGCCCCCCCCCGCAGCAACCGGGCCTGCCGGTCCACCACCGCCAGCCAAGCCGGGGTTACGTCAGCGTCGCCAAAGCGGAAATCGGCACCGTGGATCAAGGCGCGCAACGCGGCCACGTCATCGGGGTCGTAACCGGCCCACCAGCTCAACTTTGGCGGTATCGCCAGCAGGGCGCTGGATGGTGGTCGGGCGCCGGTGGGCAGGGTGTCGCCGGGCAACCGGATGGACAGGTCGAAACAGCCCTCGAACACCGCCATCGCCTTGGCCGGCGTCAGCGACGCGCTGACCGCCGGGTCGGCCAGCAGCGCACCCAAACGCTGTAGGTCGGCGGCCTGGAATTCGCCGGGCATTGCGGTCGCGGTGTCGGGAAAGCCGCTGTTGGTTGCCGCGACAAAGGCGCGCAGCAGGTAATCGAGCACGCCCTCGACCAGCACCCGGAACGGTGCCGCCCGGCCCTCGGCCGTCCGATCGAGGGCCAGGATCAACATGAGATTGATCGCCGGGGCTCCGGTGTCGGTCCGGGTCGCGATGGGCGCCGCACTGGCTTCGAGACTCCGTTTGCCGACGACGGTCGGGAGGACCTTCTGCGCCGGCGGTTGGGTTGGTGCCTGCGCCGCCGCGTTCGACGGCCCCGAGCCTGACGCCCCGGAGCCTGACGCCCCGGAGCCTGACGCCCCGGAGCTGGGGCTGAATGCCGGCAACAGCCTGCCCCAGGGGGCCACGGACCGGCTCCCGAATGACGCATCCAGCGTGGTGTCCAGCGCAAAGCTCTTTTCAACGGTAAACCAGCCGATTTCCACCGACGCCGCGGCATTCACCTTGATGCGGACCGAGACGTCGGTGGCTTCGCAGGCTTCAAAGATCATGGTCAGAGAGGCGGACGCTTCGGCGGTGATAGCCGCCCGGATCACCACGAAATCGATCTCGCCGCTAATTCGGCCCGCGATGATGGCGACACCCGCCAGCTTGTAATATTTATAGTCAAAGGACAAGCCGCCGGCCGTGAAGGTCAGCCCCTTGATCGGCAGCGCCAGTTCGCCGCCGGCGGCCAACAGGGTGGCCTGGAGCGAAAATGCCCAGGTGCCGGGGGTGACCGACATCGCAAGCTGGCCGATGAGGAACGAGCCCAACAGATCGGGCAGGTCGGTTTGCCGTGACAGCGTCTCCAGCACCGCCTTGAGCGACGGCGGCGCCGCCGGATCCACATCCAGGCTGGCCAGCAGCTCGGTTTCGGGCAACCGGAGCCCCAGGGTAAAGGCCACGTCGTTCACCCGCAGGGTTCCCGAGACCTGGCCACCCAAACTGGACGGTCCCACCGGCGGCCACATCCACAGGGTCAGCCGCGGGTCGCCGAGGGTGATGGCGGGCAAAAAGCCGGAGCCATCGGCCAGGACCGCCGGCGCGGCGTTCCCGGCGCCGAGGCCGAAGGTGATCTCGAACCGGTTGAGTTGCCAGCCATCGCCCGGACGAAGGCTCAGCTCCAGGGTTTCGACCCGTAGGTTGGTCAGAACCGTCGCGAGACAACTGGGAATACCCACATTGTCCGTGCGGAAGCCGAAGCCGCCCGCCACATCCGCCAGCGTCAGACCCGTGGTGTCGAGCGCAAGGTTCCAGGCCCCGCCACAGACCGGAGCGGTGAACGGCACCGTCAGGCTGGCGGCGGACCCGGCGCGCGCGACGGTCAGCATCTCCTTTACGGTCGCCCGCGAAACGGCAACCGCCGGCGCCTTCCCGGTGCCTCCCGACTCGTCATCGTTGCCGATTCCGAACACCACCGACAACCCGGCCAAAGAGATTTCGCCGGATTGCCCGTCCTGCTCGACCAGATCAATCCGACCGTCGGTCGCCAGCGTCGTGGTCAGCACGAGGCCCGGATAAAAGGCCCCGTCCCGGACCGTCACCGTGCCCGACACCTGCAACCCGGTGGCCCCGATCAGGCGGTCCGGCAGCGTGGCTTCCAGCAAGGTCGCCAATGTTTCGGCCGGACGAACCATCTGGCCCCGAAAAGCCCAGGCGCCGCCCGCGGCCGGGGCGGCGGCGGGACCAGGCGGCGCTCGAAAGTGGGTCGCCCAGCAGGCGCGACAGGGTCAGGAACAGGGTGGTTCGCCACCGGATCAACCCGCCCGCCCCGGCGATTCGCGTGCACAGGATGGGATTGATCGCTCCCTGCGACGAATTCCCCGGAACCGCCGTGGCGCCCCAGGGAAACTCGATGGCGGCCACCGTCGGCTCGGCCGCAGCCCCGTCGGTCCCGGTGGGGGTAAAGGCCAGCCAGCCCGACCACAGCCCCTCTCCGGCCAGATAGATCAACACCCCTTCCAGGGTGTCGCTCAGGGCCGCAGGCAACGTCCCCTGGCCAACCGGAACCGCCAACAGCACGGCCCCGGTCCAACCCGGCGCATCGAAGACCGCTGTTTTCAAGGTGTCGCGCGCCGCCGGTTGGGAACCGGCGTCAGCAGCGCCGCCCGCGCGGGAGCCATTTGTTCCGATTCCAGTCCCTGGCAGTCGGTGACCGACGCCGTGGTGCCGCCATAAGGAACCAGGGGCACCGGCGGCGCGTCGGCGGCCAAAATGAAGGTCTGAGCCCCATCGGCATAGACGGTGTCGGCGGTGGCGCCGGTGACCTGAACCCAAACCTTGCGTGCGCCGCCCGGAACGAAGGTGAACCCGGCACCGCCCGGCGTCAGGGTTTCCCGACCGTTCAAGCCACACAGGATGGTGGCGTCGCCCGCGGGCGTCGCCACCGCGAACGGTCCGGACAGCGTCAGCCCGTCGCCGTCGAACACCAGAAGCGGGCCGTTGGGATGGTCGTCATCGGTGGTGGCGGTCAGCGTGACCGCGGCACCGCGCAGGGTCCGATAGCCCGACGGCGCCCGGCTGCCGGATGCCACCTGGATGACGCTGCGCCCGGGTCCGGTTCCCCCCAACGGATCGAGGATCGCCGTCATCGCCACCGGGTCGGACGCATCCGGACACAGAATGGGAAACTCCAGCACGGTCGCGCCCCGATGGAAGGCGCAGCCGGCTTTCAACCCCGCCAGCGCCTCGGTGGTTGCGGTCAGGGACACGATCAGGCAGCCGGCGTTGACCCCCGTGAGCGGAAGGGTGACGGTCCTGGCCACCGCGCCGATATCAGCCCCGCCCGGTCCGACGAGTCCGAATGTCGCGTTGCCGGCCGACACGGCGCTGTCGATTTTGATGTCGATGCCGGTCCCGTCGGGCGCCAGCGTCACCGTCGCCTTGTCGGGCACCCGCAGCCGGACACCGCCAACCGTCACCACCGTATCGCCGGATACCCGGTAATAACCGCCGGACGCCACCACGCTGAGCCCGACCAGGGTCCATTGCGCCGGGTCCGCGCCCGGATTGACCACCCACACCAGAGCCACCGTGGCCCCCGGCCGGGCGTCCCGCCAAGCCTTGAGCCCCGTTCCGAAATCGACCGCGTCCGGCGGCGCCCCACCAGGAGCGTGACGCCCCTGGACCCGCGTGACGTCAAGGGTTCCGCGGTGCCGTTGGCCCTTTGGGTCCAGGGCAGCTTCATGAAAGGCACCGCAGCAACGGCAGTGTCGCCCCGTTTTCGAGCGGGAGGCGACTAAGCCGTCCGGTCTGAGCAGTTTCCGAGTCTGCCGCCGGCGCGTTTCCGGTGCCTATGATTGGGTTCCCCGATGGGGCGCGGTTGCCCGGGAAGACTTCGGTCTTATCGGAGCCTCCTTTGGCTCACGGGGGGCGATGGAAGGCTGAGAACACCATGCCGAATACCCTGGCGGGACGGGGGTCCGAGGTCCATGCGCGGTTCATCATCGCGTGGGCTTGCTGCCTGATCTTTTACTTCCTGCAATACGCCTTTCGCTCGGCGCCGGGAGTCATGGTGCCGGAATTGACCGCGGCGTTTGGTCTGTCGGCGCTGGGCGTGAGTTCATTGCTCGGTTTATATTACTATACCTATTCGATCTTCGCGATCGTCGCCGGCGCCTGCTTCGATCGCTATGGCGCGAGGGGTGTGATTCCGGCCGGGATGGCGATGCTCGCGGGAGGCGCGATTCTGTTCGGGGTGGGGGTCGCGACCGTGGCCGGGCTTGGCCGTCTGTTCCAGGGTGCGGGCGCGGCCTTCGCGTTCACCGGAGCGGTTTATCTGGCGGCCCACGGCTTTCCGGCGCGCCACCTCGCGACCGCCGTCGGGGTCACCCAGTGCATCGGCATGCTTGGCGGCTCGGCCGGTCAGTTCGCCGTCGCGCCGCTCATTCACGGGGCGTTGAGCTGGCAACAGTTCTGGATCGTCGGCGGCGTCGTAACGATCCTCATCGCGCTGCCGGCCCTGGTCATCACCCCGGGTGGCCACGACGCGCGCACGACGGGGCGGGGCCCGATGGCGGGGCGGGGCTCGATCTGGTCGATGTTCACGCCTTACAAGGCCGTGCTCGCCAATCCCCAATCCACCCTCTGCGGTCTGGTCGCCGGGCTGCTGTTCCTGCCGACCACCGTCGGCGACATGATCTGGGGCGTGCCGTTCATGCGGATCGGCTGGGACATCGGCTATGCCGAGGCCGTCGACCGCGTCGCCACGGTGCCGCTCGGCTGGGTCATCGGCTGTCCTTTGCTGGGCTACCTCGCCGACCATTTCCGGCGTCGCAAGCCGGTGCTGATCGGGGGCGCGCTGTTCATGCTGGTGACGGCCCTGGTCATCCTGTATCTGCCCCATGACCTGATGCCGCCCTATCTCGGCGGCTTCCTGTTCGGCCTGGGCTCCGGGGCCGCGATGATCCCCTACACGATCATCAAGGAGGTCAACGCCGACGAGGTGAAGGGCAGCGCAACCGGGGCAATCAATTTCCTGGTCTTCGCCATCAGTGCCCTGATGGCGCCGGTCTATGGCTGGGCGCTGGTCAGGCTTTCGGATGGCGTTCCGTTGAGCCTGCCGGTGTTTCAGAAGGCGGGGTTGATCGGCGTCGGCGGCATCGTCCTCGCCATCCTCCTGTCCTGCTTCCTTCGGGAGACCGGAGCGGCCAAAGGAGTTGCCCCATGAGCGTTTTCGCCCGCGACATGACGCCGACCGTCGACCTGACCCGGAACCGCGGAACCGGTCCGGTGCGCGGCCGGCGTCCGCTCTATGTGGACCTGCTGCCGCCGTGCAACGCCGCCTGTCCGGCCGGGGAGAACATCCAGGCCTGGCTCGCGCTGGCCCAGGCGGGCGATGACCGGGGCGCCTGGGAGGCCCTCATCCGCGACAACCCGCTGCCGGCGGTGCATGGGCGGGTTTGCTACCATCCCTGTGAAACGGAGTGCAACCGCGCGGCGTTGGACGGCGCGGTCGGCATTCACGCCGTCGAGCGATTCCTGGGCGATCGGGCCGCCGAGCGGGGTTGGCCGGTGCCGGTCGCCCGGGCGTCCTCGGGCAGGCGCGTACTGGTGATCGGCGCGGGTCCGAGCGGCCTGTCGGCCGCCTACCACCTGACCCGGCTCGGCCACCGCGTGGTGATCCGCGAGGCGGGTCCCTTGCCGGGCGGCATGCTGCATTTCGGCATTCCCGCCTACCGCCTGCCGCGCGATGTGCTGCTGACCGAGATCGGCCGGATCGAGCGGATGGGCGTGGCCATCGAACTCAATCACCGGGTCGAGGATGTGCTGGCCGAACAGCGGGACGGGCGGTTCGACGCCGTCTTCGTGGCCATCGGTGCCCACCTGTCCAAACGCGTCGACATTCCGGCCCATGACGCCGTCAAGGTGCTGGACGCCTTGTCCCTGCTCCGGGACGTCGACACCGGCGCTCCGCCGCGCCTGGGCCGGCGCGTGGTCGTCTATGGCGGCGGCAATACCGCCATGGACGCCGCCCGNNCGCGACCGCGCCCACATGCCGGCCCTGGGGTTCGAGGCGGACGAAGCCCTGGCCGAGGGCGTCCGGATCAAATGGCTGACCTCCATCAAGGCCATCGACGGCGCCGAACTCACGGTCGAGGTGATGCGGATCGACGAGACCGGCCGCGCCCGGCCCACCGGGCGTTTCGAGACGTTGCGCGCGGACGCCGTGGTCCTGGCCCTGGGCCAGGAAACCGACAGCGGCTTTCTCGGAAAGGTTCCGGGGATCGCCCTTCAGCCCGATGGTACCGTGGCGGTGGCGCCCAACATGATGACCGGGCGGACCGGCATCTTCGCCGGCGGCGACATNNCCGGGCGGGCGCTCGGTCACGGTGGCCACCGGCCACGGCAGGAAGGCGGCCCGCCACATCGACGTGTGGCTGCGCGGCGCCGAGGACGCGCGCCCGCCCAAACACCCGGGGATCGGGTTCGCCGGGCTCAATTTGCCGATCTACGCCGATGCGGCCCGGTCTGCGCAACCGGAAACCCCGGTGTCGGCACGGGGCTCCGGCTTCGACGAGGTCGTCGGCGGCCTGACCGGGGCCGAGGCCGCGCACGAAGCCAAACGCTGTCTGTCCTGCGGCAACTGCTTCG
>PLTC01000095.1 GCA_003165295.1 Rhodospirillales bacterium | reverse complement strand
ACCTGCTGCACCAGATCAGCCGCGGCTCCGACTATCTCGATGATCTCGATCTCAATCCCATCCTCGCCCAGGCTGATCCCGGCCCCTACGCGCGCTACTGCACGCTGGAAGGCCGCAACGAGGTGCCGGACACGCTGGATGCGCAGATGATCAAGTATGCGCAGGCTTTGTTCGAGGTCGGCGAGAAGATGCAGCTGACCTACAACGTCAGGAACGTCGACCGCGCCATCGGCACCAAGCTGTCCCACAACATCACCAAGCGCTATGGCATGACCGGCCTGGCGCCGGGCCACGTCACCGTCCGCCTCAGGGGCTCGGCCGGCCAGTCGCTGGGGGCCTTCGCGGTCCAGGGGCTGATCCTGGAGGTTTTCGGCGACGCCAACGACTATGTCGGCAAGGGCCTGTCCGGCGGCGTGATCGTGGTCCGGCCACCCACCTCCAGCCCGCTCAAGACCAACGACAACACCATCATCGGCAACACCGTGCTGTATGGCGCCACCGCCGGCTATCTGTTCGCCGCCGGCCAGGCGGGCGAACGCTTCGCGGTGCGCNNAAGGCTGCGGCTCGAACGGTTGCGAGTACATGACCGGCGGCATCGCGGTGATCCTCGGCCCGGTCAAGGACAACTTCGCGGCGGGCATGACCGGCGGGATGGCTTTCGTCTATGACGAAGCCGGAACCTTCCCGAGTTGTGTCAACCCCGAGTCGGTGATCTTCCAGCGCATTGAGGTTCCGTCCTGGGAACATCGGCTCCGCGGTCTGATCGAAGCGCACGTCACCCAAACCCAAAGCCGCTTCGCGGCCCAGTTACTCAACGAGTGGCAGCGGGTGCGCGGGCGTTTCTGGCAGGTCGTGCCCAAGGAAATGCTGCATCGCCTGGAAATCCCGGTCACCCTGGCCCATACCCTGTCTGCCGAATGATCCTTCTCGAACCCGCCTGAAGTCCCCGGTTTCCAAAGGCCGCCGGCCTTTGGTGGGGTCCAGGGGCAAGGCCCCTGGTCGAGAGAAGGGGGGCGAAGCCAGCCCCGTCTCAGCCCCCGAGTCCATAGACGTAGGCGCTCAGCTTCTTGTCGTTAAGAGTAATGTGGTTGGTCAGCCAGGTCCGATAAAAGCGACAGAGGTTCTCATAAACCGGCTCTCCCGCCACATAGGCCCGCTTCAGTCTGTCCAGTTCGGCCAGAAACCGTTCATGCTCCAAATGATGAGGATGAAGTTCGGGGAAATTGGCGGCGCGCATGACCGATTCTTCGTTGGCAAAGTGATTTGCTGCGTAATTGGACAACAAATCAATGCCGAACCTGACCGCCGTCTGATCGCCGGTATTTTGCGTTGACTGGATGAACACATTGTAATTGTTAAATAACGATTCGTGCTCACGGTCGATCCGATCGACCCCGACGGCATACCGCTTGTCCCAGACCAGCGGCTCGACTGTATTGCTCATGATGACCTCCCGCGTGTGAGCGCCCCCAGCATAACGACCTGGGCCGGCGGGGCCATGCGGCGGACGGTCACAGTCCCAACCGGGGGCACCGGTGAGCCTTGCTATAACCGGACCTCTGATCTGCGGGCGGCAAGCTTCGACCCCGCCTTTATCCGTCAAGCCTCCAAAAACAACACAATATAAATGTATAAGCAATGCAGGGTTACGTTGTGGTAGTGTGATCACCGCCTGAACGACAGGATCGGATCAAAGGCCGGATCGGATCAACGACGGGATCGGGCAGACGGCGGCAGCGGATGCCGCAACGGACACCGGGGCCGCGCAGGCCGATGGCCTTTTGTCCGCGGACCAAAGGCCCCGTGAGCGACGGCCCCATGGCCCCTTGTCCGTGGATCACCGGGTTCTAGCTTCCGATTTGGGATCGACGGTCGGAGCCGTGACGGAATGAGGTTCGATCGGGTGTGCAGGAGTGACCGGGTCATGAGTTCAATCGCAGTTGCGGCGCAGCATTGCCTTTCCGAAGAGCAGAACAACCGCGACTTTGGCTGCGAGATCTGGGACACCCTGCGCAGCGAGGCGTTCCGGGTCATTGCCGCCGAACGGGCGCTCCGCGGCTTCATCAATACCGCAGTCCTCGCCCACGAGGATTTTTCCTCGGCATTGTCGGCGTTGCTGGCGCGCAAGCTTGGCGGCCCGCACATTTCTTCGGAACGTCTGGAAGATCTGGTGCGGACCGCCATCGCCGACGATCCCGAACTGGTCAAGACCAGCATCGCCGACCTGATGGCGGCGCTGACCCGTGACCCGGCAGCGGACAGCACCCTGACCCCGTTCCTTTACTACAAGGGCTTCCACGCGCTTCAATGGCACCGGATCAGCCACTGGCTATGGAGCCGGCGGCGTCGGGATATGGCGCATTTTCTCCAGAACCGGGTCTCCGAGGTGTTTGCCGTGGACATTCACCCGGCGGTGCCCATCGGCCGCGGGGTCTTCATCGACCACGCAACCGGCGTGGTCATTGGCGAAACCGCCGTGATCGGGGACGACGTTTCGATCCTCCAGGGGGTTACGCTGGGCGGCACCGGCAAGCAGCACGGCAAGCGNNGGGCGGCACCGGCAAGCAGCACGGCGACCGCCACCCCAAGGTCCGGGACGGGGTCCTGCTCTCGGTGGGCGCCAAGGTACTCGGCAACATCGAGATCGGGCGCAGGGCCAAGATCGGCGCCGGCAGCGTGGTGTTGAAGGACGTGCCGGAATTCGCCACGGTGGCGGGCATTCCCGCCCGAATCGTCGGCTGGAACCGCGATACCGCCGCGGTCCCGGGACTGTCCATGGATCAAAGCCTGCCCGAGCCCGACTACCACATCTGAATCTGTGTCCCGGGAGGGGCCTTGGGATGGCTTTTGGGGGGGCACCCCGACCAAGGCGTCGCCCGGAAACCACCATGGGCCGGCGGCACGGGGGCGCCCGGGACCTGAGTCCTGACTTCGAGGGAGGAGATGGCGATGCTGATCGGGGTTCCGGCGGAGATCAAGGTCCACGAGTACCGGGTCGGCATGACCCCGGCGGGGGTACGTGAGGCGGTGGCCCACCACCGGCATCGGGTGCTGGTGCAATCCGGGGCGGGGGCAGGAATCGGCTTTTCCGATCCGGATTACCTGCGGGCCGGCGCCGAAATCGCCGCTACCGCCGAAGAGGTCTTCGCCCAGGCGGATTTGATCGTCAAGGTCAAGGAACCCCAACCGGTGGAGATTCGCCGGCTGCGCGACGGCCAGGTGTTGTTCACCTACCTGCATCTGGCACCCGATCCCGGGCAGGCCGACGGGCTGCTGGCCTCGGGCTGCACGGCAATTGCCTACGAGACCGTCACCGNNTCGGCGGCGGCGTGGTCGGCACCAATGCCGCGCGCATGGCGCTGGGTCTGGGGGCCGACGTGATCGTGCTGGACCGGGCGGTGGCACGGCTGGTCGAGTTGGATTCGCTCTACGGGCCGCGGCTGAAGACGGTGTTCGCCACCGTCGAGGCCATCGAGCGCCATCTTGCCGACGCGGATCTGGTGGTGGGCGCGGTGCTGGTCCCCGGGGCGGCGGCACCCAGGCTGGTCCGGCGGAGCCAGCTTGGCGGAATGAGGCCGGGTTCGGTGCTGGTGGACGTGGCCATCGACCAAGGGGGCTGTTTCGAAACCAGCCGCCCCACCACCCATGCCGAGCCGACCTATCTGGTGGACGGCATCGTCCATTACTGCGTGGCCAACATGCCGGGTGGCGTCGCCCGCACCTCGACGCTGGCCCTGACCAACGCCACCCTGCCCTTCATCCTGGCGCTGGCCGACAAGGGCTGGCACCGGGCGGCCCTCGACGACCGCCACCTCGCCGCCGGGGTCAACATCCATGCCGGCCGGATCACCCATCCGGCGGTTGCCGACGCCCTGGGCCGGCCGTTTACCCCGGCCCTGCAATAGCCGCATCGGAGGTACGTCCGGCACTTCTCACCCGGTTGCCGGACCTGCCCGGTTGAATTACCCCGGCCGCCGCCAGAACGGCTCGGCCTCCTTGAACCGGTGCCAGGTCTCGAGCAGTTGGGCTAGGCTGGCACGGCCGCGTTGCTCCAGCCGCGCCTGATCCCCGGACGCCAGCCGGACCCCGGCCTCCCGCAACAGACCGGTGATGCAGCGCAGGTCCTGGATCTCGTCAACCAGGGTCCGCAGTTCGACCAGCACCGCCAGAAACGGCCGGGTTGCCCCCGGTGCGAACAGGCCGCGGAAGCCATCGGCGGCATCGTGGAGCCGACGCAGCCGGCGACGGAGCCGCTTCAGGTCATCGGGCTCGCCCCGCTCCGAGCCGACCTTGCGTGCCCGCCGGTGGACCCGATCCAGCCACGGCCCGACCACCTCGGCCAGCGGCCGGGCCAGTTGCTGGCGGACGTCGTCGCTGACCCGTTCACACCAGCGTTCCTGCTCCAGCCAGCCGCCGCATGCCAGTACCAGGGTCGTGAACTCCGGGGCGAGAATTGCCGCCCGGGCCAGCGCCGCCGCCTCCTGGGCGGCGGTGCTGTCGGTCCCCGGCGCCAGGCCGTCGACCGTCGGCGCGACGCCGGCCAGCCGCAACAGTGGCCCGACCATCGACCAGTCCCGGGCCGGCTCCAACCGCCGCGCCAGCTTGCGACACTGGGCGGCAAAGGTGGCGGCGTCGGACGAGGCGATCACCGGTTCGAACAGTTCCAACCCATAGCGCAACCGGCGCAGGGCGTGACGGATGAAGCGCACGGCCCGGCCGTCGCCACCGCCCGGTTCGGCCAGCGCCGCCAGCGCACAATCCTCGTTGTGGAGCAACTGGCGCAGGCAATGCCGCACCACATGGCGGAATCCCTCGGCAACGGTGGTGACCGGAGACAGCGCCGCCGGTTCCGACTGATCGGGGACCGGCGGCCGCCCGGTGACCAGCCGATAGCCGATTTCGGCCTTGCTCTCTCCGGCGATGCGGAGCGGCACGACGCCCTGGAGCAACAGGGCCAGATCGAACAGCGCGCCGACCTTGCCGCTGCGCAGTTCCAGTTCGATCTCGCTCACCGGCGACACCCGCGGACCGGCCCGGACCACCCCCAGGTCAAAGGCAATCTCCACCGAGGTCTGGGCATCCGGCCGGACCAGGACGGTGGTGCGGCGAATCTCGGTGGCGAAAATCGCGGTCAGGGCCGGCAACGCTTCGGNNGGGTCACGCCATCGCTCCTCAACAGCGCCAGATCGGGAGTATCGCCGACCAGCGGCCATTCCCACTCCCGCCGCACCGCCACCGCCGCAGTGTCGCCGGCGGCGAGGCAATTCAGAGTCTTGACCATCTGGCTGGCGCGACCGTCGTCTTCCTGGCGCACCCGCAGCGCCACACCGCGGGCAGCCAGGTGCAGGTCGGGCGTGTCGTAATAGGTGGTGGTCTGGCGCCGTACCCGTTCCGCCCCCTCGGCCATGGCCAGCAGCACCGGATGGTGGGGCAACCGGGCCAGGTCCTGGGGATCGGTGTGCAGTTTCAGCTCGATCTCCCGGCCGGTGGTACCGGCAACCGGAAGCACGGCAGACTCGTGGGTCACGGCGGTCACCCCCTCGACAAGCGCCTGTTACCAGAATGGCGCCTCAATAGCCGATTCCCGGACGGCAGGCTAAGACAAATCGCGTGGCCTGCCCCCCGGATACGACATCCCGACCGGCTCCGGCCGGAAAACGAGGCCGGAAAACCCGGGCATCAATACCCGAGAATGCCGCCATTGCCCCCTTTTGCCGCCACCGGCGGCAGTTTGAGGGTCAGCACCTGCGACGGCAGCCAGGGATCGAACAGGCCGTTGAGGGCCGCAATCCGGTTCCACTGGGTGGCATCGCCCAGATACTGCGCGGCCACCTGATAAAGCGTCCCGCCGGCAACGGCAACGGTCTGTGCATTCCGACTCATGACATCACCCCCTGACTGTTGCCGGTCATCCGTCCGACCAGGCCCTGGACCAACCGGCTGACACTGGCCTGCTCGACGGCCGACAGGGTGGCCAGCAGCGCCGTGGCGTTGGCATTGCCCATCGCTCCCGGCACCACCCCGGCCAGCCCGCCGGCCGCGGCCCGAATCCCGCCGTCGGCGGCGACCGCCAGCGTCCCGGCCAGCCCGGCCGCGGCGCCGAGCGCACTCTGAAGCTGTGCCACCGGCACCATCAGGGTTCCGGCGACGCCGGCCGCCTCGCTCACGGTATCCTGGACGGCGGCGGCGGCCTGCTGCACCGCCGTCAGGGCCGTGGTCAGCCCAGGGTTGCCGATTCCGGTCGTGAGCCCGAGGGCCGAAACCGCGTCGCCAAGGATCGACGCCGCCGGGTTCGCCGCCCCCGGATCGCCGGGAAGCCCGATGGGTGCCGAGACCACCAGGCATTCAATGCTGTAGGGCAACTGCCAGTTCCGTTCCTGGTGAACCTCAAACCGGCTGATCAGCACCAGGAATGACAGTTCGCCCCAACTGAGGGCCAGCGTCCCGCCCAGGCGGCACAGGATATCCAGCCGACGCGCCCGGCCCGCCGCCGCCGTACCCTGAAAGCGCCCGGACCAACTGACGGGCAACGGCTCCGGTCCCAGCGCCTCGATCGCCCGGGGACCGCCGGGGTAACTGAAGATATGGTTCTTCTGTTGGTCTCCCCAGCTTATTTTCCCGGGAATTTCGTAGCTTTGGAACACGAAGTCGCCGAGCACCAGCACCCCGGAGGGTGTGCCCGGCAAGAACGCCGGCGGGACGGCGGCAAGGACCGCGGCCGCCCCGTCGGAAAGATTGGAAATCGCCATGGTGCCGGCTCCTCATCTGTCAACACGACGCCCCAGGCCCCGGGGCACCGCTCAGAACCGAATGATCATCCCGACCCCGGAAGACCTGGGGTCACGCCCCCAGGTTTCCGGGATCGGAAGATCGGCCCCCGCGGTTACCGCCTGCGGCTTTTGATTTCCGCCAGCCTCGCCTTGACCTCGTCCTCGGGGGAACTGAGGGCATTGAACGCCGCCTTTTCGCCGGCCTTGGGTGCCGCCGCGGCACTGCTGGTGTTGCCGCCGCCGAACAGCTGCGGCTTGCTGGCCTTGAGCGCGGCCAAGGCGGCATCGGCGCCCTCGACACCGTCAGAGGTGACGCTGATCCCGGACGAGTCGACCAGCTTGAGCATGTCCAGATCGGACAGACCGGCCTTCATCGCCGCGACCTTGAGTTCCGCGGCCAGAATCCGCCCCCGGGCCGCGGGCGAAATGCCGCCATCGTCAACGCTCCTGGTCCCGCCGGTGTCGTTCTGCCCTTTCTGCTCCTTCTGCTGCTTCTGCTCTTTCTGCCCGTTCTGCTCCTTCTGCCCCTTGACTTTGCGGCGCCAAAATTTGGCCTCCTCCCTCAATTCGTTCACGTAATCGGGACTGAAGGTCTGGGGATGTTCCGCGGTCTTGTTCGCTTCGGACATGATCTGCCTCTATGGTCAGGAATTTACAAGGATTTGCACAGTGCTGCGGTCAGGCTGGTGACCGGCTTTCAGGAACCGGCGACAGCCGCCGCCGGGGTATGGCCGCGCGACAAGGCCGGCGACGGAACCACCGTCGCCTGCCGGTCCGCGGCAATCCGGGCCAGTTCGGCCGGGATATCTTCGATGTCGTAATCGGGCGCGATGGCCTTGACCGCGGTCTCCCGGGACAGATGACCGGCGTCGCCGTGAATCTTGAGGGTGGTGGCGTCGGCCTGGCGGTCGTCGGCGGTGGGCGCGTACCAGTGTGGCCACCTGAGGCTGAGCGGCGCCGTGGCCGAGAACTGCCCCACCGGGTGGCCGTCGCGGTCAACCAGCCGATAGCGTTGCCCGATGACCACCATCATCCGGACCAGGTCCAGCAACGCACCTTCGCCGTAGGAAATCCGCAGCTTGTCGGCGAGCCAGATCAGCGACTGGTTCATCAGCTCCATGGCCCGGCCGCTTTGGGCCGCGCTGATCTTGTCGGCGCTGGAGCGATTGCCCCCCACCGCTTCGAGGGCCAGTTCGCGCAAGGTCCGGCAGTAATCGATCACCGCCGCCGCGGCGCTGCCGCCGATCTCGAGCATCCGGGCGTCGCCGTCCTTGTCGACGACGATGGCGTTACCGCCGCCCTTGACCAGGGCACCGCCGCCCATGGCCGGCTCTTTGATCAACAGGGTCGGGTCCGAGCTGTATTTCAGCCCCCGGCCGGCCTGGGAAAGCTGGTAATCGATCTCGATCTGGCTGTCGATGGCCGCCTCGAAGGTGCAACCGCCGTCGATGTCTTCGCTCCCCGGCAGATTGCGCACCCACACCATGGGCACGAAGCCGAGGTTATGGACGATGGTGCGCTCGGCATCGACCTGGGGCTGGAATCCAGAACTCCGTACCAGCCAGGGCAGATACCAGGTCTCGGCGTCGGCGTCCCAGTCCCGCCGGAACCAGAAGTCGGCACCGAGATCCGCTTCGGCCACGCTGTAGCCGCGCTCGAGCAGCGCCTTACCCGGCACCTTGTACTGCTCGCGCACCGCCAGCAACCGGTCCGGGGCCTGGCTGTCGAAGGTCGGCGTCAGGTACAGGGTCGACAGCGGCTGGACGAACACCCGGTTGCGCAGCAGCCGCAGCCACAGCACCACCGAACCCACCGAGCCCATCAGCGCCGCGTCGAGCATCGCGGCATTGAGCCGGCAGTCCTTGACCAGCGCCAGGATCGCGTCGCGGGTACCCCGGTCGGGACAATCGACCATCGGAAAGTGGCCTTCACTGAACAGCAGGGACACCGAATCCGAAACCACGATCCGCGACAGGTTGTAGCGCACGGCGGGGCGGCGTTCGCGGATCGGGATGTATTCGCCCGCCCCCGACTTTTCCTCGCCAAAGGCGTAGCGCAGCCCGTCGTAGAACCGGCCGTCAAGCACCCGCATCAACAGATCGAGCCGCCGGGTGCGGGGCGGATAGTCGGGGTCCACCGGAATGGTGGCGGCAATGGTACGGAACATTGGAGCCTCACCTGGGTCGTTTCGTCGGAACGGAATCGGATCGTCGGAACGGAATCGAAAACGCCGAAAGCCCCGCCGGCGTCGGGGCCCGGCAGGGTTCAAGCGAAAAAGGAGCGGCACGGCAGAACAAAAAAAGCCCGGCGCGGTCTCCCGCCCGGACTGTCTGTTTGTCGCGAAAGGGCGCCTCAACGCCCACGTCCCGCGACGATGACGTTTTGTATCCCCTGTCGCGCCACGGCGTCAACAGGGAAAATGCCGGGAGCGAAAATGCCGGAAGGAAAGACTCCTGAAACCCGGAAACCCGCTATTCTTCAGTCGCCATCCCAGCGGGCCGCCGCCCGCTGGTCGTCGGCGCCGGCCTCAAGCCAGCGGCTGCCGGTGGCGGTTTCTTCCAGCTTCCAGAACGGCGCCCGGGCCTTCAGCCGGTCCACCAGGAACCGGCAGGCGTCGAAGGCCGCATTCCGGTGGCGACTCGCGGCAGCCACCAGCACGATACGCTCACCGGGCTGCAACCGGCCGACCCGATGAACAATCAGCACCGCTTCCAGCGGCCAGCGCCGCCGCGCCTCGGCCTCGATCGCGCCAAGCTGCCGTTCGGTCATGCCCGGATAATGTTCGAGAGTCAGCGCCCGCAACGGCACATCGCCGGGCGACTCGCGCACCAGCCCGATGAAACTGGCGACCGCGCCCACGGCATGAGTCCCCGCGCTCAGCCGCGCCAGTTCGGCGCCCACGTCGAAATCCTCGCTCTGGACTCGAACCGCCATGGCCGGATCAGCCCCCGGTAACCGGCGGGAACAGCGCCACCTCGTCGCCGGGGGCCACCGGCTGATCGGGCCGGGCGTAGTCCTGATTGACCGCGACCCGCACCGCCGCCGGTTCGGCCAGCGCCGCGGCATGCCCCGGCCCTCTAGTCTTCAGCCACTCGAGCAGACCGGCCACGTCCCGAACCCCTGGAGGCGGCGTCAGCCGCTCTTCGGCCAGCCCGATGGCGGTCCGCACCCAGGCAAAGTACAAAAGCTTCATGGCGATGCCAGGGACTTCGGCCGGAACACACGAATCACCGCCTCGTCAGTCTCCAGCCGTGGCCCGCCGATCAGGTCGAGGCAGTATGGAACCGCCGGGAACACCGCACCCAGGCACTCGGCAATGGCCGCGGGCTTCCCCGGCAGATTGATGATCAGGCTGCGACCGCGAATCCCGGCGGTCTGCCGGGACAGACTCGCGGTCGGCACCGACCTCAGGCTGACCGCCCGCATCGCTTCGCCGAAACCGGGCATCATCCGGTCGCACACCGCCACCGTGGCCTCGGGCGTGACGTCCCGGGGCGCGGGGCCGGTGCCGCCGGTGGTGATGATCAGGCCGCAACCGACGCCATCGGCCAGATCCCGCAGCACCGCCTCGATCAACGGCTGCTCGTCAGGAACCAGCCGGCATTCGGGCCGCCAGGGAACACACAGCATACGGGTCAGCTCGGCCACCACCGCCGGCCCGCCCAGGTCCCGATAAACACCGCGGCTGGCGCGATCCGAGACCGTAACAATGCCGATGGCAGGTTCCGACAAGGCGGTACTCCAGGCCGGGCCGTCGCTTTGGCTGGCTGATTTCCATGGTCGATTTCCATGGAGGCACGGGGCGGAATCGAACCGCCGTACGCGGATTTGCAGTCCGCTGCATCACCACTCTGCCACCGCGCCACCGGAAGGGCGCACACGACACCCCTCCCGCTCCGCGTCCACCCGTTGGTGAACCGGAGGCGCTCTTATAACCGCAACCGCAGCCCCGGTCAATGCCATGTCGACACCGCCTGCCGGATCCGCTTCCCCCCAAAAGGCGGTGCGCCGGTCCCGGCGCGGACGACCGCATGCCACGCGCCACATGCCGGGATTTCGAATCCCGATGGCGGCAGAGCCACTCGACTTCACCTTTCCTCCGATCCTGCCGCAACCTGACATTGATTTCTTCACAAAAAGTTTCCGCCAGTGTCATGGTCGCCGGTTACCGTGACGGGTCTGTTTACGCTTAAGTCCGCTTGGTCGGGGAGAACTCATATGGCCCGGTTGCTGGTGTTGGGACTCGCGCTGTTTCTGCTGACCGGTCACGGGTCCGGCGTCCTGGCGGCCGAAGGAACTGCCGCCGAAGTGATCGCCGTTGACGAAGGTAATCCGCCCTTCATGTACGCACAGGGCGAAGGGGCTGCCGGACTTTACCCTGCCCTGATCCGTGAAGCCTTCCGGCGCATGGGAGTCGCGGTGGACGTAGCGGCAATGCCGTGGAAGCGGGCGCTGGCCGGTATTGACGCCGGAGAGAACGGCGTCGGCGGCATCTATCAGAACGCCGAGCGCCTGAAGCACTATGATTATTCGGAAAAGTTGTTTGACGAGGTTCTGGTGGTCTACACACCTTCGAGCCAGACCTTCCCTTTCACCGGAATCGACAGCCTGAAGGGCAAACGGGTGGGCGTGATCCGCGGCTGGAGCTATGGCGACGACTTCGACGCCGCCGTCAAGGCCGGCACCATCATCACCGAAGAGGTCCAGGGCGACGCCCAGAACTTCTCCAAACTGTCTTCCGGTCGCCTGGACGCCGTCATTGCCATCAGCGAATCGGCCGCCGCCGCCATTGCCTCGGGCGGCATTTCCGGTCGCGTCACCGCCCTCGAGCCGCCCTTTGCGTCCAATGCCGCCTATCTGGCCTTCGCCAAACCGCTCAACAACGGGCCGGTCGGCAAGGGCGACATGCTGGCCCGCTTCAATGCCGCGCTGGCCTCCATGCGCGCCGATGGCAGCTACGCCAAAATCATCGCCGGGATCATGACCAGATAACCGGTTACGACCCGGCCGCCGGCGGTGTTCAAGGCAGACCCTGACCCGACCGATGGTTATGGCATTGTGTTCCCAGGTTGCGATGGCTATAACGGCGGGAAGGTTCGCAGCTCGGGGCCACAACAACCTGGCCCGACTGCCGGCCAACCGGTTCAACGAAGCAACGCGGTCGCCATGTCCAATTTTGCTCCAGCCCGGACCAACATGGTCGAAGGGCAGATTCGCCCGAACCATGTCACCGACCCCGCCTTGATCGTCGCCCTCGAAAGCGTCCCTCGCGAGTTGTTCGTCCCCAAGGGGGCGGAGGGGTTCGCCTATGTTGACGAGGAAATCCGCCTGGGCAACGGACGTTCGCTGCTGGAGCCGATGCTCCTGGCGCGCCTGCTTCAGGTCGCCGGGATCACGCCGCAGGACGCGGTCCTCGATATCGCCTGCGCCACCGGCTATTCCACCGCGGTCCTGGCCCGGCTGGCCCGATCCGTGGTTGCGGTCGAGTCGGATGCGGAGCTGGCCGCTCGGGCGTCCGAGGCGCTGGCCGCTGCCGGGCTCGACACGCCGGTCATCACCGGCCCACTGGAAGACGGCGCACCGAACCGGGCACCCTACGACGTGATCCTGATCAATGGCGCGGTGGCCGAAGTGCCCCAGGGCCTGCTCCGGCAACTGCGCGACGGCGGGCGACTGGTGACGGTCCTTGCCACCAATCATCCTTACGTGCGGCTCGGCCAGGCGCGACTTTATCGACGCATCGGCGACAGCTTTCCCGCGGTGCCGTTGTTCGAGACCCATGCCGCCATCCTGCCCGGCTTCGAATTCAAACCGCGTTTCGTATTCTGACCGCCGGAATTCGGGGATCGGCGCCCGAAACGATCAGACGATAAGGGGACGGATCGGGATGTCAATGGTTGGGCTCTGGAGCAGATCACCCCGCGTGCTCGTGGTGTCGGGGTTGCTGGCGGCAACCTGTTTGATGGTGTCCGGGCTTGCTCCGGCCCGGGCCCAGACCCTCGAAGAGGCGCTGGTTCAGGCTTACAGCAGCAACCCCACCCTGGGCGCGGCGCGGGCCACGCTCCGTTCGGTGGATGAGGACGTTCCGGCGGCACTGGCCGGGCAACGGCCATCGCCGGCGGTGGTGGCCAGCGCGGGTCCGGCCTGGACCCAGTCGAATCTGTTCGTTCCCACGGTTTCCCCCAATCAGACGACGCGGACCACGCCCCGCTCGGTCGGCCTGTCGGTGACCCAGCCGATCTATCAGGGCGGCCAGATCGAGGCCCGCATCAGCCAGGCCGAAAACACCGTTCTGGCCCAACAGGCGGCCTTGCTCGACGCGGAGCAGACGGTGCTGCTCCAGGCCGCCGCCGCCTATCTCGATGTGGTCCAGGATCAGGCGCTGCTGGATCTCCAGGTCAATTACGAGACGTTCCAGAAGCGCGACCTGGAGGCCATCCGGGACCGGTTCCGGGTTGGCGAGGTCACCCAGACCGACGTGAGCCTCCAGGAAGCCCAGGTGGCCAGCGCCACCGCCGCCCGCGTCGCCGCCCAAGGCGTCCTCAGCGCGGTCCGCGCCACCTACACCAAGCTGATCGGCTCGCCGCCGGGCACGCTGGTCCAGCCGAAACTGAAATACCCGTTGCCGGCCAATCTCGACGAAACGGTGACCCAGGCGCGCGCCCGCAACCCCAGCGTGGTCACCGCGGTTCACACCGAAACGGCGGCGCGGGACGCGGTGGACGTGGCCGACGGGGCGCTGCTGCCAACGGTAAGCGTAACCGCCAGCATCTCGCGCGATCTCGACCGGGAGATTCCCAACGACTTCACCAACGGCGGCAGCATCGTCGCCAATGTGACCATCCCCTTCGACAACGGCGGGGCGGCGGCCAAGGCCCGGGCGGCGCGGCAGTCGGCCAGTTCGGCGCGTATCACCATCGACCAGGCGTTGCGCGCGGCCGAAGAGGCGGCGGTTACCGACTGGGAGAATCTGGTCACGGCGCGGGCCAGCATCACGTCCTTCGAAGCAGCGGTCAAAGCCAACGAACTGGCCGCCGAAGGCATGCGCCAGCAGGTCTCGGTGGGTGCCAGCACCGTGATCGACCTGTTGAACACCGAACAGACTCTGCTGAACGCCCGGGTCAATCTGGTCAAGGCCCACCACGACGAAAGCGTCGCGGTGTTCGGGGTGCTGTCCGCAGTCGGCCAGTTGACCGCCCAGGCGCTCCAACTGCCGACTCCATACTACGATTACAAGGCTCACTACGAAGCCGTGCGCGATAAGTGGTTCGGCACGGGAATCGATCAACCGTGATCGCTGAGCAACCGGGGGAAGCCGCCGGCGCCGTAACGGCCCGGCCGCGGATCGCGGCCGGGCCGTGGCGTTCCGGTTCGTGGGCCGGGACCGTCGATCGAGGGTGGCGTTTCACGCCCGGGCGAATTAGGCTGGATGCCGGCCGGAAGCGTCGGAACAGGCAACGATGAGCGACAGCAGGACCCAGCAAGAACCGTCGATGGAGGAAATTCTCGCCTCCATTCGCCGGATCATTTCCGAGGACGGGGAGACGCCGCCGCGCCCCGTCGAAGTTCCTGAGCCCCCTCCGCCCCCCCCTCCTCCGCCACCGCCGCCGCCGCCACCTCCCCC
>PLTC01000067.1 GCA_003165295.1 Rhodospirillales bacterium | reverse complement strand
ATGTGTTCCCCGCCCACGCGGGGATGAACCGGAACTGAAGGCCGTCGAGAGCGCCGTTCACTGGTGTTACCCGCCCACGCGGGGATGAACCGATGCCCGGGTGCGCGGCGCGGTTTTCGAGCGAGTGTTCCCCGCCCACGCGGGGATGAACCGCTAGACGCCGCGCCAGCACAGACGCGGACCGCGTGTTCCCCGCCCACGCGGGGATGAACCGCAATTCCGCATGCCTGTTATGCGCCAGCCGGTCAAGGGGAAATTCAGGGCCAGTCAACGGACCCGCGGGTGACGCAGGGCAACTCCGCCCGCACGCGCTCAACGAAGCCTCCGTCTCCCGAGGCTTCTTGAGTCAGAACAGATCTATCGCGTTAGAGCGCCTTCCGGCCAAGTTGCATGTCGAATCTGGACGAGCCGTCCCCGCTTCCAACTACGATCCAACCTGATCGAGGCTCTTCCGGGATTCCAGGGTGTTGGGAATTGATTTGCTTTCAGTGGGTTGAAGCTTTCAACCCCGACGAGGCGCCCGAGCGCCGCCGATAATCCCCGACTCTATGACCAGCCCCTTGTTTTTCCTAAAAACATCATCACCCTGGAACGCCGTATGAGCCATTGCGGTTTTGCGACCGTCCGGCCTTCGGTTACCGCACCGCGGTCACCTGGGGCGACGGTCCGCGGGCGGTGACCTCCATACCAAAGCCGGTGCCGGCGCTGATGCGGCGCTGGACGCGATCGACGATGTAGGTCTGGTCCCAGTCGGTCCCGGTGCCGGAGAGGCGGACCTGGGTGCGCGGGGCGAGGGTGAGGACGCCCGGTTCGCTCCAGGTAATGATGCGTTCGTGGCGGGTCAGTTCGTCGAGTTTCTGGCCTGCCAGTTGCCGGGCCTGCTGCCAGTTCAGGCCCGGGACCTGATAGATATAGGTCTGGGGGGTGTCGGTGGTGTTGGCGGGGCTGGTCTTGGTGCTGCGGGCCTCTGCGGTGATCTGTTGTTTCAGGGCGCGGTTCCACGAGACGATCCTGACCAGGATGTCGGGGGCCAGCAGCAGCGAACGGCGGCAGCGCAGGTCGAGGAAATTGGCGGTCCTGATGGCGCCCCGGCCGTCGGTGGTCGCGATCAGGGCATAGGGCTGGGCAACCGGTGTCGCCGGCGGCTGGAAGAACAGTGTCCCGCCCTCGACGAACAACTCAAAGCCCTCCCGCCGGGCCAGGGCGGTGAGCAACTCCCATTCCGTATGGTGTTGATTGAGATCGGCATAGTTATTGTCGCAATACTGGCCGATCGGCAGGGTGGTCGGGGTCACCTGGGCCTTGAGGCCGTGGCGTTTGGCCAGCAGGGCGGCGACATTGCTGGCGGTCCGGTTCGGGAAGGTCTCGCTGATCCGGCTTTCGAGCAATCGGGCGGCGCGATCCCGACCGGACAGGTGGAGTTCACCGGTAACGGCGTCGAGTTCGATATCGTCGACGCTGCCGCGGATCAGGCTCTGGAAATTGGGGGCGGTGACCTGGCCGGGAACGACGCTGACCAGCAGGGTGACGTCGATGGCGGCGGTGCGGCTCCAGAACTGCCGGCCAAAGGCGGGGGGCAGTAAGGCCATTGCCAGCACGCAAGACCAGGTGTTGGCGCTCAGATCGTTGCTGGTGGTGACGGTCAGGCTCATCGGGCCGCGCAGGCGGGTGCCGTTGACCTCAATGGCGGTGGTAACGCGCCGGAAAGTCGTCATCATCGGGAACCTCGTGGTGTTTTCAATGCCGTAACGGGGTCCGGGGCCAATCGCCCCGGTGGGGTCCAGGGGCAAAGCCCCGGTGGGGTCCAGGGGCAAAGCCCCTGGCGGCCGGAGGCAAAGCCTCACCCGGCACTGACGGCGGTGGTCAGATGACCCGCCCCCATCTGCTGGGACGGCGGCGCCCCGGGGCCGGGATGGCTGTGGCTGTTGAACAGCGCGACCAGGGCATCGGTGACCAGTTTGTGCAGGCCCTCACCGGTGCCGCCCAGGGTAATCGCGGGGGCCGAGAGGGCGATGCTCTGGCTGCCCCGAACGGTGACGGTGGGTGCGGTGGCGGTGAGGGCGAACTGGCCGTTGATCAGCAGGGTGCCATTGCCGTTGGCGTCGTTGGTCAGTTTAAGGAAGGACCCGCTCTTGTCCACCAGCCAGAACTCGCCCGGCATCACCGACAGCGGCCGGTCCTGGTTCGAAAACGCGCGTAAACAGACCATGCCGGTGCTGTGGCAGCCATCCTCGAACCGGACTTCGACCTGATCGCCGGGAGCCGGCGGACAATACAACCCCCAGCCATTACCGACCCAGGGCGTCAGCACCGGCAACCATCCCGAGTGTTGGTCGCCCGGCAGGAACTGAACCTTGGCGTTGTGGGTTGCCGGATTGTAGCTGGTGACCACCGCCATCCGGGACCCGGAGCCGGGCCGGCTGCCGGTTGCGTCCGGGGTGGTGCGCCTGTGCAGATTTTGCATGCTCATGAAAATCTCCCTGACAGAGTAACGCCCCGCCCGAGGGATCGGGCGGGGCGGGAACCAACGGCTGAGGCGTTG
>PLTC01000045.1 GCA_003165295.1 Rhodospirillales bacterium | reverse complement strand
GACCCGGCAGGAATTGCCGGAAATCCCCGGCGGGAACTGCCGGGCGGCAGCAGCAAGGGGCCCGGGACCCGATCGTCAGCGGGGAATTTCAAATGGAATCATCAGGATGACGTTACTCCGGGTCTGGCCTGGCCTTTGCTTTGGTCCTGCTGTCCCGTCCCGGTGTCCCCGAACAAGGGTACCTCTGCCATGCTCACCACCGCACTCACGTCCCGCTCGTCCTTCGACACCCTTGCCGCCGGACCGCCCTCGGCCACCGGATCGTCGGGGCAGGTTGACTTCTTCTCGAGCCTGCTCAGTCAACTGGCCGCGGGCGCAGCCCAGCAGACGGACCCTTCGGCGCGCCTGACCGCCTTGCCAACACCGGCTCCCACCCCATCCTACGCGGCGTATTCGTCCGATGCCACCGACGCCCCCCCGCAGGCATCGGAGGAACCTTCGACGCCGTCGCCGCCGTCGTCTTCGTCGTCGTCCACTTCGTCCACTTCGTCCCCATCGGCTTCGTCCGCCTCCGCTTCGTCATCCTCGTCATCGTCATCTTCTTCTTCGTCCGGGGCGTCGGCCACGTCCTCATCCGATCCGTCCGAATCCGGGTGGCAGGCCAACGCCGCCAGAGACGACGATCGGAGCGGCGGCGGTAACGAAAATCAGACCACCGCCCGACCTTCGGCCGCCGGCCGTCCGAGCGACCAGGGGCTCCGGCGTCAGGCCGGGACCACAACGACGGGCCGGAAGGCTGCCGGCGACGGCGATCAGACCGGCCAGACCACCGGCACCAGCCAGGCCGCCGCAGATCAGGCCACCGGCACCGGAAGCCCGGAAAAAATCACGGGCAGGCGCGGCACCGCCGGCAAGGATGACAAGACCGGCCAGGACCCCACCGCCGCCTCGAACGATCCCAATGCCCAATTGGTGATGATGCCGGGAATGATGGCCGGGCTGATGCCCCAGGCCAACCCGGTGGTGGCAGCGGGCACGGGTGGCAAGGCCGGTACCGGTGGTACCGCCACCGCCCGCTCGTCCGGCAAGGCCGGCATAGGCACGGTGACGGCAGACAACGGTAGGCAGGAGACCGGCCCGACCACCACCCAGTCCAAAGCCGGAAACGGCCAGGGCGTGACAAACGTCGGGTCCCGGACCCCGGGCGCCAATGCCGGTTCCGCCGCCGGAATCAACGCCGCCCCCGATGGTGACGCAACCGCCGGCGTCGGCGCCGATGCCGGCGGCAATGCCGCCGGCGGCCCGTCCGGTTCCGACCCCGACGGCAACGCAGCGGTGCTGAAGTCGTTTACCGCCTCCCTGGCCGAAGCGGCGCCGGCCGCCGCAGCCGGACAGGCGGTTGCAGCGGCAACCGCCGCCGCCGCCGCCCGTACCGCCGCCGATCTGGCACCGCCGGCAGGGGCTGCCCAGGGAATTCAGGCGGCCGGCGGTGTCGGCGGCGACGGCGGCAACCCCGGCCGCGGCGACGCCGCGCTGACCGGCGACGGCGGCTCCAGCCAGGCCCGAAGCGGCACCACCACGCCCGACGGCAGCCTTTCGACCCTGACCGGCCTGAACGGGACCCAGGCCACCAACGGCCAGGACTTCGCCAGCCAGTTGACCGCGGTCCGCAGCAGCCGGCCGGGCCTGCCGACGAGCGCAACCGATCAGGTAACGGTTCAACTCCAACGGTCGGTCAAGGATGGTGACGGCAGCATCTCGATGCAACTGCGACCCGAGGAGTTGGGGCGGATCGACATCAAGCTGGATATCGACAAGGACGGCTCGGTCAACGCCACCATCACCGCCGACCGGCCCCAGACATTGGAATTGCTCCAGCGCGATTCCCACACCCTGGAACGCGCCCTTCAGGACGCCGGACTCCAAACCAACAACAGCAGCCTTAATTTTGGATTGCGGGGCGATGGCGGCCAGGGCTACAGCCAACAACAGCAACAGCAAGGGGATACCAGCGGCAACGGCACCGGCCGGAACGGCGGGCAGCGGAACGGTGCAGGCGGGATCGCGGCCACCGATGACGATGTCTCCGCGGGTACCCTGATGGTCCTGCGTCGTTACCAGGCACCGCCTGGCCGCGTCGATGTCCGCATCTAAAGCCACCGCCCCCGGACTTCCCGCCGTCGGGCGTCCCACCGCCTGACTTTCCATGGGGAAACAGCCATGAGCACCAGCAACAACGCCATCGCACCGACCAACAACCTCTCCTCCAACCCGCTGATCTCGTCGTCGTCCTCAAGCTCCAGCAGCTCCAGTTCCACCTCCTCTTCCGGGCTGGCGCAGCTTGACTACAATTTTAACGAGTTTCTGACCCTGTTCACCACTCAGCTTCAGAACCAGGACCCGACCAATCCGATGGACACCACGGCGATGACCAATCAGCTGGCGATGTTCTCGGAGGTGGAGCAGCAGGCGGGAACCAACAGCCGGCTGGACAAGCTGATTGCCGCCTCGCCGGGCAGCAGCCTGTCCTCTTCGGTGGGCTATATCGGACACAGTGTCGAAGCCTCGGGGGATCAGGTCGCCCTGAGCAGCGGCACCGCGACCATCGCGTACTCGATGCCGTCGGCCGGGGCCTCGGTGTCCATTGAGGTTTTGAACAGCAGCGGCAATGTCGTTACGACGCTGGTCGGCGATGCCACCTCGGGGAGCCATCAGGTCACATGGGACGGTACCGACAGCAGCGGCTCAACCGTTTCCGACGGCACCTACACCCTGTCGGTTTCGGCGACCGATGCCTCGGGCAACGCGATCACGCCGACAACCTATACCAGCGGCACCGTGACCGGTGTCGAAACCAGCGGCGGCGAGACCTTGCTTGACCTGGGGAACGGGATCCAGGTCAGTACGTCATCGGTGACGGCCATAACATCTTAAAATATGACGCCGTATCTGAAAATGATGAACTCGTTTCAGTTGCAGGCTGGCGCCCCGGGGCGGTGGCCGGGCCGCGGCGCGCGCACGGCAACAGACGCAATTGTGCCGCACCCGCTGTTTAGTCTTTTGTTAAGCGGTCCTGTCTAAACTTTCGGAGTAGCGCGAGAGCATACTGGTTGGGTGGAGCGTTCCCGAATGTCCTCACGGAACATCGGCCTTTCGATCGGCCACGCCGCCACGAAAGCCAACGGCGGAACACCAGGAACCGTGGGATTCGGCGGCACCGGCCGGGTTGGCGCTGGAACCGGTGGCTCGGGGACGGTGGTTACCATGACTGGGGCAGGCGAGCACAGCAGGCGGATACCCGAAGGGTACGGTCCCGGAGACCCGGCAGGTGGCGATCCCGGCCCCCAACCCATGACCGAGCGGGATCTGCCGCCGCCCGATACCAAACGCTGGGTCATGCGTCGCAAGGCCGAGGTGGTCGCCGGGGTACGCTGCGGCCTGATCACCCTTGACGAGGCGTGCCGGCGCTATACCCTGTCGGTGGAAGAGTTCCTGTCCTGGCAGCGACTGATCGACAGCCACGGTGTGCGCGGTCTGCGGGCGACCCGCCTGCAGGATTACCGGGGCGGCGGCACCGACGACGGTGACGGCCGGGATCCGGTCGGTCCGCGACGGGACGACTGACCGGAATCCGGGGCGCCGCCGGAGCGAAGTCGGACCGTGACGCTGGCGTCTTTGGAGCGGGGAGTACCGGGGCTTGGCCGTGCGGTGGGCGTGGCGGATCGTCGTGGCCGTGCTGGGTCTGATGGTGGTGGTCCCCGCGGTGGCGGGTGGCTGTTGCTGGTTGTGGCTGCGCACCGGCCTGCCCGCCTACCAGGGCACGCTGACACTTCCGGGTCCGGGAGCCCCGATACGGATCGTCCGGGACGGCCGTGCCGTGCCCCGTATCCAGGCCCGGACCATGGACGACGCCTACTTTGCGTTGGGCTATGTCCATGCCCAGGACCGGCTGTGGCAGATGGACCTGATGCGCCGGTTCGGGGCCGGGCGGCTGGCCGAGATATTTCCCCGTGACGGGGGCGACCGGATGGTACGCCAGGATCGCTCGATGCGGGCGCTCGGGCTTTACGGTCTGGCCCGGACCAGTTACCAGGCGCTGGCCCCCGAGGTGCGGCACGCCCTGGACGCCTATGCCGCCGGAGTCAATGCCTGGCTCACCACCCGACGCGGGCCGTTGCCCCTCGAGTTCCAGCTGCTCGGCTACCGGCCGGAGCCCTGGCAACCGGCCGACAGTCTGGTCTGGGGCAAGCTCGAGGCGCTGCAACTCAGCGGCAACTTCCGGGATGAACTGCTGCGGGCGCGGCTGCTGGTCCGGCTTTCGGCGCGCGAGGTCGACGACCTGTTCCCCGCCGTGTCGGGACCGGTGACCCTGGCCGGTGCCGTCCCGAAGGCGCCGGGCGCCATCGCGGCATCGCCCGCGGACCGCGCCGTGGCGACGCTGTTCGGGGACCGGGGCTTCACGGCAATGCTGGAGGCCACCGCCGCCGCCCTGCCGCCGCCGCCCGGCCCCGACACCGCGTCCAACGAATGGGCGGTCGCCGGGAATGCCACCTCCACCGGCCGTCCGATCCTGGCCAACGACCCCCATCTGGGTCTTCAGGCGCCGATCCTGTGGTATCTGGCGCGCATCGAGACCCCGGAACTGACGCTCAGCGGCGCCACCGTCCCCGGCCTGCCGTTCCATTTGCTCGGCCACAACGGCACCATCGCCTGGGGCGTGACCGCCACCGGCAGCGATACCCAGGACCTGTTCGTCGAACGTCTCGACCCGGCCGACCCCGACCGCTACCTGACCCCGGACGGCCCGAAGCCGTTCGCGACCCGCACCGAAACCATCGTCCGGCGTGGCCGGCCCGACCTGCTGGTGACCGTCCAGGCGACCCGCCACGGCCCGGTGCTGCCCGAAGACAGCCCGCTGGCCGACACCCGGGGACCGGCCGGGCATGTGCTGGCCCTGGCCTTCACCGGACTGTCGGGCAGCGACACCACCGCCGAGGCACTCTACCGGCTCGATCGGGCGCGATCCTGGGACGAATTCGTGGCGGCGCTGCGGCTCTATCAGACTCCCCAGGTCAATTTCGTTTATGCCGACACCGCCGGCACCATCGGCTTTTACGCCCCCGGGCTGGTGCCGATCCGCGCTCACGGCAACGGCCTCGTGCCGGTGCCAGGCTGGTCGGGGGATTACGACTGGACCGGGATGGTGCCGTTCGAGGCCCTGCCCCATGCCGTCAACCCGCCCTCGGGTCGCATGGTCAACGCCAATAATGCCCCGGTCGGCCCCGACTACCCGTGGCTGCTGGCGACCCGATGGCCCGACCCCTACCGTGCCGGGCGCATCAACGCCCTGCTCGACCAGGGCGGGCCGCAGTCCGCGGCGACCAGCGTGGCCATGCAATTGGACGATGTCTCCCTGCCCGCCCGGCGGCTGCTGCCGCTGATGCTGCCCCGGCCCGGACCGGAAACCGCGGCGCTGTCGGGGATCGCGCAGACCGCGGTGGCGGTACTGGAGCACTGGAACGGCACGGTCGGCCGCCGCGACCCCGCACCGCTGATTTTTTCCTGGTGGCTGCGGGAGTTCAATCGGCAGATGTTTTCAGAACGGCTCGGCCCCCTGTTCCCCGACTATTGGGACCTGCACCCGGCGGTGATCGAGCACATCCTGACCGAGGCCCCGGGATGGTGCGACCGGCCCGGCGAGCCCGGAACCCGGACCTGCGCCGACCTGCTGCGGACCAGCCTGGAGGCCACGGTGCGGACGCTTGCCGACCGCCATGGCGACAGGCCCGGCCGCTGGCGCTGGGGCGATGAGCATCGCGCGACCTTCGAGCACCCGTTGCTGGCGCACATCCCGGTGTTGGGGTGGCTGTTCGCCATCGGCATCGCCGCCGACGGCGACGATTTTACCCTCAATCGCGGCGGCAGCCGCGTCTCCGACGGGGCGGCGCCGTTCGCCGACATCCACGGCCCCGGCCTGCGCGCGGTCTACGATCTGGCCAACCTCGACCAGTCGCTGTTCATGATCGCCACCGGCCAGTCGGGCAATCCGATTTCGCCCCATTACCGGGACCTGATCGAAAGCTGGCGTGACGGCGCCATGATCAACCTCGGCGCGGTGACCGGCGGTATGCGAACCTCAACCCTGACCCTGATGCCGCCCTGACCCTGATGCCGCCCTGACCCCGATACCGCCCTGACCCCGATACCGCCCGGCCCTCCGATACCCATGCCCGCGGACCCGCCCGGAAGGGCATTGATCGCATTTATGGCGCTTGACAAGCCGGGGGCCGCTCGTCAATATCCCGCCCGTCTTCACCGCGACAAGCTCGCGGTGGGCCGGTGGGGCCGTAGCTCAGCTGGGAGAGCGACGCGTTCGCAATGCGTAGGTCAGGAGTTCGATCCTCCTCGGCTCCACCAATAATTTCCGCGGGGCGGCCAGCCTGTCGCCGTCGCGGACGGGTAGTTGGGGCCGGACCGTCGCCCTCGTCTCTGAATCACCTCTGTTCTTTCCTGTCGTCAGGCACCCGCCACGGCGTCCGTGGCGGCAGCGCGTTCGTGCGGGCCGGGAACGGCCCCGGCCAAGGCCAAAAGCGACCCGCGGCGATGGGGGGCGCGGGCTTTTCGTTTGCAAGTGGCGTTGGCGTCCGCTACTTACCCCCCGGTCGACCAACGTGTCGGCGATGAAGAGGCGCAACACCGGCCCGCGGTCGCGCCGCAAGGGTTCCGGTGGTGCGGGGAGGTCTGTCATGAGCGAACCGCTGCATCACGCGCTGCTGCCCGTGGGGGTACCCGATGTCCTGCCGCCGGACGCGGGCCACGAGGCCGATCTGGTCGGACGGTTGATGACGGGCTTTGCCGATCACGGCTACCAGCGGGTCAAGCCGCCGTTGCTGGAGTTCGAGGAGAGCCTGCTGGCCGGAACCGGTGTCGCGCTGGCGCACCAGACCTTTCGGGTGATGGACCCGCTTTCGGGCCGGATGATGGGCATTCGCCCGGACATCACGCCCCAGGTGGCGCGCATCGCGACCACGCGGCTCGGCCATGTGGCGCGGCCGTTGCGCCTTGCCTATGCCGGCCAGGTGCTGCGGGTTCACGGCTCCCAGCTTCGCCCCGAGCGCCAGGTCGGCCAGGTCGGGGTCGAGCTGATCGGCGCCGGCCGGCCCGAGGCCGATGCCGAAGTGATCCTGCTGGCCACGGACAGCCTGGCCGCCCTGGGGGTGCTGGACCTGTCGGTGGATCTGTGCGTGCCGACTCTGGTGCCGACCTTGTGCCAGGCCTGGGGGCTGGACCCGGTGCTGACGGCACGGCTGCGCCAGGCTCTCGACCGCAAGGATGCCGCCGGGGTGGCGGCGGTGGGCGGCGAGCCGGCGCTGGTGCTGGGCCGGCTGATGGCGGCGGCCGGCCTTGCCGCCGGGGCGCTGGCGGTGCTGGAGGCGACGGCACTGCCCACGGCGGCCGAACCCGACCGGCGCCATCTGGCCGAGGTGGTGCGCCTGATCGGGGCCGCCGCGCCTGACCTGATGCTGACGGCGGATCTGGTGGAATATCGCGGCTTCGAGTATCAGACCGGTGTCAGTTTTACCGTGTTCAGCCGGGGAATCGGCAGCGAACTGGGCGTCGGCGGGCGCTACCTGGCCGGGGCCGCCTTGGGCGCGGAGGGCGAACCGGCCACCGGTTTCACCCTTTATACCGATACCGTGGCGACGGCGGCGACGCCGTCGCCAGCACGGCCACGGGTCTATCTGCCCCACGGCAGCGACCCGGCGGCGGGCCGGCGGTTGCGCGCCGAAGGACGGGTGACCGTGGCCGGTCTCGCGCCCGCGGTCGGGGTCGACGCCGAGGCCCGGCGGCTGGGATGCGACTTTATTCTGGCCGACGGGGCGGTCCGCCCGGTCGGCAAGGGGTGATCCCTGCGCGCAAAATGACTGGGACCGGCGCAGGTCTCCCGCCGCATCTGCGGCGGCGCGCCACACGGCGCGGAAATCCCGACCGGAAGTCGGGATTTCAACACGAAGGTATGACCGGACGGAGACGGGTGGCATGGCCAATGTGGCGGTGATCGGCGCCCAGTGGGGCGACGAGGGCAAGGGCAANNCCGATGTGGTGGTGCGGTTCCAGGGTGGCCATAACGCCGGCCATACCCTGGTGATCGACGGGACCGAGTACCGTCTCAGCCTGTTGCCGTCGGGGGTGGTCCGCCCGGGCAAGCTGTCGGTGATCG
>PLTC01000096.1:5038-5270 GCA_003165295.1 Rhodospirillales bacterium | reverse complement strand
GTCGGCATTGAGCACGGCCACCCCGTCGGCCGGCAGCACCCGGTCAAACAGCATCGCCTTGGCGGCGGAATAGACCTCCATGGTCCCGTGATAGTCAAGATGGTCGCGGCTGAGATTGGTAAAGGCTGCTGCGCGCAGCCGCACGCCATCAAGCCGAAACTGATCAAGGCCGTGGCTCGATGCCTCCATGGCCAGGTGCGCGATGCCGGCCGCGGCCAGCGCCGCCAGCCCG
>PLTC01000096.1:0-4990 GCA_003165295.1 Rhodospirillales bacterium | reverse complement strand
CTTGCCGTTGGTGCCGGTGACCGCAACCACGGTCCCGGGCTGACCCCCATGGAACGCCGCCGCCATCAGGGCAAAGGCGCGGCGCGGCCGGGCGTCCTCGATCAACAGCACGGCGTCGGCAGCCGGCGGCAGCCCGGTGCCGGGCACGGCCAGCACCGCCACGGCGCCGCGCCCGATGGCGTCACCGATGAAGGCACGGCCATCGATCGCACTGCCCGGCAGCGCCGCGAACAGGAAGCCGGGCCGAACCTGCCGCGAATCCGCGGTCAGGCCCACGATCTCGCGATCGGCGCCGGCGGCCGGAACGCCGCCGCTAATGGTCGTCATCAGGCGAGTAAGCAGCAACAGTCGTGCCTTTCGATCCGGGTTCCAATTCAAGTGCCTGACGAATATCCGGTCGCTGTTCATCAACCGGCTGCACCCCAAGCAGCGGCCCGATCTGTTTGATCACCCGACCGACCGCGGGAACCGAGACCCATCCCGCCGTGGTAAAGCCATGGCTGGTCGGCGACGGCTTCGGCTCGTCGATCATGATCATCACCAGATATTTCGGGTCGTTGATCGGGAACACGCCGACGAAAGAGGTCAGGTTGGCGTTGGTATAGTGGCGGCCCCGCTGCTTGTCGGCGGTGCCGGTCTTGCCGCCGACCATGTAGCCGGGAACATTGGCAAACTTTGCTGTGCCTTCGGTCACCACCATGCGGAACAACCGGCGCATCTCCAGAGAGGTTTGTTCCGAGACGATCCGTTCTCCGGGAACCACCTGCCCCGGCTGCACCTTGAGCAGGGTCGGCTTGTGCATGATGCCGCCGTTGATCACCGCCGCCGCCGCCGTCACCACATGGAGCGGGCTGACCGACATGCCGTGACCGAAGGCGATGGTCATGGTGTTGATCTCGCGCCAGGGCTTGGGCACCAGCGGCCAGCCCAGCTCCGGCAGTTCGATCGGCACCGGCCTCATGAAGCCCACCCGGGTCAGAAACGCGATCTGGGTCGGCGTCCCGACCTGCACCGCCATCCGCGCCGAACCCAGGTTGGAGGAGTACTGGAAGATTTCGGCGACGTTCAGCATCCGGTGCTGGCCGTGGTATTCGTGGATGGTGAAATGCCCGATATGAATGTTGTTGATGGCGTCGAAGGTGTCGCTCAGATGAATTTTCCCGGAATCCAGCGCCATCGCTGAATTGAAGATCTTGAAAGTCGAACCCATTTCGTAAACGCCGAGGGCGTTGCGGTCGAATTTTTGCTCGCCTTCGGCATCGCCCGGTTCCTGGGGATCGAAGTCGGGCAGCGATACCATGGCGAGAATCTCGCCGGTCCGCACGTCCATGATGATCCCGTTGCCGCCCAACGCCTTGAACTCCTCCACCGCGGCTGCGGTCTCGCGGTGCAGGATGTGCTGGAGGCGCAGGTCCAGGGAGGTCTGGATCGGATCGGCGCTGCTCTTGAGGCGCTTGTCGAAGAACCGTTCCAACCCGGCGAGGCCGACATTATCGACACCGGTATAGCCGACCACATGGGACGTGAGGTTGCCCGGCGGGTAGAACCGCCGCTCTTCCCGTTCGAACATCAGGCCAGGCAGACCCAGCACATGCACGGCATAGTGCTGACGGGGGGTCAGGCTGCGCTTGATCCAGACGAAGCGCTTGTTGCTGGTCAGTTTGTCATAAATATCCTGGTATTCCAGTTCCGGGAGCGCCTCGGCCAGTTTGGCCGCGGCTTCGCCGGCATCCAGAACCAGCTTGGGATCGGCGTGGAGCGAGGCCGTGGCCAGCGACGTGGCGAGCAACTGACCATTGCGGTCGACGATGTCCGCCCGGCTGGTGACCGGCTCGGCTTCGACCGGATGATCGACCCGGACCTCTTCGCGATGGGTAAAACAGGTGGCGCCGACCAGCCGGACCGATACCGCGACAAAGGCAAGGATGATGATGAGTCCGGCCACCACCAGACGATTGCGCCCGACCTCGAGGGCCCGGGCGGCATCGCTGACCGGACGACGCGGGCCGGGCCCGGCGGCGCCGGAATCCAACGCCCCCGGCTCCAACGTTCCCGGTTCCAGCGCCCCGTCAGGGGAATGCGGCGGCGGTTCGATCATTGGATGCGTCCAAGCCGGGTCAACAATTGCCCGATTTCATCCTTGGCCGGCGCGTAGACGGGGGTCGCCCGCGCCGACACATGGGTCAAAGGAAGGGGATGGCCCGCCCCCGGATGCTGAGGCTGAACCGCCCGGTGGCCCTGCACCGGCAGCGCGGCCGAGGCCAGGGCGGCCCGTGCGGCCGCCAGCGGACGCTCGGCGCCCGACGCCGAAGACGGCCGTTCCTGCGCCGCGGCCAGGGACGCCACCCGGGATGCCGTCCTGGGCTCGGCCACGCTCACCAGCGCCGGACTCGGTGGTTGGGTCACCGGCGAACCGGGCGGCCGGGGCGGCAGGGCGTCGAAACCCGCCACCTGGGACGCGGTGATCGGGGTCAGGGTCAGATAGGTCCCGGCCAGTTGCTCCAGCCGTACCGGATCGTTGAGGATGCCCCATTCGGCCTTGGCCACCCGGATACCATCCTGTTCCGAGATGATCTGACGGTCCAGGGTCGCCATCTCCTCCTTAAGCTCTTGGACCCGGTAGCTGGTATGGAACAGTGCGACGCCGGCGAAGGCCGCGACACTGAGCCAGAGTAGATCAGATTTGCGGAGCATGGGGGCTTCCTTCGCGAAATCAGGACTTGGACTGGACGGGAGCGGCGGTCCGCTCGGCGATGCGCAGTCTGGCGGAACGGGAACGTGGATTGGCCTCGATCTCGGCCCTCCCGGGCACCAGCGGCCGCCGTTCCAGCAGCCGGAAGGTCATGGCCCGGGGGACAACCGGCGCCATCGGCAGATGACGGGAGGGCGCCGGCGGCGCCTCGGCCCGCTGGCGCAGAAACTCTTTGACCACCCGGTCCTCCAGGGAATGAAAGGCCACCACCGCCAGCCGCCCGCCCGGCGCCAGCAGCCGCTCGGCCGCGGCGAGGCCACGGCTCAATTCCCCGGGTTCGTCGTTGACCGCCATCCGCAACGCCTGAAAAGTGCGCGTGGCCGGATCGATGCCGTCGTGGGCCGACGGCACCACGGAGCGCACGATGGTCGCCAGCCGGCCGGTCCGGTCGATGGGCGCCTCGGCGCGGGCCGCCACCAGCGCCGCCGCGACCCGGCGCGCCCGCCGCTCCTCGCCATATTCGAAAATGATCTTCGCCAGCGCCGATTCCGGCAGACGGTTGACCAGATCGGCGGCGGTTTCACCGTCACCACCCATCCGCATGTCCAGCGGCCCGTCGGCCCGGAACGAAAAGCCCCGGCCGGCATCGTCCAGGTGCGCCGACGAAACCCCCAAATCAAAGGCGATGCCGTCCACCCCGGCAACGCCCCGCTCTGCCAGCAAAGCCTCCAGATCGCCGAAGCAGCCTTCGACCACCTGGAGCCGGCCCGGGACCGCGGACGCCAGAATCCCGGCCAGCGCCACCGCCCGGGGATCCCGGTCCACCGCCCACACCCGGCAGTCGGCCGCGGCCAGAATGGCCCGGGTATAGCCGCCGGCGCCGAACGTGGCATCCACATAGACCCCGCCGTCACGGGGCGCCAGCGCCGCCAGCACCTCGGCGGCCATGACCGGAAGATGGACCACGGGCACCACCGGCCCGCTGCGGTCGGCGACCGCCGCCAGGGGCAGCGCCGGCACGGCACGGCCATCGGGACCCGCGGCGTGAGAGCGGATGATCATGACCCCGCCTCCCGCAACGCCGAAGCCTTGGCGATGATTTTGCTAAGGGAGATGTCGCGGTTGCGCGCCTTGTCGCGCATCCTCGCCTCATGGGCCGCCAGCGCCCCGGGCTCCCACACCTGAAAGGTCTTGCGGCGTCCGACGAACGCCGCTTCCTCCGAGATGCCGGCAAACTCGCACAGGTGCTGAGGCAACACGATCCGACCCTCCCCATCAAAGGGCAACTGAACAGACCCGCCGAAAATCGTGGTCTCGATCAGCTCATATTCCTCGTTGGAGAGATCCAATCTCTCCAAACTATCACTTAGCTGTTCCATATGGTCCGCGCTGCACGCATCAAGTGCAGCATATTGAAGCGACTTGAAGACCACCACCCCCTGATAAGCCTGCCCCGCGAGGACCTTGCGAAACTCCGCGGGCACCGAAACCCGGCCCTTGCGATCAACCTTGTTGACGTATGTCGACAAGAACACGGCCATCGCGAGGTGCAGTCCTTCAATCCGGCTGGTTGGTGAATGCCCCCATTTGCGCTGTCTGGCGCCCCACCCCGGCATCCGGTCTGACTGGGCGGAACCCCCCTTCCGATTGGGTCCAGCCCCCCTTGAACTGGGCGCAGCCCCCATCGTTTGGGTTCCTATGGAGTATCATGGGATTTCATGGGTCGTCAACCGCGGTTGGCCGATTCGGACCGTCGAGTCAAGGATTCGCTGACGTTCCAAGCCCCCCGTGCTTCCGGCACAACAGGTGTCCCGCCGACGCCGACCGGTCGCGGCACTAAAACCATGAATATCTTGAATACCGGACAAAACGAAGCAATCGGGTTCACCTCCCGTTCTAATGACGGTCCGAACAGAACTTCGAGTATCGGCAAACTGGTTGGCGCTTCGACTCTCCTTCGAGCCGGCCTCTTCCTTGGTACGGCTTGAGTTTCGCCGATTCGAGCCTTCGCCCGGAGCCATCGCCGGGGCCGTCTGGCGCGCAAATGGGCAAGGCCGGAGGGGGCTCCCGGCGGCCGGCAAAGGGGCACAGAGCGGAACAGGCGGGAACCCGGGAACACCGCCGTCCCGACGCCCGACCCGGGACGGCCACAGATTCCTTAGGGATCTTTCGGATATGCCTGGGCGGATGACGCAGCCACGCCCATCCCGGCCCAGGAAAACCCAGGCCGGAGGCGACAAAACGCGATCAAAAAGGAACAGGGAGAAAGTACCAGACGGCCTGTAAGCCGGGTTCTGT
>PLTC01000206.1 GCA_003165295.1 Rhodospirillales bacterium | reverse complement strand
GCCACCGACATCGCCGCCCGCGGCATCGACGTCGACGACGTGACCCATGTCATCAATTACGAGTTGCCGAACATCCCGGAAAGCTACGTTCACCGGGTCGGCCGCACCGCCCGGGCCGGCGCCCGCGGCATCGCCCTGTCGTTCTGCGACCCTTCGGAACGCACCTTTCTGCGCGACATCGAAAAGCTGACCCGCCGTCCGCTGGCGGTGGTGGCCGGCCATCCGGCGATGGCCGCGGCCGCGGCGGCAATCGCGGCGGCGCCGCCGGAACGCCGCACTGTCGGCCCGGCACCGGACCGCCGCGAGTCTGGCGGATACGGCTCGGGCCGGCCGGTCAGCGCCGCTCGATCTCGTCCAGGATCGCGACGTGCCGGTTGATGGCGGCGGCGGTGCCCGACCATAACTGACGCCAGATCAGGATCACCACCACCAGATTGCTGGTCACCAGGAACATCCAGGGGTGGATGAACCAGGTGAGAACCGCCAGCGCAAAGTAGTAGCCGCGGAGGCCACCGTTAAGCGCCGTCACCGCGTGGGTCATCACCGCCGCCACGGTTTCGGCCAGGGCGTCGCGCTGATCGGTCGGCATCGGTGCCGGCGGCGCCGAGCCGATCAGCGCACAGGTGTAGTTGTACTGGCGCAAGGCCCAGGTGAACTGAAAGAACGCATAAATAAAGATCGCGATCAGCACGATCAGCTTGGTCTCGAACAGCTCCGGCGAGGTCTTGACCGTGAAGGTCAGCCGGTCCGCCACCGCGTAGACCCGATCGACATTGCCGAGCAGGCCGAGCAGCCCGGCCAGGATCAGCATGGTGGTCGACGCGAAAAAGGTGACGCTGTTCATGGTGTGCCCGACCAGTTGGCTGTCCATCAGGCGCATCTCGCGGTCGAAGGCCATCCTGATCCAGGTCACGCGCAGCCGCCGCAGATGGTGGTTGACGCCACCCAGCCGCGGCCACGGCCGGTCCTGGCCGACGGTGTAGCCCAGCCAGATCACGATGAACCAACCGAGGGCGGCAAGATCGAACGGCGTCATGTCGGGCGGCATGGCAGCATCCTGTCAGGGTAACCGGGACCCCAGGGTAACGGAAATCCCGGGGAAAATCGTACNNCCCCCACCCCAACCCTCCCCCGGCCAAGCCGGGAGAGGGAGATAACATCATGATATTTCGTGGCTCTTCCAGGATTCCAGGGTGCTGGGAATTGGTCTGCTTTCAGCGAGGACCAGGCGTTTCCGGTGCTGCTGGTGATCCGCCCTTCGGAGGGCGAAATCCGCTGGATGGATGTTCGGGAGGCACTGCGGCGGGAAAGCCCGGCGGCAAGGCAACTGGTCTCTGTCGGCCAACGCTTCGACGTGATGGCGGTGCGCGGTTGGCGGGAGCGGGCGCTGGCCTGAGCGCCCTGGTGGGCTCTGCCCACACCCGCAAAAGGCCGTCGGCCCTTTGAACCCTTGACGTCAGGAGGTCAAGGAGGCGCGCCTCCTTCGCGGGTGCAGCGTAGCACCCTGCAAAACCATGGGACGTTATTCTTCGCCGAGTTTGCGCGCCTCGACGGTGATCGGCAGCCGGGTGTCGGCGGGCAGGTCGGGCAGTTCCAGCCGCCAGCCATTGCCGAGCCGGACCCAGCCGCCCCACAGGCCGGGCTTCTCGGACTCGACGATCGGTTCCTCGAGATCCTTCTTCGCCACGTAAATCTGAAACACCCCGCCCTTGCAATTGACCATCACCTTCATGAGGGAGTCCCTTCGGGTTGAACCGCGCGGCCGAATTCGTCGCTCACCACCTCCAGCTCGTGGGCACGCATGCCGACCACGCAGCCGAGGCGGAAGAAATCGACGCTGTAGATGTAATATCGTTGCAGGAATGTGCCGACGCGGTTGACATACCCGATCTCGCCCCGTTCCAGCAACACCTCGCCCATCCGCCGGCCGGGAAAGGTGCCGTCGTTGCGGACCGCGACCCTGGCCCGGACCTTGGTGCCCAGCGCCAGTTCCGGCGGCCGGTAAATCTCGATCGCCTCCAGGGCATCGGCCAGCGGAACGGTTTCAGGCATGGCGTTGGCTCCAATCACATCAGGTCATAACCTCAGGCCATGACCGGTTACATCAGGTGACGCCTGGCACGTTGGGCGAGGCCGGCGGCGCGGCGGCCCGGATGCGGTCCCAGGCCCAGACGCAGGCGGGCGACCCGCTGCACGTCCTCGGCGTCGTCCTCAATCAGCCGGAACAGGGCCGAAGGCAGCGCCCGGCCGGCAACCTCGGCACGGACCCGGGGGTCGCTGTCGCCGGCCAGAACCGTGAGCTGTTCCGGCCGCAGCCGACCGGCCACGATCCGTCGGACGCCCGCATCCCGGTCCCAGGCCATCGCCGCCAGCCAGTCCCCGCCGATCAGCCGGGCAACCTCCCGCCGGACCTCGGGATCGGGATCGGCCATGGCCACCGGCAGCAGTTCCGTGGGCAGCCGCCGCACCGCCGCCAGCCGCGCCGCCGGGTCCGAGCGGAGCGGACAGGCGCGGCAGGGTTGAGAGTCCGCAATCCAGTCCGGCCCGTCGGAATCGGCCATGGCAAGGGTCCTTATGTCACTCCCGGCGATCACCCCAAGGCGTCTGACCCGGACGCAGCCGGCGGCAGCCGGATGGTCATAGTTTCGAAATGCAGTCGGACGGGCAGGCGCCGACGCATTGGGGCGAATCAAACTTGCCCGCGCACTCTGTACACTTATCGGGATTGATGGCGTATACGTCACCCTTCATCCGAATAGCCCGGCTCGGGCACTCGGCCTCGCAGGCGCCGCAGCCGGTGCAGTCGGCGGCATTGATCTTGTAAGCCATGGGGATCGTCTCCTGGTTGGTGGTGGTCGTGGGTCCGGATCGGGGGAAGTTCCTTCACTCCCGGGGTGGGGGTCAAGCCCCCGGTGCCGGCGTCAGGCGCAAAGCGGTCACGACGCCCGCGCCACCGCCGGAGCCGGCGGCGCCGCGGCGGCCAGATGGGCACGGTAAACCGCAGCCACCGCCGTCTCGATGTAGTCGTGGGCGTGGTCCGTAACCACGGTGATCCCGGCTTGCTTCAGCCGGTCACTGGGGCAACTGCCGATCCGGGCCGCCAGCAGCACCGAAACCCCGTCCAGCGCCTTGACCACCGCCTCGAGCTTGTCTTCCTCGCCATAGCCGCCCTGACAGTAATGGTCGGCGCGGCGGTGGCCGACAAAGCGGATGCCGTTGCCGTCCACCTCGTAAAGCTGAAACTCCCGGGCATGACCGAAATGCTGGTTGATCCGGCCGCCGCCGCGGCTGCATGCCGCGACCAGCAGCGGCGGCGCGTTGACCGCCACCTCGATCTCCCGTTCGGCGATGCGCGCCGCCTGATCGCGATCCTGACGCTCCCGCTCCACCAGTTCCCGGTACAGCCGACGCTCGTCGGGCCGGTCCTCGGTGGCCATTTCCGCCACGCGATCCATGGTGAAGTCCTGGCTCAGGTCCTGCCCCAGCAGGCCCACGGCATCGGCGCGGCACTGGCGGCAGTGCTTCATCAGCCGGGCGCCGCCGCCCAACTGGTCCTGGAGCTGTTTCAACGCCGCCGGGGTCGGACCGCGCCGGCCCTCCAGGCCAAAGCGGGTGCCGTGGGCCGGATCCGAGATCATCGGCATGACATTGTGCAGAAAGGCGCCATGGCTGCGCACGGCCTCGTTCACGGTCCCCAGATGGTCGTCGTTGATTCCCGGGATCATCACCGAATTGACCTTGACCAGGATTCCCGCCTCGACCAGCAGGCGCAGGCCCTCGATCTGCCGCTCGTGCAGAATGCGCGCCGCCTCCCGGCCGGTGTGCCGCTTGTGGTCATAGAAGACCCAGGCATAGATGTCCTCGCCCACCGCCGGGTCGACCATATTGATGGTGATGGTGACGTGGTCGACCTTCAACGCCTTGATCCGCTCCACATGATCGGGCAGTGCAAGGCCGTTGGTGGACAGGCACAGCTTGATGTCGGGAAACTGCCGCGAGATCAGCTCGAAGGTCTCGAAGGTATGGCGCCAGTCGGCCAGGGCGTCACCGGGACCGGCGATGCCCACCACCGAAAGCTGGGGCATCCGTGCCGCCACCGCCGCAACCTTGCGCACCGCCTGCTCCGGGCTCAGCCGCTCGCTGGTGACGCCGGGGCGGCTCTCGTTGACGCAGTCGTATTTCCGGTTGCAGTAGTTGCACTGGANNGGATGTTGCAGGCCGGCGCCACCGCAACATGCATCCGGGCAAAATAGTGATGTGCCTGTTCACTGTAGCAGGGATGATCCTTGACCTTGGCCCAAACCTCGGGCGGCAGGTCGCTGCCGCCGGCCCGGGTGCCGCTGGCCGGCGTGCCGCATGACTTGGCGGTGCAACCGCCGTCAGTGCCGGCCGGCGCGGGCACGCGCTTGACGACGGTCTCCAGTGGGATGATTTGCCGAGTCATTGCCGCCGCTCCTGAATCTTGGGATTGCACCGCCCACACGGGGTAAAGCCGTCTGGGGCATTGCAAGACCGATGCCAGAAGCCTGTTCGTTGGCTTTACGCGGGAATTCCAGCAAAGCCGCGGTCTCCGGGGCTGTCCGACCCGCGACAGCGGTGTCGGAGATGCGACAGGCGGGGGCCAAACCGCCGGGCTGCGGCCATGATGGTCACGCGCGGCGGTACCCGTGCAGGATTTTAAGATAGTTGGCGCGCTGGAACGCCTCGGGGTCCTGTAAATTGCTCTGGCTCATGAGACCCCTGACCTGTTCCAGCGACGTGAACCCCCGGGCCGCGAGCCACCGTTCCAGCCCGCCGAGCAACTCGGCCATATGGCCGGGGCCGTTGCGCAGCAATGCCGAGGTGGTCATCACCACGTCGGCTCCGACCAGCAGGTACTTCACCGCCTCGTCGGCGGTGGCGACGCCGGTGCTGGCGGCCAGGGACGCCTTGACCCGGCGCGAGAGCACGGCCAGCCACAGCAGCGGAAGCCGGATGTCGTCGGGTTCGCTGAGCGTGAGGTCGGTCAGAACCCGCAGGTTCGGCAGGTCCAGGTCGGGCTGATAGAATCGGTTGAACAGAACCAGGGCGTCGGCGCCCGCCTGTTCGAACGCCACCGCCATGTTGCCGACCGCGCTGAAGAACGGACTGAGCTTGACCGCCAGCGGGATCGACACCGCCGCCCGCACGGCGCCGACGATGTCGAGATAGCGCCGCTCCACCTCGCCGCCGGTCGCGGTGATGTCCGTTGGTATGAAATATATATTCAGTTCCAGTGCCTTGGCTCCGGCGTCGGCCATCAGTCGGGCGTGAGCGGTCCAGCCCTCGTTGGTGACGCCGTTCAGGCTGGCGATCACCGGGATGGCCACCGCCTCGCTGGCGCGGCCGATCAGGTCCAGGTATTCGTAAGGTCCCTGGGCGTCGGGGGCGGGCGCGGGAAACTGGGTGAGTGCCTCGGGCCAACTGTTCTCGTTGGCGCTGGTCAGGTGATCGTAGCGGGCGACGGCCGCCTCGATCTCCTCCTGGAACAGCGACGGCAGCACCACGGCGGCGGCGCCCGCGTCCTCCAGCCGGCGAATGCCGTCCAGCGTCGCCGTCAGCGGCGATGCGGAGGCGATGATCGGGTGCTCGAGCTTCAGCCCCAGATAGAGCGAGGAGAGATCCATCGTCAGATGTCCTGCCAGTGCGGATGAAAACGGCTGCCGTCACGCGCGGCCAGATCCTCGTACAGCCGGTAGCGCTCGTCCAGCGCCAGCTGCGCCTGATCGAGCATGTGCGCAGCCGCACCGGGGTTGGTCTGTTCGACGACCTTGAATCGAACCTCCCGCGAGCGGTATTCGGAGAGCGGAATGCGCGGGCGCGGCGAGTCCAGCCGGAATGGATTCATCGCGCGCCGGCGCATCGTCGGATCGAAGCGCAACAGCGGCCAGTGGCCGCTCGCGACCGCCCGGGCCGCCTGCTTCATGCCGTGGCGCAAATCGGTGCCGTGGGCGATGCATTGCGAATAGGCGAGGATGAGCGAAGGACCCTCGTAGGCTTCAGCCTCGCGGAACGCGATGACCGCCTGTTCGTTGTTCGCACCCATGGCGATTTGCGCGACGTAGACGTCTCCATAGGCGATCGCCATCATCGCGAGATCCTTGCGCGGAACGCGCCTGCCGGCGGCGGCGAATTTTGCCGACGCGCCGAGCGGCGTCGCCTTCGAGGCCTGCCCGCCGGTGTTGGAATACACCTCGGTGTTGAGCACCAGGATGTTGACGTTGGCGCCGGAGGCGAGGACGTGGTCGAGGCCGCCATAGCCGATATCGTAGGCCCAGCCGTCGCCCCCGACGATCCAAACCGAACGCCGGACGAAGAAGTCGGCGAGCGCGAGAAGATTCCCGGCATCGCCGCCGTCCATCGTCGACAGCTTCGCCTTGAGCGCCTCCACGCGTTCGCGCTGCGCCCGAAAATCGGACTCGGCGAGTTGCGCCGCCGACAACAGCGCCTGCACCAAGTCCTCACCGAGCGCCGACGCGAGCTTTTTGGCGAGACCTTCGGCGATTTGAATCTGCTTGTCGATCGCCAGGCGATAGCCGAAGCCGAATTCCGCATTGTCCTCGAACAGGGAATTCGACCAGGCGGGACCGCGGCCGTCCGCACGGGCGCTCCAGGGCGTGGTCGGCAGGTTGCCGCCNNTCGCCGCAGCCGGCGCACGCGCCCGGGAACTCGAACAGCGGCTGCATGAACTGCACCCCGCGCACGTTGGCGAAATTGACCCGAGTCCGATCCGCCCAGGGTAATGACTCGAAAAACGCGACGCTGCTGCGCTCCGCCTCCAAATGCGCAAGGCGCGGCCGCATATTGATGGCCTTGGCGGAATCATCGGGGGCGTGCGCCGGGCAATTCTCGACGCACACGCCGCAGCCCGTGC
>PLTC01000079.1 GCA_003165295.1 Rhodospirillales bacterium | reverse complement strand
ATGGTGTTCCAGAGCTTCGCGCTGTTTCCCTGGCTGACCGTGCGGGAAAATGTTGAGGCCGGGCTTGAAGCCCTGGGGGTGCCGTCGCGGGAGAAGCGCCAGCGGGCCGAGGCGGCCATTGAGTTGATCGGTCTTGACGGCTTCGAATCGGCCTATCCCCGGGAACTGTCCGGCGGCATGCGCCAGCGGGTCGGCTTTGCCCGGGCGCTGGTGGTCAATCCCAACCTGTTGCTGATGGATGAGCCGTTTTCGGCGCTGGACGTGCTGACCGCGGAAAACCTGCGGACCGACCTGATCGAACTGTGGAGCGAGGGCAAGCTGCCGATCAAGTCGATCCTGCTGGTCACCCACGGCATCGAAGAGGCGGTGCTGATGTGTGACCGCATCCTGGTGTTTTCGAGCAATCCCGGGCGGGTCCGGGCGGAGATTCCGGTGCCGTTCAAGCACCCGCGCAACCGCCTCGATCCGGCGTTCCGCAAGCTGGTCGACGACATCTATGCCCTGATGACCCAGCGGCCGACGCCGGCCGCGGCCCCGGTTCAGGGTCAGGCGGGGGTGCTTTCGGGAATTGCCGACAAGCTGCCCGTGGTCTCGGCCAACCTGCTGGCCGGCTTGTTGGAAACCCTGGCTGCGGCGCCCTATCTGGGCCATGCCGACCTGCCGGTGCTTTCGGAAGACCTTCAGATGGAGGTCGACGAGTTGTTTCCGATCGCCGAGGCGCTCCACATCCTGCGCTTTGCCGATCTTGCCGAAGGTGACATCAAACTGTTGCCGCCCGCCTTCGTGTTCGCGGAGTCCGACACCGACGGCCGCAAGGAACTGTTCGGCGAGCACCTGCTCAAATATGTGCCGCTGGTCGCCCACATCCGGCGGGTGCTGGAAGGCCGACCCCGCCACCGCGCCCCGCGCCTGCGCTTCGAGCCGGAGCTTGAGGATCATCTCAGCGAGTCCTACGCCGAAGAGACCCTGCGCGCGGCGATCAGTTGGGGCCGGTGGGCGGTGCTGTTCTCCTATGACGACGAGGCCGAGGTATTCAGTCTCGAGGACGAGGAGGAAGAGAAAGAGAAAGAGAAAGAGCCGGAAGGCGACGGCACCGATCGGCGCCAGGACGCCGCTGAATAGGCGGCTTGTTGACGTCATGCGGGGGGGGGCGTCACGCTCCTGGTGGGATCAAAAGGGGGCAAAGCCCCATAGGCGCCANNACGATTCATCGTAACCTGGCGCATATGGGGCAAAGCCCCCTTGTGTCATTCTTTACGCTCGCCGGTAGGATCCGGCATCGCCGGTTCAAATCCCGCGGCCGAACGTCTCTCCTTTTTTTGTCGAATACCGGGCGTCCTCCGGGCGGGATGCTGTCGCGGTGCCGTCATCCCGGCGCCTGGCGCGCATTTTGCATTGCAACGACGGTTCCCGCCCGGTTGCCCTGGGAAAGGCGCGGGGCGGGCCGGAGGGAGTGCAGGTTTTCCGACAAAGATTGACAAATGCCGGCCACAATGGGACATGCTAACAGCATCGATCGACGATAACACTCGACAATGTTGGTAAAAGAGAGTAGCGACCCGATGACCATCACTCTTTCTCGCCGCCGGGCCATTACGTTGCTTGCCGTTGCTGCGGGTTTGCCGCTGGCCATCGGTGCGCTTCGGGCGCCGGTGCGGATGACCCGCTGGGAGGGAACCACCCTCGGCGCGCCGTCGAGCATCCAGCTTTACCATAAAGACCAGGACGAGGCACGGGCGCAGGCGGCGCTTGCCGCAGGACTGGACGAACTGGCGCGTCTTGAGACGATCTTCAGCGTTCACCGGGCCGATTCGGTGATCGCCGCGCTCAACCGTGACGGCGTGGTGACGGGGGCGCCCGCGGATTTCTTTGCCCTGCTCGATCACGCCTTCCGGTTGGCGGAGCTGACCGGCGGGCTCTATGACCCGACCATCCAGCCGGTCTGGCAACTGTATTTTCGCCACTTTATCGCGCCCGGTGCCGATCCGGCGGGGCCGCCGGCGGCCGACCTCCGGCAGGCGCTGGCCCTGGTCGACTGGCGCGATCTCCAGGTCGATCGTGCCGCGGGCCGGGTCGCTTTCGCGCGTCCGGGCATGGGACTGACGCTGAACAGCGGCGGCCAGGGGTACATCACCGATCAGGTGGCGGCGGTGTTGAGCCGTTACGGCTTCACCAACATGCTGGTGGATATGGGCGAGCCCAGGGCGATGTCGACGAAGCCGGATGGATCGGCCTGGCGGATCGGCATCGCCAATCCAGCGGATCCCTCCCGGACGGTGGCCGAACTGGACGTGATCGACAAGTGCGTGTCAACCTCGGGTGGCTACGGGACGCTGTTTGACGACGCCGGCCACTTCACCCACATCATCGACCCCCGGGACGGCCACACCGTGCCACGCCTGTTGGGGGTTTCGGTGGTGGCGCCAACGGCGACGCTGGGCGATGGTCTGTCCACCGCCATGCTGCTGGTGTCACCCGAGGATCGGCTGGCTGTGCTCCGGGCCGCGGGCGGGCTCACCGCTCTCTACGTCACGCCGGACGGCGTGCTCGCGCGGGTCGACGCATGAGCGGAGCGGTCGGGAGTGCCCCGGACGACGCCGGGCTGGCCGAAGGGGTTGCCCGGGTGGTGGCGGTCGATCACGGAACCGCCTGGCTGGAGCCGGAACCGACGACGTCCTGCGCCGGCTGTCTCTCGTTTTCGGCCTGCGGGCTGAAGAGCGGGGGCAGCAGTCGTGCCCTGGTCGCCCGCCGGTTTCCGCTGGCCGACGACCAGGGCTATCGGGTCGGAGAGCGCATTGTGGTCGGGCTACCGGAAAGTGCGGTATTGAGTGCCTCGGCTACCGCTTATGCCATTCCGTTGTTGACCATGGTCGGTGCCGGCATCCTGGCCCAGGGCCTGGGCGCCGGCGACGGGACCGGGGCGGCGGCGATTCTGGGTGGGCTGGCGGTCGGGCTGCTGGTGGCCCGGGTGGTTGCGGGCCGGCTGGCCCGACGCGGCGCGTTCGCGCCACGCTTCCTGCGTCGGGTCGCCCCGGGCGGCGGCTGCGGGCAGGGGACAGGGGAACCCGGGATGACCGGCGGACCGAGCTAAAGGGGGGAGGGAGCGGAGATGCAGGACCTGGCTCTGTTGATGGTGGGCGCCGTCCTCGTCAACAACGTGGTGCTGGAGCGGTTTCTTGGCCTGTGTTCGTTCATGGGCGTGACCACCAAGGTCGATACCGCGGTGGGGATGGGGATGGCGACGACCTTCGTCATCACCGTGTCGGCGATGGGTGACTGGTCGCTGCAAACCTTTCTGTTGGCGCCCTATGATCTCGGCTACCTGCGCACCGTAACCTTCATTCTGGTGATCGCCGGCGCCGTCCAGTTCACCGAAATGGTGATTCGCAAAGTCTCGCCTCCGCTGTTCCGCACGCTTGGCATCTACCTGCCATTGATTACAACAAATTGCGCTGTGCTCGGAGTGGCATTGTTGCTGGTTGAAGGCCATTATGGCTTTATCCAAAGCACATTGTTCGCCTTTGCATCGGCCCTCGGCTACAGTCTGGTCATGGTGGTGTTTGCCGGCCTGCGCGAGCGGGTGGCGCTGGCCGACGTGCCACCGTTGTTTGCCGGACCACCCATCGGTTTCATCACCGCGAGCCTGCTTGCTTTGGCTTTCATGGGCTTTTCCGGCATCAGTGCAAATTGAGCATGTATGAGATTCGACAATCTTTGGCTATTGAGGAGGGTGCGTCATGTTGGTAGCGGTTGGAAGTCTGGCCCTGATGGGTGCCACCCTGGGCACGGTCCTCGGCGTTGCATCGCGCTACCTTGCGGTCAAGTCGGACCCACTCGAGGCGGACCTTCAGGCGCTGCTGCCGGGCTCCCAATGCGGCCAGTGCGGTTATGTCGGTTGTGCGCCGGCGGCGGCGGCGCTGGCGAAGGGCGAGGCGCCGGTGACGCTGTGCATTCCCGGGGGCCGTGCGGTGGCGGAACGGCTGGCCCGGCGGCTGGGGCTGGAGGCGGACCTCTCGGGTCACGAGGACGCCGAGCCCCAATACGCGGTGATCGACGAGAAATTGTGCATCGGGTGTCTGCGTTGCTTCCAGGAATGCACCACCGACGCCATCGTCGGTGCGGCCAAGCAGATTCATACGGTGATCGCCGACAACTGCCACGGTTGCGCCAAGTGCTTCCAGACCTGTCCGACCCAGGCCGTAAGCATGCACAAAATCCAGATCAATCTGGCCGATTGGCACTGGCAGAAACCGAAACTGAGGTCCGGGCTGAAAACCCGCCGCCGGCACTGAGGGAGGGGGACGTGAAGCTTTTTCGTATCCGCGGCGGCGTCCATCCCGATTACCGCAAGGAGCGGACCCGGGAGAATCCGATCATCGCTCTGCCCATGCCGCGCATCCTGTGCCTGCCCCTGAAGCAGCATGTGGGTGCCGCCGCCAAGGCGGTGGTGACGTCGGGCAAGCGGGTCAAGAAGGGTGAACTGCTGGCCAGGGCCAGCGGCGCGGTCTCGGCACCGATCCATGCCCCGACCTCGGGTTACGTGGTGGACATCGTCGACCAGACCGCGCCCCATCCCTCGGGGCTGCCCCAGAAGACCATCATGCTGCGCAGCGACGGCAAGGACGAGTGGGGTGAGTTGCCCGCCGGGATCGCGGATCCGTTCACCGCGGACCCCGGCGAAATCGACGCGCGGGTTGCCGCCGCCGGGATCGTTGGCCTGGGCGGCGCGGCGTTTCCCTCGGCGGTCAAGTTGGGCCTGCGGGTCGGCAAGACCCTGGACACGCTGATCCTGAACGGCGCCGAGTGCGAGCCCTATCTGACCTGCGACGACCGCATCATGCAGGAGCACGCGGAAGAGGTGGTGGACGGCGCCCGCATCATGGCGCATGCCCTTGGACTCAAGCGACTGATCATCGCCATTGAGACCAACAAGCCCCAGGCGCTGGACAAGATCAGAGCCGCCGCGGCCCCCTTTGCCGGGGTTGTGGTGGTCGGCATGCCGGTGCGCTATCCCATGGGCTCCGAACGCCATCTGGTCAAGGCGCTCACCGGCCTGGAAACCCCCGCGGGCAAGCTCACCGCCGATGTCGGGGTGGTTGTCCACAATGTCGGAACCGCCCGCGCCGTCCATCAGGCGGTCCGCTTCGGGCGGCCGCTGATTTCCCGGGTGATCACGGTAAGCGGCGGCGCGCTGAGCGAGGGCCGTAACATCGAAGTGCCGTTGGGGACGCTGGTTTCCGACGTGGTGGCGTTTTGCGGCGGATTCAAGAACGGTACGATACCGCATCGCCTGATCAGCGGCGGGCCGATGATGGGCTACCCGCTGCCGGCCTTGGACGTGCCGGTGATCAAGGGCACCGGCGGCATCCTGGCCCTGACCCGGGAAGAGATCAACGAGCAGACGGCGGGGCCGTGCATTCGCTGCGGGACCTGCGTCACGGTCTGCCCCTGCGGCCTGGTGCCGATGGAGATGGCGGCCTTCATCCGCCATGATAAGCTGGAGGCGGCGACCAAGGCCGGTATCCGGGACTGCGTTTCGTGCGGAAGTTGTTCTTATATCTGCCCGTCGCACATCCCGTTGGTGCAGTACTTTAATTATGCCAAGGGACGACTCAACGCCCTTGACCGTGACCAACGCAAGCAGGAGCGGCTGCGGACGCTGGTCGAAGCCCGCATGGCGCGCATCGAACGTCAGGCCCAGGCCAAGCGCGAGGCCGCTGCCCGCGCCCGGGTCGCGAAACCGCCGGTGGTGGCCACCAACGACGCCCCGGCCGGAGACATGAAGGTCAGCGCATGATCGTCTTCCGTAACGACCGCAGCGGACCGTTCACCCACGCGCCCAACAGCGTCCGCGCTGTCATGGTGACGGTGATGCTGGCGCTGACGCCGGCGACGCTGTTCGACCTCTGGCTGTTTGGCTGGCCGGCGGTCTTCCTCTTTACCGTCACCGTCGGCGCCTGCGTGGTGTTCGAGGCCGCCTGTCTTCAGCTTCAGGGCAAGCTGCTGCTGCCGGCACTGGGCGACGGGTCGGCAGTGCTGACCGGCTGGTTGCTGGCCATGACCCTGCCGCCCTGGGCGCCCTGGTGGATCGGAGTGTTGGGTGCGGTGTTCGCCATCGCCCTGGCCAAGCACCTTTTTGGCGGTATTGGCCAGAATGTGTTCAATCCGGCGATGGTGGCGCGGGTGGCGCTGCTCGTGTCGTTTCCGGTGCCCATGACCGCATTCACCCTGCCGCGACCGCTGTTCTCGGCGGGTGCCCCCGGCTTTCTGGATAGCCTGTCGATTACCTTCGGCCACGCGGTCGGATTGGATACCATCAGCGCCGCTTCGGCCTTGGGGACGATCAAGACCGAACTGTCGCGGGGCGTGCCCGTGACCCAGTCCATGGCGGAAACCCCCGACCTGTTGCACATGCTGATCGGCCTGCGTCCGGGCAGCATGGGCGAGACCTCGGCGCTGCTGATCCTGCTCGGCGGTCTCTGGCTGTTGCACCGCAAGGTGATCTCCTGGCATGTTCCGGTGGCAATGATGACTACCTTGTTCGCGCTGGGGGCGTTGTTTCACGCGGTGGCCCCCGACCGCTTCACCAGCGGCGTGTTTCAATTGGTTTCGGGGGCGACCTTCCTCGGGGCGTTCTTTATCGCCACCGATTACGTGACGTCGCCGGTTTCGCGGAGCGGGCAGGTGGTCTATGGCTTCGGCTGCGGCTTCCTGACCTGGATCATCCGCACCTTTGCCGGCTATCCCGAAGGCGTGGCCTTCGCCGTGCTGCTCATGAACGCGCTGACGCCGCTGATCGATCGGGCCTTCCGTCCCCGTACCTTCGGCCGCACCCGGGCCGGGACACCGCTGCCCCTGCCGCCGAGGAAAAAGCCATGAAGGCCGGTTCGCCCCTGACCCATGCCGCCGTCCTCGGCCTGTTTTGCCTGGGCTTCGGCATCGTGTTGGCCGTTACTCACCTGGTTACGGCCGACGCGATTCAGCAGCGTACCGAGGATGACAAGCAAAAGTCGCTGACCCAGGTGATCCCCGCCGGTTTGCACGACAACAATCCGTTGGCGGACGTTCTCACCGTGCCCGGCGCCGACGGCAAGGCGGTGACGGTGTTCCGGGCCACCCGCGAACATCGGGTGACGGCGGTCGCTTACGAGATCGAGGGCAACGGCTATGCCGGCGAGATCCGGCTGATGCTGGGGCTGGATGCCGAGGGGCGGATTCTCGGCGTCCGGGTGCTCCAGCACAAGGAGACCCCCGGGCTGGGCGACAAGATCGAGCCGGCGAAGAGCGACTGGATCACCCGCTTTACCGGCCTGTCACTGGGCGCGCCGCCGGTCGAAAAGTGGAAGGTGGACAAGGACGGCGGGGTCTTCGACCATTTTTCGGGGGCCACCATCACACCGCGCGGCGTCGTGGCGGCGATCAGGAACGGCCTTGAATTCTTTTCGGCCCACCAGGCCCAATTGCTGGAGGTGCGGTAATGGCCGCCGACTATAAGAGAATCATGCGTGACGGGGTCTGGGACAACAACGGCGTCTTCGGCATGATCCTGGGCCTGTGCCCGACCATGGCCATGACCACCAGCGCCACCAACGGCCTGGGCATGGGGCTGGCGACCGCGGCGGTGATGACCGCCTCCAGTCTGCTGGTGGCCACCTTCCGGGGCTGGATCACCCAGGAAGTGCGAATCCCGGTCTATATCCTGATCGTGGCCGCCATGGTGACGCTGGTCGACCTGATGATGAACGCCTGGATGCATGAACTTTACAAGGTGCTGGGGCTGTTCATCCCGCTGATTGTCTCCAACTGTCTGCCGCTGGCCCGGCTGGAAGCCTTCGCGGCGCGGGAGCCGGTGCTACCGTCGCTGGTGGACGGGTTGTTCATGGGTATCGGTTTCACGCTGGCGCTGACCCTGATTGGTGCAGTTCGCGAAATCATCGGCTCGGGAACCCTGTTCGCCGATGCCTCGCTGCTGCTCGGGCCGGCCTTCAAGTTCATGGAACTGCGCATCCTGCCGCCGGATTGGGGGGTGCTGATGGCGGTGCTGCCGCCGGGCGGTTTCCTTGCCACCGGCATGCTGCTGGCCGGCAAGCGGTACCTGGACCGGCGGGCAGGCAAGCCCGTTGTCATGGCCGGCGCGCACTGCGTCGGATAAACCGGGGAAACGGAGAGGCGTCATGAAACCGGCGACCGTGAGACTGAGCGTCGTCTATGCCCGACCCGGCCATCCCACCGTGATACCGGTGGAGGCGCCGGAGGGCGCCACCGTGCGCCGGGCCATCGAAATCTCGGGGCTGCTGCACCAGTTTCCCGAAATCGATTTGGAGCGGCTGAAGGTCGGGGTGTTCAGCAAGTTTGTCAGCCTGGATACGGTGGTCGAGGACGGGGGACGCATCGAAATCTATCGTCCCATCGTCGCCGACCCCGCCACCGTGCCCCGCCGCCAGGTGTCGCGGCCGGGGCATTGACAGAGGGGGGCTTCGCCCCATATGCGCCAGGTTACGATGAGTCGTTGAAATGAAAGGGTTTTGTGGGCTCTGCCCACACCCGCAAAGGGCCGGTCGGCCCTTTGAACCCGTGACGTGAGTGAGGTCAAGGAGGCGAGCCTCCTTGCGGGTGCAGGGCAGAGCCCTGCAAAATCAAGATGATAGCGATATCCTGGCGCCTATGGGCTTCGCCCCCACCAAGGGTGTGGCCCTTGGAACCCCGGACGTAAGGCGATGCGGGGGCCGGTCGGGAGGTTCAGGACGCGAGTTCGTCGGTCCAGACCCGGAACCCGACCAGGGTGTTCGGCCCGAAGGTGTGGGTCAGCGGCACGTCGGCGGCGTCGCGGCCCTGGGCGATCAGGACCCGGCCGAACCGGGGAGCGTTGTTGCGCGGATCGAATGCCCACCAGCGATCGCCGAGATAGACCTCCATCCACGCCGCGAAGTCGTTGGGCGCGTAGGGCGGCGGCAGGCCGATGTCGCTGACATAGCCGGTGCAATAGCGGGCCGGAATGTTCAGGCACCGACAGAACGTGATCGCCAGATGGGCGTAGTCACGGCAGACCCCGCGCCTTTCGGCATAGGTTTCGGCGGCGGTGCGGGTGGCCCGGGAATGCTCGTAGCCGAAGGTCACATGACGGTTGACGAAATCGCAGATGGCCTGCACCCGCGGCCAGCCGAGCGGGGTGGCGCCGAACAGCCGCCATGCCTCGTCGGAGAGGTAATCGGTCTCGCAGTAGCGGCTGCCCAGCAGGAACAGCAGGGTTTCGGCGGGCAGAGTCTCCACCGGATGCTGAATGGCGGACCAGTCCACCGGATCGGAGGTGCCGTCGTCGCGGATCACGCCATCGGTGCCCAGGGTCAGACGCCCGGTCGGCGCGACCAGCCGGCAGCACCAGTTGCCGAAACTATCGCGATAGCTGGAAATCGGCACGGCGGGGGTGGTGATCAGATAATCCGGGCGCTCCAGACTGGCGGCGCGCGAATAATGGACGTTCAGGATCACAATCATCGGGGTTGGCCTGGGGAAGTCGTAGCTCAGTTCACAGCCCAGCCGAATGCGCATGGTGACTTCTCCAATGGGGGTGCAGGGCGTCATACCGGAAAGCCTGAACCCAACCTTGGGCCGGCGGCCCGTGGTAACCCCGGGACTGAAGTCACGAGGGTCCAGGGACGTCACGGCCCTGGCAGGGGGCAAGGGGGCAAAGCCCTCTCATGTTGTTTCTTACGCTCGCCGGTATCGGGCGGACGGCACCTCCCCACGCACCACCCGTCGAGACAACACATGGTACAGGCTTTTACCGGCTGCCACCATTGTCACGCCGCCAGACCGCAAGCGCACGGTCGGATTTCTGAATGTGGTTGATCAGCCACAGTTTGATGAACTCGAAGGCTTCAATGGCCAGGGCGTTGCCGGCCGAAGTGGTGAGCCGTTCCCGCAGGCTCAGCACCCGCGCCGAGAACTCCTGATGTTCGAGACGATGGGCCCCCAGTTTCGGGTAGTTGAGAGACGCCATCAACTGCTCTTCACGCTGGAAGTGGTGACCGGCGTAATCGACCAGGGCGTCGAAGGTGACGGGCATTGCCGTCTTGGCCTTGCCCTCGCGCATGGAATCTGCCAGATCATTGAACAGTCGGAACAGCCGCTGGTGATCGGTGTCGATGGCCGTGTCACCGAGGCGGAAGCGTTCGTGCCATTCCAGGGAGGGCAGCTCATCCAGGTTCTGGTCGCGGCCATCGATCAGGCCATGGACCTTGGACAGGAAACCCTGGACGTCGTTCTGCATCATTTCGGCTTCGCTGAACACGCAGTCGGCGGCGGCGGACACGGTTTCGACGGTGAGCATGGAGTCCCGGGCGGTGTTCGCCACCGCCACGAAGCGGTGCGCGACCTCCTGGGTCCCGCTGGCGGCGGTGCCGGCGCTGCCCGCGATGTCGGAAACCGCCGAACATTGCTGGGACATGGCGGCGGAGATCGAGGTCGCAATGTCGTTGATGCTGCCGATGGTCCGGCAGATTTCGGCGATGGCGGCGACGGCGGCGGTGGTTTCGGCCTGAACCTGATTGATCTGGGTGGCGATGGTCTCGGTTGCGCCGGCGGTCTGGTTGGCCAGGTTTTTGACCTCGCCCGCGACCACCGCGAAGCCCTTGCCGGC
>PLTC01000289.1 GCA_003165295.1 Rhodospirillales bacterium | reverse complement strand
CCTCCCGTAGGGCCGATTCGCCCGTTGGGATGCTTCGCCCGCTGGCCTCCTCGTCGGTCCACAGCTCGAGTCGCTCGCCGAACCCCATCACGCAGCATCGCGTCGGCGGAGCGTCCGGACCCGCAATGGCAAACGACACCGTGGCCGCGTGTGTGCACGATGTCGACTCGCGCAACACTCGCGAAAGCGTCGACATTTCTCCGTGTTTGGGTCGCCTCGACCGCCTATCGCCTATCGCCTGCCTGACACCGCGTCACCGAGTCGGTCGGCGGAAGCCTAGCGCCAAAAAAAAAAAACCGATGACGACAGAGGGCGAGTGCGAAAAGAATTTCGGGCAAGTGAATGCGCACACACGCGGTCGGTCGGTCGCGACGAGAAAGTTTCGAGCGTCGGAGTTCGGTCGCGGTTGGAAAAATTTTTTCGAGGTCGAGTGGCGTCCGAATATTTTTGGCCCGCGCGAAGCACAGCAGTCGACCGACCGCGCGACCGCGACCGGTCACACACACACGCACACACATCGCGGCCGTAAAAAATTCCCCAACACGCCCGAGGCTCGGTTCTTTTTTTTTTCCGCCAGGGTCACGCATGTCGATCGGTGCCAAGGCACGGTCGCCTACCGCCGCCGCCGCCGCCGCCACCACCGCCGCCGCCACCAACACCCCGCCGGGCCAGGCCGCCGCCTCGAATCTCGGGTTGGACCGCGTGCCGGTGCGCCACTACGTCGGTAGGGTTGTCGCCCGCCGCGGTTGCCGACTGCCGCCACCTTTTCATTTTCCGCAAGCATCTGATTGGTGGACACTGGCGGCTCGGCTCGGTCTCGGCGGCGGCGGCGGCGGCGGCATCCCCTTCCCGGAGCGCCTGTTCGGCCTCGTGCATGGCCTGCCCGGCCTCCCCCAACGGCCTCGGGCTCTCGCCCCGAAGTTCTTCCAACCGCTCCATCAGCGTTCCCAGTTGCTGGCGCAGCAGCCCCTGATCGGCCGCGTGCGGTGTTGTGTCGGCCCGGCCGCCCGGGGGCGGCGGCCCCCGGAATGGTCCCGGCGCCTGGGATTGATCCTGGGGCGAGGCCGTTACCGGACTCTGCGACTGACGGAAGGTTCGGTCCAGCAGCGCGCGCTGACGGGCCGTCAGGTCCTGCAACTGGCGGAGCACCTCCAGCGTCGGCGCCACCGAGGGGTCGGGGGGTCCGGTGCCGGAGCGCAGGCCGTCGAGCAGGTGGCTGAGGTCGGCGAGGGCCTGGCGGGCCTGGTCGCGGGCACCGGTCTCGGCCATGACGCGAAGCGCGTGCACCATCGCCTCCAGGTCGGGGCGTTCCAGCACCAGCGGCGCCGCGTCCGGCGGCAGGCCGTCACCGGGCGCCGCCGCCGGCGGGTTCTCCTGTCCGTTCTCAAGAGAGTCGAGAAACTGGTTGAGGGCGGTCTGGAGATCGTCCATCTTCCGGCGCAGTTCGTCGTCTCCGGCCTTGCGGTCCAGGGCCTCGGCCAGTGCCGCTTCGGCATCGTGCAGGTCGCGTTCGGCCAGGGACACGCCACCGTCCTCGAGCCGGAGCGCGGTCTCCCACAGCAGGTCGCGAACCGCCGGAATCGCCATGGCGTCGTGATCCAGCAGCAATTGGGCCGCCGCCACCCGCAGGGACAGGAACACCACCAGATCGCCGTGATACCCGTCGGGCCGGATCGACAGTTCCGAGAGTGCCCGTGCGCTGCCGTTGCGCGCGGCCTCGCCACCCAACGCCAGCGCCTTGCGCTCGGCGATGATCTGCCGGGCCAGCGGATTGGCGAAGGCGCGTTCGGGCAGCACCAGCGGCACCTCGGCGGATGTCCCGGTGTGGCCGCCGCCATTGGTGGCGGCCAGCCGCAGCAGGACCGGCAATCCGGCCCAGGGGCTGGCGGTCAGGTCATGGATGCCGGTGCCGTGAACGGACTTAGGGCGCAGGCCGGGCAGCGGCAGGGGCAGAACCAGCGGCGCGGGGCCGGCACCGGCGGCGGCTCCGGCCTGGGGGTCGAGCCGCACCGAGAGGGTGACGGCGGCCAGACCGTACCGGTCGGAGGCGGTATAATCCACATGCACCGCCTGGTGTTCCGCCACCGAAGGCGCGGTGGTGAACGCGACCTGGGGCGGCTGGTCGGACAGGACCGAGATCGCCCACCGCCCGAGCACCCGTCCGCCCTGGCCGACCGAAAGGACGGCGCCGCTGCGCACGGTCTCCTGGGCCTGGAAGTGGCTGTCGTCGATGGCGGCAAGGGGCTGTTCGGCATCGTTGACGGTCAGCGTCGGCACGCCGTTGCCGCCGCTGACCCGAACCAGGACCGAACTGCCCGCGGGAACCGGAATCGCCTCGCCGGTCACGGCCGCCGCCGCACCGGCGCCGGCCCGTTGCAGGAAAATCGGCGCCGCTCCGGTATAGTCCGGCGGCACCAGCCAGGCATCCAGGACCGCAGGCGTCGTCAGACCGGGACCGGTCAGGTGCGGCTGCACCGCCGCCGCCAGCCGCGGCAGCCAGTCGCCCCAGCTTCCGGCCGCGGTGGCCACCAGGGCCAGCGCCACCAGTATCCGTACCCCCAACGGATCCCGGGCGGCGAGGCCGGGACGGGGCGGCGTCAGCCGTAGCCGGCCGATTCGGCCCATCATCTCCCGGCAGTGATACCGCCACACCGCCGACTGCCCGTCGTCTTCCCCGGCCGGGTCTGCCGTGGCCGGGCGGTCGTCGAGGGTCGACAGCGGCCGGTGCGCCAGTCCGTTGTCGCGCTCCAGCCGGCGCGCCGCCTCGGCGCCGGTCGGCCAGCGAAAGCCGCGAAAGCCCAGGGCCGCCACCAGCCCCAACCCCAGCGCCGCCGCCGCCAGCGCCACGCCATGGAGCCAGCCGGGCAGCCGCGGCAGCACGTCGAGCAGCGCCAGCGCCAGGAAGCCGCCAACCACGCAGGCTGCCTGCCACGATGCCCGCCACAGCCGCTCCCACCCCAGCACCAGCCGGGTCACGGCCACCGCCCGGCGCACCCCGGCCAGCGTCGACCGGCCGCGGCGGCTCTCGTCCTCGGGCCGGGCCGGGGGCCGGTCGCTCATGGCGCCTCTCCTTCGGAACCCTCGCGCCGGCTTTCGCCGTGCCTACACACCATCACCCGCCCCGATTCCCGCCGGTCCGGTCCGGCCTTGTCCCGGCCCTTTCAGCCCCGGCCATCTCAGATAGAGCTTGCCGATGCCGTTCAACAGGGCGTGGAGGGCGTCGAACTGGCGCCGGAAGGTTTCCCAGGTCAGGCCGCGGTCGAGGACCATGAGCGACCCGTGGAGCGCCGCAAGGTTGGTCCGGCCGTCGATCCGGGCCAGCAACGGCCCGGCCAGTCGCGGCAGCGGCAGCGCCAGGGTCAGGCCCGACAGGGTGGCATCCAGAACCGCTCCGGGCCGGAGCCCGGAGGCCAGCGCCTTGCCGTCCAGGTCGCACAGCACCGGAACCGCCTCGCCATCGGCGGGGCCGGCCACCGCCCGGGCGACGTCTCCCGGCCGCACCAGATAGGCGATGTGTTTGGCCAGCACGCCCCCCACCTGTTCGGCCCAGGCCGCGCGCTCGAGCCACGGCAACCCTTCGAGTCGTTTGAGCAACTGCGGGTCGCGGATGTAGCTGGCCGGCTCGTAGAGCGCCGGCTCGATCAAGGCGGTGAGGGCGAGGCCGCAGGCCCCGACCAGCGCCGCCAACTCCGGCACGGTGAAGGCCCGGTCGCGGCTGTGCAGCAGCAGGTCATAAAGCCCGGCGTCCGATGCGAGGTGGTCGCCAAGGTGGGGATTGTTGCGCAGGCCGTTGCCCGGCGGCAATTGACGCACCAGCCGGCGGGCCAGGGCCACCCGCTCGCCGATGGCGAGGTCGGCGCAGAGGGTCCGCAGGGCATCCTGGAGCGGATAGACGCCGTTGCGACCATAGGGGGCATAGACCATGAGTCCGATGCCGCCTCCCGGTGCCAGCACCGAGGCCAGCGCCGAGAGCCCGGCGGCCGGGTCCTCCAGGTGATGGAGCACGCCGCAACAGTCGATATAGTCGAACCGCCCCCAGCCCGCCGGCTCCAGATCCAGCAGCGAGGCCCGATGGAAGCCGATGCCGGTCAGGCCGCGGCGCCGGGACCGTGCCCCGGCGATCTCCAGCGCGGTCCCCGAGAGGTCAAGGCAGACGATCTCGGCCGGCACTCCGGCGTCGCGCAACTGCTGGCCGAGCATGATCGTGGCGTCACCGGTGCCGCCGCCGGCCACCAGCACCCGGAGCGGCGCGGTAAAGTCCAGTCGGCCGCCGAACACGTAGTGATTGAGCTGGTCCAGCCGGCTGGGCGAGCCCGTCACCAGCCGCCGGTCCTCGTCGACGGGATCCCGGGACGGATAAGGATAGGCCTCGTACTGCACCCGCAAGGCGTCGGTCATGGCGGACTCCGATGGGTCGCGGTTCCGGTGCGGTCAGGACGCCGGTCCGGCCGTCGGAGTCCGCCGGCCCTCCCCGGTTGCGGCGCCGCCCTTGACCCCGAACCACGCCTTCACGCGGGACTGCCCGGTACCGCAAGCGTCCCTGTACCAGAAACCCGCGGCGTCGGCGAGACCTCCGTCACCGGGAGGCGCCTTGGCCTGACCCCCGTGGCCGGCTTCAGGGCCAAGGGGCGGCCGGTGGCGGGTGCCCGGCCCGGCGCGATTCCGGCATGCGGGACCCGGTTGCGTTATGATCTTGACAGGACGGCCCGACTTTCTATGCTACCGCAGCAATTGTGTGGGTGATACCGGCAGGACTTTCCGGCTTTGCAGGACTTGCCGCCTTCAGGAAGGCCACCCGGATGATATCCCACCACTTCTCACAGCAAGAAACAGGCAGGATGCGTTTTTCAGACCTTGGGCTCGGACCGGACGTTCTGAAGGCGGTCGAGGAGACGGGCTACACCCAGCCGACGCCGATTCAGGAACAGGCGATTCCACTGGTTTTGCAAGGGCGTGACATTTTGGGATGCGCCCAGACCGGCACCGGCAAGACCGCGTCCTTCACCTTACCGATGATCGATATCCTGGCCTCGGGGCGGGCCAGGGCGCGGATGCCGCGCTCTCTGATCCTGGAGCCGACCCGGGAGCTGGCGGCCCAGGTTGCCGAGAATTTCGAGACTTACGGCAAGTTCAACAAGCTCAACATGGCCTTGTTGATCGGCGGCGAGGCGTTCTCCGATCAGGTTCGCAAGCTCGACCGCGGCGTCGACGTGCTGATCGCGACTCCGGGCCGGATGATGGACCTGTTCGACCGCGGCAACATCCTGCTCAGCGACATCAAGGTCTTCGTGATCGACGAGGCTGACCGCATGCTCGACATGGGGTTCATCCCCGATATCGAGCGAATCGTGTCCCTGCTGCCCCGCCTGCGTCAGACTCTGATGTTCTCGGCAACCATGCCGCCGGAGATCCGGCGACTCGCCGATGCCTTCCTGATCAATCCGCGGGAGGTGACGGTGGCGCCGCCGGCCTCGCCCGCGGAGACGGTTGACCAGAAGCTGGTGATGGTTCAGCGCGACGACAAGCGGCGGGTGCTGCGCCATCTGCTGCGGACCCAGGACGTGAAGAACGCCTTGATCTTCTGCAATCGCAAGCGGGACGTGACGATCCTCTATCGCTCGCTGGAACGCCACGGTTTCAATGTCGGCTCGCTTCACGGCGACATGCCCCAGAACCGACGGACCGAGACCCTGGAACTGTTCAAGTCCGGCCAGTTGTCGCTGCTGGTGTGCAGCGACGTGGCGGCGCGGGGCCTGGATATCGCGGGACTCAGTCACGTTTTCAACTTCGACGTGCCAATCAGCGCGGAAGACTACGTCCACCGCATCGGCCGGACCGGTCGGGCCGGGCGTTCAGGTTGCGCCTTCATGCTCGCCACCGGCGAAGACCATAAGCAGGTGGCCAGCATTACCCGATTGATCAAGCGCGAAATCCCGCGCATCGCCCCCGAGGATCTGGAGGGTTTCGAAGGCGTGACAGAGGAGATCGAGCGTCCGTCCGGCGAGGGCGAGGGGCGCGAACGGATCGCCCGCGGCAGGGACCGTGGTCGCGAACGGATATCACGCGACAACGGCCGCGAACGGGTCGGGCGCGACGACGGCCGCGAGAAGGTCGCGCGCGAGGAGGGTCGGGAATCGCTGACCGGCGGCCGGGTGGCCAGCGGCGGTGTACCTGTGCGCCGGACCGAGCCGCCACCCCGGAGCAGTTCCGAATCGCCGCGTCGCCGTCGCCGTTACGAGGAGGACGACGACCTGCCGGTGGTCGGCTTCGGCGACCACATGCCGGCCTTCCTGATGCGCCCGGCGCGCCCGAATCGCGACCCGGAGGCTCTGGCTGCCGAGGATTAGCGCGGTCGGGATCCTCGGAGACAGGAGTTGCGATGAAGCGGACCCTCTTTATTCAGGTCAAGTGCGAGATGGGGCGCACCTACGAGGTTGCAGAGGCGGTCAATCAGGTTGAGTTTGTCTCGGAGGTTTACTCGATTTCCGGCCAGTACGACCTGATGATCCAGTGCTACATCCAGGACGACAGCATCGATATCGGCAGGTTCGTTACCGAAAAGATCCAGAAGGTGAAGGGCATTCGAGAGACCTTCACCATCATTGCTTTCAACGCTTTTCCGCGGCTGGCGGTGGCATCCGGTGGTCATGGCTGTTGACAGGCGGGGCGGCATTGACCAAAGCTGCGCCCATGCGTGTTGCAACTGCCAGGACCGCCCGGGGCGGTCGGAAGGACCGATTCCCGATGAGCCACCGGGCCGCCATGACCTCCGTCGCCAGTCTGTGCCTTCTGCTTGCCGCCACAACCGGCGAGGCGGCAGAGGGCGGCGGCGACGCGCTCAGTAAGAAGTCGGGCCAAAGGACGCACGAGCCGACGCTGCTCACCGCCGACGATCTTACGTCGGATGAGTCGTTATCTCTGGTCATCGCCAGGGGCCATGTGGATCTGGTCCAGGGTGAACGGAAGGTTCAGGCCGACGTCATCACCTATAACCAGAAGAGCAAGGTGGTCATCGCCACCGGCAATGTCCGGTTGTTCGAGCCCGATGGCGAGGTGATGTTCTCGGATTATGCCGAGCTGACCGACGACCTCAAGGAAGCGTTCATCCACGACGCCCGCGCCATCATGACCGACGCCTCGCGGACCGCCGGCACCGAGGCGGTGCGGACAGGCGGTCGCTATACGCAGATGAACCATGTCACGTATTCGCCCTGCGCCCTGTGTTCGGATCATCCCGGCGACCCGCCGGTCTGGCAGTTGCAGGCGTCCAAGTCGGTTCACGACAACGTGGACAAGGAAATCCGTTATACCGATGCCTTCATCGATCTGCTCGGCGTTCCGGTGTTTTACGCGCCGTATTTTTCCACGCCCGATCCGACGGTCAAGCGGCGCAGCGGCTTTCTGACCCCGGTATACGGCACCGACAGCAATCTCGGCTTCTCTCTCAGCAACAGTTACTATTTCGACATCGATCCCGATCTGGATGCGACGCTGAAGGCCACCTATTATACCTTGCAGGGACCGCTGGCCGGTGCCGAGGTTCGCAAGCGTTTCGATACCGGGCTGGCGCAGTTCGATGGTGAAATCATCCACGCCGACAAGACCGATGCCTCGCTGTTGCCGTCAGGTGAAACACCAAAAAAAATCTGGCGTGGCTACGCCAACGGCAGCACGCTGTTCGATATCGACGATAACTGGCGCTGGGGCGGCGACCTCAACGTCGCCAGCGATCCCAACTATTTGCGCCAGTATTACAGCTTTCCCGGCAGTGTTCTGACCAGCCGACTCTTTGGCGAGGACTTCTTTGGCCGCAATTATATCACCATTCGCGGTTACCATTTCCAGGATCTGCGCACCGACAACACCCAGGTCGCGCCCAATGTGGCACCGATTGCCCAATACTCGGCGGTGGGCGAACCCGACTCGCTGCTTGGTGGCCGCTGGTCGATGGATACCGGTCTGGTCGGTCTGACCCGGACCTCGTCGGGGACGGACGATACCCGCTTTTCGCTGGAGCCCGGGTGGTCACGCCAGTTGACCTCCGACACCGGTCTGGTGACGACCCTTACCGCCCGGGCGCGCGCCGATATTTGGACCTTTCAGAACTATCAGCGGCCCGAAAGCTGGAATACCGACACCAGTTCGACATCGTCAACATCCTCGGCTTCCGGCACCACCGGCGCCACCACCGTCGGGCTGAGCCAGGGATCGGCGACCCGGGCCTTTCCCCAGGGGCAGGCCAAGTTTTCTTATCCGCTGGTTCGCAACGGTGACTCGACCCAGACGCTCATTGAGCCGATGGTGGCGCTGACCGTGGCGCCGCGCATCAGCCAGAAGCCGATCTACCCCAACGAGGACAGTCAGGACGTTGAACTCGACGCCACCAGCCTGTTCCAGTTGAACCGCTTCGTCGGGCAGGACCGGCAGGAGGGCGGCCAGCGGCTGACCTACGGTTTGCGCACCGGCGTCTTCGGCCTCAATCAAGGTTCGGGCACGATCTTCGTCGGTCAGGATTACCGGTTAAGCAACGATCAGGTCTTTGACGCGACCACCGGCCTCCAGAACCAGCGTTCGGATTATGTCGGCCAGATCGATCTGAGCCCGACCTCCTGGCTTTATGTGAATTATCGAACCAACATCAATCCCGATACTCTCGATCCCCGCCGGGAAACTCTCACCGCCTCGGCGGGGGTGCCGTCCCTGAGCTTCAGCACCTCTTACCACTACGACCAGCAGGTTGAAGACCCAACAACCTATCAATTGTCGAAGCAGGAATACACCACTTTCGGTATGAACACCCAGATCAGCCGTTATTGGTCGGCATCGTTCAGCCAGAGTCTTGAGCAGTTGCCGGTCAGCGAGCTGACCACTTCGGCGTTCGTCTTGACCTATACTGACGAGTGCCTGATTTTCCAGACTTATGCCAATGTCAACTGGGCGGTCCAGCCCGGTCTGCCGCCGGGTCAGACCGTCTATTTCCGGCTGGTGTTCAAGGGGCTGGGTGAAGTCAAGTCGCCCGGGTTCTCGCTCAGCGGCCTGGAAGGGTCCTCGGTTCAGACCACCCACTGACCTGCCATCCGCTGACCTGCCATCCGCTGACCTGCCATCCACGGACCGGGGTCAGGCGATCGGTCAACTGGTCAAGCTGCCCGATGATCAGATTGGCGGCCGTCGTCGTCGCGGATGGGTCGGGGCCGATCAGGACCCGGCCACCGACACCGGCCGCCGCCGCCGCCGCCATATCGCCTGGCTGGTCGCCGACGAAGAGGGAACGCGGCAGATCAAGATCGAGCCGCCGTGCCGCCTCCAGGATCATGCCGGGGTGGGGTTTGCGCCAGAAGCTGTCACGGTCATAGTCGGGGAGCGTAGCACCCGGCAGGTAAGGGCAGTGGAAAATTCCCGCAAGTTTGACTCCGTGCCCGGCGAACACCCCCGTCATCCAGGTCGAAAGGCGGTGGAACTGGGACTCGGTGTAATAACCGCGGGCAATCCCCGACTGGTTGGTGATGATGGCGATGAGATAGCCGTAATCCACGGCGCGGCGGGCCAGCTCGAAAATCCCGTCGCAAAAGGCGACTCTCTCGATGGTGCTCACATAGCCATGATCGTGGTTGATGACACCGTCGCGGTCGAGCAACAGTGCCCGCCGACGGTTCCGGCCTGGCTCCACGGCACCCTCCAAAAGTTGCAGATTGCCCGGTTCTCCGGGACGGCGCTGGTTATCACCCAGTCATATCTTGCAAAGCATCCGCTTTCTGTCTAGCCATTAGCGGGTGGTGGCGACCCCACCGGCCGGGTGGTGCAACGGTCGGGCCGGCCGCCGCCGACGGTGCTTTGCGTGGAACCCGAATCGGATCATTGACGATGACGCTTGGCCTTTACGATTCCGAACGTCGGTACCGGCGACGGGTATGGACCGGTTTCGTCAAATTTATCCTGTTTGTCCTGTTCGTTCTGGGCGTCGGCCTGTTCGCCTACCAGATGGGGATTGAGCAGCTAAAGGGCCGCGATGCCGGGCTGCGCGACGAGGTCAACCAATTGTCGCGGCAGAAGGGCGAGCTGGATCTGTTCGTGAGTCAGTTGCAGGAGGCGGCACGTACCGCCGAGGCCCGGGCCAATGACCTGGAGCAGCGGCTTCAGCGCGAAGTTCCGCGCGGGGACCTCGCCCAACTGACTCAGGCGGCGGCGGAGCGGCTGGCGGCGGGCATCGCTCCCGACCGCCTGGCCTTCGTGATCTCCTCGGCCCAGAACCGGCGGAACTGCCAGCCGCCCGAGACCAAACGGTTGCAACCCTCGACACCGATTTACAAATCGCCCAACCGCTCGGTGGGCTTTGCCGGCGGGACCATCACGGTGATCGGCGACGGTCAGTCGGCGCGCGACGGCGCCGGCGATTCCGTGGGCTGGTTCGATCCCACTGCTCCCCTGACCCTGCACATCACACCCCAGGACGGTAAGGAAACGGTGGTTACCGGCGTGTTGCCGTTGCATCAGTCGGTGGTGGTGGACAACACCGAGTACCGCTTTACCGCAGCGGCCGGTTCCCGCTCCTTCATCGAAATCACCAACGACCGCTGCGCCTACCCGTGAAGGGTCGCCGGCGCGCCGGACCTTTGACGCGAGGAGTCCACCCGCCATGGCTCTGGTTTCGGTGATCACGGACGGCGCGGTCGGGACCGTCATGCTCGACCATCCCGAAAAGCGCAACGCGCTGGGCGAGGCGCTCATCGCCGGGTTGGTGGATGGGCTCGACCGTCTGCGGGCCGGGGCGGTGCGGGCGGTGGTGCTGCGGGCGGCACCGGGGACCAAGGTCTGGTCGGCCGGCCACGACATCGACGAATTGCCGTCGTCGCGTCGGGATCCGCTCGGCTGGAGCGAGCCGCTGCGCCTTCTGGTGCGGCGGCTCCAGGAGTTTCCGGCGCCGGTCATCGCACAGTTGGAGGGTGGGGTGTGGGGCGGCGCCTGCGAGGTGGTGTTCGCCTGTGATCTGATCCACGCCACCCCCGACGTCACGTTCGCGCTGACGCCGGCCCGCCTCGGCGTCCCCTATGGCCTGTTCGGGTTGAAGACCCTGGCGTCGGCGATGCCGCGGAGCCTGCTGCGGGAGATGGCGTTCACCGCCCGGCCGGTGGGCGTCGAGCGGGCGTGGCAGTTGGGGCTGGTCAATCATGTGGTGCCGGTGGACCGCATCGCCGGGTTTACCGCCGATCTTGCCCGGACCATCGCCACCAACGCGCCGCTCGCCGTAGCGGCAATGAAGGAGCAACTGCGCATCCTCGACGACGCCATCGGCCTGGGACCCGGCCAGTTCGAGCGGCTTCAGGAGTTGCGCCGCACGGTCGGCGAAAGCGGCGATTACCGCGAAGGTCTGGCGGCCTTCGCCGCAAAACGGGCCCCGGTGTTTCTCGGCACCTGACCGGTCGGGAACGGGTGGGTGTCAGCACGGACAGGCGGTGTTCTTCGACGGTTCACCGCGCAATCAAAGGGGTAACGGCATGTTTTCGACGAACGACAGCGAAATTCTGGGTGAGTTTTCCGTCACCACGGTCATCAATACCCCGCCCTGGTATGAAAATTGCTACGTCATCCGGCATCGGCCGACCGGCCGGCAGCTTGTGATCGATCCCGGTGGCGAGGCCGACCGGATTGCTGCGGTGGTGGGTGCCGACGGTGGTACCGCCAGCGAAATTCTGCTGACCCACGGCCATCCCGATCACCTGGGCGGCGTTTACGATCTCCAGGCGAAATTCGACGTGCCGTGCCGGGCGCACCAGGAAGAGCGGCCGATTATCGGCAGCGTCGCCAGTTGGGCCGGGGCGTTGATGCGGCAGCGCATTCCGGCGCCGCGGCGACTCGAGTACTTTACCGGCGAACCGGCGCTGGTCTATGACGGCTTTGATGTCGGGGTGTTGTTTACCCCGGGCCATACCCCGGGCGGGGTCTGTTACGTGTTCGACGGCTTTGTATTCACCGGCGACACCCTGTTCAACCGGGGGGTCGGGCGGACCGACCTGCCCGGTGGCCACGGCCCGACCCTGACCGCGTCCATTGCCCGCCTGCTCGAATCCCTGACGCCTTCGGCCCGGCTCTACAGCGGCCACGGTCCGGCCTGGACGGTGGCCGAGGCCCGGACCTGGTGGTCTCAGGCCGCCGCTTACGACTTCGCCTGAGCGGCCGACAAAGCATCCTGAGAGAAGGCTGCCCTAATGCCCGGGCCGGAGATTGGCGGTCGCGGTCATCACCGCCGACAAGGCCGTGATCTCGGGGTCCCGGCCCAGCGCCGAGACCCGGGCGGCAAGGTCACGTTGGGTGATCATGCCCACGACGCATCCCTTTTTCTTCAGCAGGACCACATCCGCCTGGTACTCCGACATGATCCGCGCGGCGAAATGAACCGTGTTGTCTGGAGACAGGGAAACCAGGGTCATCCGGCGCATGGTATCGGAAAGCTGTTGACTGAGAGCCATGGACTCATCTCCGTGGGCATCCGGCCAAGACCGCAAAGGCCCTCCGACCGGACGAGGGGCGACAGGGAGCCCCGCTTGACGGAAACAGATGTGACACGGTGACGCGATCGGGGCTGTGAGCATCATCACAATGCCCCGAAAAAACTTCCTAAATATGAATAAAAAAAGAGCAATTTATCATATAATCGCAACTGATCGTCCACGGCCGGGCCGGTTGCGGCGCAGGGCGGGGCCGAAGACCGGCACCCGGGGGCGGAAGCGGCCGGAAGGAGTCCCGGCGTCGTCCAAGGCATCGAACAACGAGGGATAATGGAGGTACGGGGACTGGTGAAGAGGCTGATCCGGTCGGGACCGCGGCTTGCCGGCCTGTTGCCCCTGTTGCTGCCGGTGGTGACCGACGCCGCTGGAGCCGCGTCCTGTCCGGCGCCGGCCGGTGCCGTGACGATCTCGGTACAGCCCCTTGATCCGGGGCTGACCTACGATGTCAGCCGTTCCGAGACCGAACTCGGCCCGTTGAACCCCCGGACGCTGCCGCCGGGGGTCCATCTGCGCGGCCTGACCGTGGAGCACCTGAAAAGCCGGTTGGATATGAAATTCTATCAGGTGAGGGTCGCTGGCGACTGGTGTGTGATGCCGACCGCGATCATCGCAAAGATCGGTTTTACCAGCATGACGGTCTACATCGATAGAAAATACCCCAAAGGCAGTTGCCAGCGCCGGGCCGTCGTCTATCATGAAAACAAGCACGTCACGATCAATTACGAGGAAATGAATGCCGGACTGGCGCGTATCGACGCCGATTTGCGGGCGGCTTTGGCCGCCGCGGCGGTGCCGGTCGAGGTCGCCCGACCCGACATCGGAGAGAAATATCTGTCCGACTACTTTTCCTATTCCTTCAAGCGGGATTTTCAGGAAATCGTCGAGCGGATGGAGACGCGGAACACCGCGCTCGACAACCCTCAGGAATACGCCGCCGTTACCGCGCTCTGTCCGGTCTGGTAGGTCGCCGGTGCGGGGGCGATCCCCGGCCGCTACCTGGCCACCAACTGGTCCAGCAGCTTCAGGACTTCGACCGACGCCTCGTTGACCTTCTCGACTTCGGCCATGGCTTCGGTCAGTTTGCCGCTGGTAAAGAGCCGGGCGGCATTGATGCCGTGATGGTGGACGGCGCGGTGAGGCGTTCCCAGGGCGATGAACGCCCGGTGACGCAGCACGTCGGGATCCTGCTGGTTTTCGTACCACTTGCCGAGACGGCAGGCACTATGGTCCGCCAACTGGTCGGGATTGAGGCTGATCCGGCCGATCAGCATGTCTGCAAGGTTCTTCTTCCAGATCACATGGTCGGACTTGGCGCGCAACACGGTGGCGTTGGCGATGTGGGGGGTGGTCAGGGCGTCGAGCAGTCCGGTCAGATCGCCGTTGGCCACGGTCATGCCTTCGGCCAGATCGTTGACCTGCTGGACATTGTTGGCGGCAAGGCGTCCGATTACGGCGATGCCGCCGGCCATCTCCGCCGACGCCTCGGTTTCCTGGGCCATCGCCCGCGAAACCTCGGTCATCATGGTGGTGATCCGGGCGATGTGGTCCGAGGTGGCGTGCATCTGTTGATTGCTGGAGGCCACGGCGGCCCGGCCTTGATCGACGACCGCATGCCCCTCGGTGATGGATCGCACGATGCCGTCCATGTCCCGACGCAACGTCTCGATCCGCCTGCGGATATCCACCGTCGCCTCGGCGGTTTTGCCCGCCAGCGACTTGACCTCGCCCGCGACCACCGCGAAGCCGCGGCCGGCGGCACCGGCGCGGGCAGCCTCGATGCCCGCATTCAGCGCCAGCAGATTGGTTTGCTTGGCGATGGATTCGATCTGGGAAACGATCTTGCCAATGCTGCTCGAGGCTTCGGCCAGGGCATTGACCTTGGCCGAAGCATCGGTCACCACCTCAACGATCCGGCCCATGGCCTGTGCGGCGACTCCGGCGGCGGCGATGCCTTCCCGGGCGGTGCTGTCGGCCTGATCGACGCACCGGCTGGCCTCGTCCTCCACTGCCGTAACGTGGGTGATCAGGCTGGTCATGCGTTCGGTGCCGTCGACGATCTGCTGGGAGCGCCGGTCGACCTCCATCATGTCCTTGGTCATGTTCGCCACGGCGGAGGCCACGGCCTGGTTGATGTCCACCGACAACGAGACCAGCTGCGCCAGCAGCTCCTGATCCCGACGCTGGAGCATCAGGGCCACCTCTTTGATTCGCCGCGTCACCGGATCGGTGCCGGCGGGGATGTCGTTGTAGGCGCCGCGGGCAAGCCGGTCCAGCGCCTCGAGGGCCGCCGTCTCCGCCGGATCCGCCTCCGCCCCGCTCGCGCCCTCGCCGCCGCCCGGCCTGCCCTCACGTCCGAGGCCCGCGGTTGCAGGTATCGGGCGTCCCTGTCCACCCTGAGCCATCGCCTGCCGCATCGGTTGTCTTTCTTCCCAAAGAGGCCGTCTTCCGCACTATGCTTTGTTGCCAAAGAAATCAATCTTCGGCGGATTCGACTACTGAACCCCGTCACGCAGACAAAAAAACGCCCCCGCGGCGCGCGGCCGGTCAGCGGTGTCCATGCTATCTGGCTTTTTCCAGTCTACCATGACTGCGGCGTCGGCATCACGAGGTCTTGTGACTGCCATCGCAGTGCGGCGCCTGCCGGGTTGCCTTGCAACCGCAGAACCACACCGTCCGATCGGTGGTTACGGTGTACGGAACCGGCTCAATCCCGGTGCCGGCGTGGGAGCCGTCGCAAAAGGGTTGGGCGGCGCTACGACCACAGGCGCACCACCAGACGGTGTCACCGGCCTTGACCAGCACGGGGTACGGCGCTTTTTGGGGGCAGACCGGAGCAGTCATGGGCCGATCTCTCAGAGAGTCATATGACGGGCGCGGGCGCCGCGTTCGATGGCCACGGCGGCCAGCAGGTCGAGCTCGAGCTTTTCGCGCAACAATTCCAGCAACCGCAACTCTTCGCGACTGGCGCGCCGGTCGGAGGCCACGATGTCGCAGGCCACCGCATAGGCGGTTTCGTGCAGCCGCGCCGGCAGTTTGGTGCGGATCATCTCCAGCGCAGTATCGAGTCCGTGGGGATCGGCCAGCAGCGCCAGGCATTCGTCGGTGATCTGGGGCAACCGGTGGTGGTCAAAATCCTTGAAAACCGGCAGATAGCGCACGTTTTCGCCGATGGTGTCCAGTTCGTCATCGCTCATGTTGGCGTCGGATGCCGACATCAGGACCATGGTATAGATCAATGCGCTATGATGGTCGACCATCGCTGTCCCCGAGGTTCGTTCTGACCCGGTTTTGCGCCCCGGCACGCGCAGGCGTCAAGGGGCGTGGCATCTGCCCCGCGCCGGCGGCGATGACCGGGAAAAAGTTCCGGGTTCCAAGGGCCACCGGCCCTTGGTGAGGGGGTCCCCGGGGGAGCGACGCTCCCCCGGAACAACACCGCGCCGGCTCACCCGATGGCCCCCGACAATGCCCTTGCGTATCCCACATATAGTGTCTATAACCAACACACCCCACCCGATGTCGCGGTCAAGCGATGCCGGGGGAACAGGACCGGACACCACCACGGACAGGCGCGAGGGAATTTCATGCGTATCGAACGACGGTTTACCAGGGACGGCGGCGACGCCTATGAGGCGTTCGACTTCCGCGTCGTGACCAGTGAGATTCGCAATCCTGACGGCTCGGTGGTGTTCCAACAGGCCGACATCGTGGTGCCTGCCGCCTGGAGTCAGGTGGCGGTCGATGTCCTGGCCCAGAAATACTTTCGCAAGGCCGGCATCCCGGCGGCACTGAAGGCGGTTGAAGACCACACCACCCCGTCCTGGTTGTGGCGGCGGACCGCCGACACCGCGACGCTGTCGCGGATGCCCAGGGACCGCCGCATGGTCGGAGAGAACGACGCCCGGCAGGTCTTCGACCGCCTGGCCGGGACCTGGACCTGGTGGGGCTGGCAGGCCGGCTATTTCGACGCCGAGGCCGATGCCCGCGCCTTCTTCGACGAAACCCGCCATATGCTGTGCCGCCAGATGGTGGCGCCCAACAGCCCGCAATGGTTCAATACCGGGCTCCATTGGGCCTACGGCATCGACGGTCCGGCCCAGGGCCACCACTTCGTCGATTTCCGCAGCGGCGTTCTGACCGCCTCGGAGTCGGCCTACGAACATCCCCAGCCCCATGCCTGCTTCATCCAGAGCGTCCGGGACGATCTGGTGAACGAGGGCGGCATCATGGACCTGTGGGTGCGCGAGGCCCGGCTGTTCAAGTACGGCTCCGGCACCGGCACCAACTATTCCCGGTTGCGCGGCGAGGGCGAGTCGCTTTCGGGCGGAGGACGCTCGTCGGGCCTGATGAGCTTCCTCAAGATCGGTGACCGCGCGGCCGGCGCCATCAAGTCGGGCGGGACCACCCGGCGCGCGGCCAAAATGGTGACGGTGGACATCGACCACCCCGACATCGAGGCGTTCATCGAGTGGAAGGTGGTGGAGGAGCAGAAGGTTGCGGCGCTGGTGGCGGGCTCCATCGCCACCGAAAAGCACCTGTCGGCGCTTGGCGCCGCCGTCCTTGAGGGCCGCCGGAGCGGCCTGAGCGATGCCGAAGCAGCCGACCCCAAGGCCAACAAGCCATTGAAAAAGGCCGTGGTGGCGGCGCGCAAGGCGGCAATTCCCGAATCGCTGATCCAGCGCGTCCTTCAGTTCGCGGGACAGGGCGTGGCCGGGGTGCCGTTCCGCACCTACGATACCGATTGGGATTCCGAAGCCTATCTGACCGTGGCCGGCCAGAACTCCAACAATTCGGTGCGCATCCCCAACCATTTCCTGGAGGCGGTGGAGAAGGACGGCGACTGGGCGCTGACCCGCCGCACCGACGGCAAGGTGGCGAGGCGGGTGCGCGCCCGTGACCTGTGGGACCGCATCGGCTACGCGGCCTGGGCCTGCGCCGATCCGGGCGTCCAGTTCGATACCACCATCAACGAATGGCACACCTGCCCGGACTCCGGCCGGATCAATGCATCCAATCCGTGCAGCGAATACATGTTCCTGGACGATACCGCGTGCAACCTGGCCTCGCTCAACCTCATGCAGTTCCGTGACGGCGAGGGCGCCATGGACATCGCCGGCTTCGAGCACGCCTGCCGGCTGTGGACGGTGGCGCTGGAAATCTCGGTGTTGATGGCCCAATATCCATCGCCGCGCATCGCGCAACTTTCCTACGAATACCGCACGCTGGGACTCGGCTACGCCAATCTCGGCGGCCTGCTGATGGCGTCGGGGCTGCCCTACGACAGTGACCAGGGCCGGGCGCTGGCCGCCGCGGTGACCGCAATCATGACCGGGGTCGCCTATGCCACCTCGGCCGAAATGGCCGCGGAACTGGGCGCTTTTCCCGGCTTCGCGGTCAACCGCGACTCGATGCTGCGGGTGATCCGCAACCACCGCCGGGCGGCGTTCGGCATTGACGGCGCCGGGGCCGCCGGCTCCGATGGCTATGAGGGGCTGTCGGTGCCGCCGGTGCCGCTGAAGGCCGCGGACTGCCCGCAACCGGGTCTGGTCGAGGCCGCCCGCCGCGTCTGGGACCGGGCGCTGGAGCTGGGCAGCCGCCACGGCTACCGCAACGCCCAGGTTACGGTGGTGGCCCCGACCGGCACCATCGGTCTGGTGATGGACTGCGACACCACCGGCATCGAGCCCGACTTCGCGCTGGTCAAGTTCAAGAAGCTGGCCGGCGGCGGCTACTTCAAGATCATCAACCGGGTGGTGCCCGATGCGCTGGCGCGGCTCGGCTACACCGCCGCCGAGTCCCTGGCCATCGAACGCTACGCCGTCGGTCACGGCACCTTGAAAGACGCGCCCGGGGTCAACCATGGCCGGCTGCGGGCCGCCGGCTTCACCGAGGCGGCCCTGGCGGCGCTGGAGAGCGCGCTCGGGTCGGCCTTCGACATCCGTTTTGCCGCCAACCGCTGGACTCTCGGCAACGACGTCTGTCTCCGCGACCTCAAGGTGCCGGAGGCGGAATTGAGCCGGCCGGGCTTCGACCTGCTGGCCTGGCTCGGATTCACCAGGGCCGAGATCGAGGCCGCCAACACCTATTGCTGCGGCGCCATGACCCTGGAGGGCGCGCCGTTTCTGCGGCCGCGGGATCTCGCCGTGTTCGACTGCGCCAGCCCCTGCGGTCGCATCGGCACCCGCAGCCTTTCGGCCGAAAGCCATATCCGCATGATGGCGGCGGCCCAGCCGTTCATTTCGGGGGCGATCTCCAAGACCATCAACATGGCCAACAGTGCCGGAGTCGGCGACTGCAAGGAGGCGTACCTGCTGTCGTGGCGGTTGGGGCTGAAGGCCAACGCCCTCTACCGCGACGGCTCCAAGCTCAGCCAGCCGCTCTCGGCCAGTATCCTCTCGGATCCCGACCAGGACGACGACGAGGAAGAGGACGACCTCGTGGATCGGGTGATCCAGGCGCCTGCCGCCGCGCGCGCGCCGATGATCGCCGAGCGACTGATCGAGCGGGTGGTCGAACGGGTGGTGGAGCGGACGGTGCCGGCCGGTCGGGTAAAACTGCCCCAGCGGCGCAAGGGCTATACCCAAAAGGCGATCGTCGGCGGCCATAAGCTGTACCTGCGCACCGGCGAATACGAGGACGGCCGGCTCGGTGAAGTCTTCATCGACATGCACAAGGAAGGCGCCGCCTTCCGTTCGCTCATGAACAACTTCGCGATTGCGATTTCCATCGGGCTTCAGTACGGCGTTCCCCTTGAAGAATTCGTGGAAGCCTTTACCTTTACCCGCTTTGAACCCTCGGGAACGGTCCAGGGCAACGACGCGATCAAGATGGCCACCTCGGTGATCGACTACATCTTCCGCGAGCTGGCCATCTCTTATCTCGGTCGCACCGATCTGGCCCACGCCACGCCCGAGGATCTGGTTCCCGACACGGTCGGCGGCGGCGAACGGCAAAGCGCGTTGCCGGCCCCGCCTTCCGATCGATTGCTCGAGGAGACGGTCAAGCGCATGACCAGCAAGGGCTACGTCCGGTCCAACCTGCGCGTGTTGCCCGGCGGCAACGCCGGCCGCGCCGCTTCCGGTTTCACGCTGGCCAGCACCGGAACCGAGGCCAGAGCCGCGACCGCCCCAACCCACGGCCAACCCCCGCACGGCCAAGCCACCGCCCTGCGCAACGAGCCGCTGATGCTGCCCGGCTCGGGCTATGGTGGTGTCGAGTCCCGGCGCGAGCAGATTCTCGAGGCCCGTGCCAAGGGTTATGTCGGTGACGCCTGCGGCGAATGCGGCAACATGACGCTGGTGCGCAACGGCACCTGCCTCAAATGCGAAACCTGCGGCGCAACCACCGGCTGTTCATGAACCGGGACAAGTGCTGGGTAATGGCCAAGGCCACACGGAATGCACCCTTGGACCACGTAGTGTATCAAAAGGCAGCATCAGCCTGTCGCAGTTTCCGCTGCGGCAGGCTGAGCACTGTAAAACCCAGGATTTTCGCCGTCTTCGCCACCGCCCCAGCATGGCCCGACCACGCCTGGTCTTGGCGCCACCGCAGGGGACTTCCCGGAAGCTTCTTGACACCCCATCGGGATCGATCGCAGCCTGTCACCGTCTGCAGCGATGGAGGCGGCGGTGATTCAACTTCATGACCCTGACGGCCAGGCAGCCTACCGGGTGGCGCGGGGGCCGCGAGCAGTCTGCCCGGCGTGCCGGGCTATCTGCTCATCCGGGATGTCGACGGCACCTGGCACGCCATCAGGGGTTACGGTTCGCCTTCGACGGCTTGAAATCGGCCTCTTCAAGATGTCGACTATCAGGAGATAGCTGTGGGGCTGGCATCCGAAGGTGGCCGCTCGTTAAGCCTGAATCGGAAGAAACTGACGCCGTCAAAAGTAAGGCTCCGGGAACTGCGTGATCGGTATAGGACGATACAGTCCGTACCGCCAGTCCCCGCAGCTGCGTTCAATGCAATTTGACGTGCCGATTCATGCCAATCCTCGAACCCCGAGGGCGGCTGCTTCAATAATGCGAATGCAAGGACGAAAGTCCGCCTGCCGATGGGGCGACGGATAAAAGCGATGTGATCTTTCCCGCCGCAGCCACCCTTCCAATTCCGTACGCGGCGGGCCACTCCGGCCAGAGCGGACGGGTCTTGATTCAAAATGATCTCAAGCATGGCGAAGCGTCTGTGATGTCCGCTTAGGTAGAGTTCCTCAGCTATGAGCCGCCACATCGGCGGAAGAAACACACCAGGCGTCTCGAAGACCATTTTATCACGACGGGCCTCCTTCTGGGTTCGAACCAAGGCGTCGGCATTCTTGAAGATTATGTGTCGCCCGGCAATATTTTGGGTATCGATGTTGAATCCGTTCGTCAGATACATCGACAGCAGGTCCTGCTCGTCACCAAGGAACTTGATTACCTCTTCGATGGTAGAGCGTCGGGTGAGATAGTGAAAGAATGAAATCTCCGTGTCGAGAAAAGTCGCAATCATCCTGAGTTCGCCGATTGACAAAATCGGCGCCCAGTCGCTTTCAGCTTCGATGAGGCCGAGTTCCAGAAAATGGTCTTTACAGGTCGTCATGCCGGGAAAATGCTCAATGCATATGCCGAACTTATGAACGACGTAAGGCGTTGACAAATCAAGGTCTATCGGCTTTCCGTTCTTGTCCTTTAGCATTCCCGAAACCGCTTCGCCTCGGGCGAGGAGTCGCTCAAGTCTCGAAGCCTGACGTCCGGGTTTGACAAATAGGTACTTGAAGTTCGTCTTGAGGCTATCGATACCCCCTCGACGAGACGAGGAGCTTAGTTTCCCGGATCTGGCCTCGAATACGATCAGCTGATTGTCAAGGACGGCGACCACATCATGCTCCCCGTCCTCGTGCGTGTCCGGGTCGTTCCATTTGACATTGGTGAATATGCGCGCGTTCGGCATCGCATTGTGGACGATGCCCTCGACGGCTTCCTCGAGATACCTTGTCCGGGCTTGGCTGTAGGCGGAGTTCAGGCGCTCATTGCTCCCAATCACACCTTCCACCACCATGAATGGAAAGCTCACGACTAGACCGGGAATCGGTAGAAACAGCCGGCCATCCGCAAGGAGGATGAAGGGCTTGGTCCAGATCGGGTTGTCGACATGGATACGGTCCAGGGCGGCCTCGTCAAGCGTGCCGATCGGGATTGCGCATCGATAGAACACATCCGTGATGTTCCGGCCGAAGCGGTCCTCGAGTTCCGCGCGGTCCAATATGAAAATCGGCGCGCATGCCAATTCGGACAACTGGAACCCGGCTTTGCCCAGGTCCGAGCGGTTGCGAAAACGGCTCTCTGCAAATCGCCAGGCTCGGTCGGCTACGGGCGATGCCCTCCGTATTGCCGCGATCTCATCTTGAACCGCACCGGTATCGGACAAAAGGACGGTGACGCGCTCCATGTATTTATTCATACGCTCACCCAGCATATGGAAGAGCTTGAATAATGCTGCGGCAAAATCGGAAAGGGCATAGCCCAACTGCTGAACCGATACCTTGTCGACGCCGGACAGCAAAGCGGGAAGTATCTCCTCTGCGTCCTTGCTAGAGAATATATTCCGATAACAAATGGTATGAAGGCGTGCGCGGTATGTCACGACTTCAATAGCGCCTTCGCTTCCTGGACGAAAACTTTCGATGCGAGCCTCGATGTTCTGCTTCAGCGCTTCCCAAATACGGATCATATTCCTTGGAGATGTGGGAACAGGTTTTCCGATTCCTACGATCAGGACGAAGGCCTGCAGGAGTTCCGCTTGAGCCTGTATCAGAGAGGGTTCGCTGGACTGGGGATTGATCGAATTCTCGATCAGGAACTGTACACCGGTCTTGGCGAGAAGAGCGAGAGCATCCCTTTCCCGGGTGAAGGAGAGCAATTGCTGGGAAGTGGACAGAAGCATCGCCTGCGGATTCTCGCGGGGCCGATCCTCCGCCTGCAAAGGCGCCATGATTTCATATCCGGGAATGGCGAAAGAACTTTCTCGGCCCTCCACCGTCGACGGTATTCTTCTCATTTGACCGCCGCTCCTAACATTAAAGGCGGAGCATACCCTAATTTAGATGGAGCGGCCACCTTAAAATACACATCCAACACAGTGCGTTCCTAACCCACGTTACAGTGCCTGATCAACGATGCCAGCCTCTCGCACTAGATGATTGCGAGCGAAGGCGTCAAGCGCCACAATTGTTCTGGCCACGGCGCGCCAGCCGGTCGCCACGGAAAACCCGGATTCTGCGACAGGCAGATGGTCCCATAATGTACGCCAGATTTGGCCGAGCCTCCGATGGCTCATTGTAGAATCAATGGGTTGCAAGGCGCCCTGAGGCATTTCATGTGGCCTTGACCAGTATTTGTGGCCAAGGCCACATAGAATGCCTCCCTGACCCATAACGTGTATCAAAAGGCAGCATCAGCCTGTCGCAGTTTCCGCTGCGGCAGGCTGACCGCCGTAAACCCCAGGATTTCCGCCGTCTTCGCCACCGTCCCGGCATGACCCCGACCACGCCTGGTCTTGGCGCCACCGCCGGGGACTTCCCGGAAGCTTCTTGACACCCCCTCGGGATCGATCGCAGCCTGCTTCCAGTTGCAGCGATGGAGGCGGCGGTGGTTCAACTTCATGACCGACATGACCCCGGAGGCCAGGCGGCCTTCCCGGTGGCCAGGCACCCGAACAGTCTGCCCACCGAGTCGGGCTACCTGCTCCTCCAGGATGTCGACGGCCTCCGCCACGCCATTCGCGTCAGCGCCATCCAGATGCTGAGCGACGGGGACCCGTGCTGTGACACGACCCTGGCGGTGGTGGCAGGTCGGTCGCTGGTCATTCCACAGCCCCTCGACGACCTGCTGGGCCAGTTAACCCCACGCAGCCCAATCTGCCGCCGATGAGCGGGGGAATACCGCCGCCCGCCCGGGGACCCGGATAGGTTGCATCAGCGCTTGATCCTCAGGGCATCCCCTGGTATGAAAGCAGCACGAACGAAGGTGGTCGCGATGTCGCATCCCATGCTGGATATGAGGACCGAAGCTACCGGGCCGTTGTGGGCGCTGCCCGCCGCGCCCGGCGACTCGGCCTGCGGCGACGACCACGCCCACCGGCCGCACCACCTTCAAGCGGCCAGCCGTTCGCCTCTCCCCGGTCGCCGAATACGGAACGCCCGCGGCTTCTGAGCTGCACCGTCACCAGCTTCCGTCTTCCTCCGACGCCCGGAGCCTACCATGACGTCCCGCGATCTGACCGCGGGCAGCAGCGAGCTGCCCGATGACACCGATGAGTTCGATTTTGAGTCCGTTGTCGAATCGGCTCTGAAACCCAACCTGCCCGCGGCGGCTCTCGTCGCCATGGCGCTCCTGCGCCGCGTTCTCCAGAACGATGAATGGCTCAAAGCCAACGGCGTCGCCATCGTCGTCATCACGCCGAACGGCGACTTCGTTGAACCGACGGCAATGGCATGGCGCCAGGTCGCTGGCGAGGTGCGCCGCATCCCCGACAGGATCAAGGTCGGGAAAGCGGAAAGCGTAAACAGGCCGCTCGGTGATGACAACAGACATTACTTCGAGGTCCGACGCGTCGGGGAAAAGAGCGACCGCGCGAGTTCCGGCAATGACTCGGTATCGCTCATTCTCTCGGGCGGCCGCACCGTCGTCGGCTTCGCCCCCGGAGACCGCTTCCTCCCCTCCGATCTGGTGCGATCCGCAGATTACCGTGTAACAATGCCGCAGCCCGATTGGTCGGCCGTCGCGTCGGCGATCACGGCGTTGACGGGGGAGGCGCCGACCGAAGTTCTCTCCGACTCGTTCTGCAGGATGGTCACCGCGAGCGATCTGACCCTTGCCTCACGGCCGAATCAATCGGCGAACGACTTCGTTGGCCGATTGATGAAACTGGTCCAGGGCGGCCTTCCCGCCGATGCGCTCACGGGCACCCCGGCAATGCCAACACTCGACTGCGTTCATGGGATGCCGGAGGCAGTTGCCTGGGGTCTGGCTCTTGCACGGGATCTAGCCGAATTCCACCGAGGGCGCCTGGACTGGGCCGATATCGACAGAGGTATCTTGTTGGTTGGCCGACCCGGCACCGGGAAGACATCTTTTATGCGCTCCCTTGCGAGAACTTGTTCTCGGGAGGTCGGTACCGAGGTTCCGTTGATCGCCGGGTCCTACGCTCAATGGCAGGCCGCCGGTCATCTCGGGGACATGCTCAGGGAAATGCGGAAGGCATTCGAACAGGCGGCAGCGGAGACGCCGAGCATCCTGTTCATCGACGAAATCGACAGTTTCGGGGATCGGGCGGAATTCCGCGGCGACTACGCAGACTATTCGCGGCAGACAGTAAACGCCTTGTTGGAGTGTCTGGACGGCGTCGCCGGCCGCCGCGGAGTAATCGTCGCCGCAGCGACAAATGACCCCTCGCGCCTCGACGCCGCCCTGGTGCGCCCCGGTCGGCTCGATAGGACAATCAGGATTCCACTCCCGGACGAAACCGCTCTCCTCGGCATCTTCCTGCAGCATCTCCGCGGCAACCCCGTGGACGGCGACCTCACCAGAGCTGCCAGGGCGGCTCTCGGTGCCACTGGGGCTGACGTGGAAAAGTGGTGCCGTGGAGCGCGGCGCGTTGCCCGGACCGTGAAACGTGGTCTGCACATCGACGACCTGCTCGCCGAAATCCGCACGACGGTCGGCGCGCCGCCGAGCGCGGAGGAACTCCGGTTGCGCGCCGCACATGAGGCCGGGCACGCGTACATGATCGCGAGTGAAGGACCGGAGGCGCTGGACGTCGTATCGATCCGGCAAATTGGCGCGATCGGAGGCATCACCATTCCTGAACGGGAGAGCGTGGCGGTGACCGTCGAAACCATCCGTATTTATCTGCGGCGGGCAATGGCCGGACGCGCGGCAGAGATCGTCCTTCTCGGTGTGGCCAGTGCAGGTTGCGGCGGTACCGAAAACAGCGACCTGGCCAAGGCGACCATTTTGGCCGTCGCCGCCTGCACTTCGCTCGGACTCGTCGACGAATTCCCGCTTTGGCTCGGTCGCCCAACCGCCGAGGGAGTTGTCCGCATCCTGACGACAAGACCCGATATCGCGGCTAGGGTGACGCTGATGCTCGACGAAGCCCAGACGGAGGCCGTTCGCGTCATCACTGTCAATCGCGGTGCCGTCCAGGCCATTGCCGACGCGCTCATGGAGAAGGAAACCCTCGACGGCCCCGCGGTGACGGAGATCATCCGGCATCATCGCAGCCGCCAAGCGAGACGTCGGTCGCCACAATCGACGCCGCCTGCGGAAACGAACGCCGTCCGATAAGAGGAGGAATGCCATGATTATGACGACTTCGGCGGAATATCACCGCCGGCTGACGGCCCTGCTGGCTCGCCCGATGTTCGGTCACAAGAAATCGATCGATTTCGATATTCCGAGAGGATGGCTCGGACTGGTAGAACGATTGGTGGCCGACCTGGAGGCTCTGCCGGATGGTGGCGTGCTGCGGTGCATCCCGGTCAAGGAGAACTTCGGTGATTTACGTATCCATCGGTCCTCGGACCCGCAGGATCGATTTTATCGAGCCTAGGCGGATCGTAACCGGGCAAGCGAGGGGGATGCGTCGGCGAGGCAGATTATCCCCATATCTACCGCCCTGCCGAGCACATCATTTTTTCGCTCCGGGCTGGCGTTTGCCTTGACTTCTCTAACATCATCGTCTTCTATGCGCCTAGCCGTATAAACATGATGTCTTGTTACGGGGAGGTTCCATGACAGATGACGAATGGATTGAACAATTCCTGAAGGAAGCGGAAACAGATGATTTTGGGATCGCTGTTTTTTTTACGCGAGGATTTGAACCATATACCGCGCGTAGCCTGCAATTACCTATTGAACACTGGTCTACGCTGATAGGCAGTTCTGTTGAAAATTCATCATGTGTTTCAATAGAAATGCTGGCACGTAAAGATAATTTCCATAGAAAATACATCAGCTATTGGGGTGGTTACTGGCATATAACTTTTGCCATCCAGCGATTTCTCCGTTATCTGTTGCCGACTGCGAGTCATGAAGAACGATTGACGGGATATTTAGTTGCGGCTCTTGTATTAACTGGAACAAAATTTCGATCCGATATCCGCTTCTATGTTGCAGATGCGTCAACCGCAAAAGCTGAAAAATTGACCGGTTCAGATATTCTGTTGGCCGTCAGATGGACAGACAATACTGACAACTTCGTTAGCTTTGCGTTCATTCAGGTGAAGAAATTTGTTGCTAATGGGATCAGGGTTAATCTTGATCAGCACCAGCAGCTGCTAAACACAGGCTGCGGGCACTATCTTTGTTTAGATCATCGTTCTCCGAGAACATGCTCAGTATTTCCAGCACAAGCCGTCACTCCAATGTGTCTGACGGAGGAGGTTATCGAAGATGAGGTTGTATTTGAAGAGACGATGGAAGAGGAAGATGATACCGGCCATGATATGGATATGCACGAAGAAGGAAAAGCCATAGGAAAAAGCAAGATATTTCGATATAACGAGTTTGATGTCGACCTTGCTATGTTTATGGTATTCAGAATGACATCAATTATGAACTCAGGTCAAAATGGAAAGGAAGGAACAAGGGAAGGAGTCCACTATATTTCTGGCGATGATTCTACGCTTGCCGAGCAAAGTGCCAATTTTCTGGATCAGATCGGGTGGCGCCCACTCACGGCGTTGGTCGTTGACCTTGGGACTGGGTTTGATGGGATGAATTTCCTCAATAAATGCAGCTATGACGGATACAGCGTGGAGCCGGCATTGAACAGGCCAAAGCGGCGGCCTAGGCGATCAAAACAGATGGGGTCCATGTAACTGTAATTTATAGGCAGCGAGATAAGAGAAATGTGACCATGTAGGATTCTGATCATGAATTGTCCTAATGATGGCCCTGATGTCTCTTTCTGTTTCCGCATTTTGGGAAGAAGACGCCAGTCCAATAATTAACCACCTTGTTTACCTTTGAGCTATCAATTGTCACGCCATCTTTTTCTATGCGAATTATAGCGAATTTTTGGTAGCCATCATATTCTACAAACCAAGCAGCACCCTCCAACGCATTGTCAATAGTCTGCCCACACGCCTGGACACCAAAGCTCTGCTCATCACTTATCCAAAACAAGATATTTATTTTCCACATGTCATCCTCCCAGGAGGGACGCCTTATCCCTATCTATATTCTTATTTTTACATCGCAAAAATCAACTGAATTGATGATCGTGTAACCAATGTATATCGATCGTCCGCGCAGTACTTGAACCAAGCGGTAACAGGAACGCGCGCGCGGGCGACTCCTTCCTGCACCTGGTACCCAGAGAAGGTGATGACGACATCGTTAGGATGTTAGTCGCCGATAGCGCCGACCCTGACATTTATCGAGATATCAGAGAACTTTTAGAAGTATCCGGTCAATCAGAGCCTTGGCGGCAACACGGTTCGTCGAGCACTCATAGACCAATTCGAAGAGGTGTTCGTACATTCGGCGCTTTTCGGCAGGGAGGCGCGCCAGTGGACTTTCTGCGGGCTTTCTGGCAGCAACCCTGTCCAGCTCCTCCTGCAGTTCCCGGACCTTGGGTTTGAGCGTCGTCCGGGCTTCCGGCGCAAGGTCGTCCATAGCGGCAATCTTGGCCATGGGCGCGATTGCCCGGTCGACTTCGGACACCATGGCCTTCCGAGCCGTATCCCCGAGCGTACCCTGGGCCAGGATATCGAGCTTCTCCCGGGCAACGGTTTCATGCAGTTCGAACTCGCGGAGCCACTTGCGCCGCACCGACGAACCGCGGCAACGCTTCGCGATATCGCGTCCGATCGGCGTCAGGTGGTTCATCAGGTTTCCGAGATGGACCGATTCCTCATAGTGGTCACGGCGCCCGTTGGGCAGTATCCGCCGATCGGTGACGTGCATCTCGCCGACGGTCCACGAGTTGAATCGCGGTTCCGGAAACAGGTCTTCGGCTATGCCGTGCCCGCCGACCTGAATGTTGCCCGTCCGGAATCGGAGTCCCTTGACCAGCGCCCGGTTCGGAATTGCCCCGCGGTACCCGTGGTGCAGAAGCCAGCCGACTGCCGCGGTGCCGCCGTCTGTCCCGGGAATCACGATGCACTCGACGTCGGTGAAGGCATCCGGCGTTCCGTCGTCCGCTTCGAAGGTGTTGCGGTGCGGACGAACCAGCGGATCGCCGTCGTTGACCCTGATTTCGACGTTCCCGGGTGCCGTGTGTCGGTCAAGAAAGTCGTCGATGGTCCGCCCGAACGAGAAGTCGGACGAAAACGGAATCGGTGCGACCTGGGAGAGGTATTCGGAGACCGCGGCTTCGTCGAGCAGACTGTCGTTCCGGTGCCGGACGATGCCGACCATCTCGACCTCGAAGAACCGATCGGGCTGACCGGGAAGCTCCCTGATTTCGTCGAACGCAACAATGTCGGTCACAAGCCGTGCCAGGCCGCCCGTGTAATCGGCCGAGCGGAGCGCTGCCTTGAGCTTGGTGCAGTCCCACCGAATTTCCATCGCAGGTTCGGTCCGCGCCGTCCTGGATCGGAAGATCAGTTCCCTGCAGTAGCCCAACCCGGCGAGCCGCCCCACGCCCCTGAACCCTCTGGCATCGGTTCCGCGCTTCGGACTGGCACCGATGGCGGTCATCCGGCTTGCAAAGGCCCGGGCCGGAACCCCGGTTCCGGTGTCCCTGATCTTGATGGTGCGCGTTCCCTGATCGATGACGATCCTTACCTGTGGAGCTGTAGGGTCAGGCGGCAGTCCCTGCGCACTGGCGTCGCACAGGGCGTCGGCGGCGTTCTGGACGTATTCCCGGTAGATCGTGAGGGGATCGACATACATGGCGGAACTGAGCAGTTCCAGGATGTCCTTGCCGATGACGATGTCGGCATCCTTCATGCGGCAATCCTCCCGGCGTCGTCATCCAACCCGGCATCCTCGACCATCTCCTCCGGCGGCAGCGGTGGCTTGGTGGTCTTGGCAAGGCGGAGTTCCTTCGTCTTGCGGTCGCATTCGTCCTTTGACATCGGGACATAGTAGGGAAGGATGCGCCTGACGGCTGGGTTTGCGGTCAGTGCCGTCAGGCCGGCAATGCCGCTCGGGGTGCAGCCGGAGAGCAGGCGGAGCAATTCGCTCCTGTCGGTAGGAGAAAGCCTCCGGGCTTCAGCCGCGAACTCTTCCCGCGCACCGCGACCGCCCCCGGTTTCGAACCAGTCGCGAAAGAAGATGAAGTCGTGCGGCATGAACAGGATTTCCTCGTACTCGGCAGACGTATTGCCGAACGCGCGAACGAAGAATTCCGGGTTTCCGCTCACGATGCCGTGCGTCGCCTGGAGGATAATCTGCATGCTTCGGAGTTGGTAGCGGGTCCACTTGTCCCCGACATGATTCCTGTCAGTCCTGTCGACGGGCTGGTACCTCATCGGGAAGGACCATATCCGGATTCCCAGTTCCTCGTTCAGGCGCACGTTCATGCGCATTCTTCCGAACAGATCGGACGGCGAGTCATGGAAGTTGAACAGCATGTAGTTGGACAGTTCCTTAAGGCCGAACTCATGCGCCAGCCGTACGGACTTCTCGTAGGGTTCCCGCAGGCCCATATGGTCAAAAGCGATGCGGAGCGGACTGAGACAGATCGAGGCAAGCTCCTGCATGTACATTCTGTCTTTCGATAGAATGCGGGCATCGACACCCTGATTGAAGTCCACGCGGCGGAGCGAGGCGACTCGTTCATGCTCTCGCTTGAGCTTGGCACCGGGCGTGAAGCCTAGGTCGCGTATCTCGGCGATGATCTCCCGGAACCTGGCCGACGCCGTGATGTTGTTGTCCATCAGGATCAGGTCACGCTTCGGCCCGTAGAGTTCATCCACCGCGGTTACCAGTGAGGTGAGCGGACGTGCGTCCCTCTGGCTTCCCTCGAGGATCGGAACGCCGCAGAAATGGCATTTCCGGATGCAGCCACGGGAGGCATAGCCGAAATAGCCGTCCCGGACCGGGTAGCGGTACTTGACCTGCTCGAGGATGCCATAATCGGGCACGAGGTCCTCAATTGGCGTGCCGTCCCGGTCGTCGGAATAGAGTTCCTCTGCGAAGTCGTCCAGACGGAGGGAGACGGCCGGCGCCTTGTCGAGCAGACCCTTGATGAAGCGAATGCCGTGCCAGCGCCGTTCCGACGTGAAGCGGTCATGGGCCAGCGATGCTGCAATGCCTCCGACGAAGACCTTGTCCCTTTGGCCGTTTGCCGCCTTTACGGCGAAGTCGATGGCGGCGGCCGTTCGGTCGAATTCGAACGAAAATAGGGTGGCGACATAGATGCGATCCCAGCCCGTGTCAAGAACGGACTTTTCCTCGCCCTTGATGAACCGGACGTTATCCTTCTTTCCTCGCGGACCATGATATTGGGCGATTTTCATCAGCCCAAGCGGCGGATACTTGTTGCGATAATTCGGCTCGATGAGAAGAATGTTCCGCCCTGCCACCGCGCCCCTCCGGTCTTCCTGTTGCCGTCCGGTTTCGCTGACGCCGATCGCCGTGTCAAGGATTCTTCGCCCGCCCGCGCTTGAGGCGCTTGTTGACTTCCGCAGCCACCTTGCGGCAATTGGCGGCTCCCAGTTCCTTGTCGACGACCTCCAGGACTCAACCTTCCCCTCATTTTAGACGATTGAGAAAACCTCTGAGCAGACACGGCATTGCTGTAGCAACTCAAAAAACCTTTGAATTAGAGGCAGCAGACGAATATCTGGCATATTCGGCATCAGGTCATAAAGCATACATCCCTGGCGAAACAAGGAATGGGTTCGATGTTTCGAGGTGTTTGTTTTAAGCATGCGATCCATCC